>CANQJF010000004.1 GCA_947624225.1 uncultured Clostridia bacterium
GAGGAAAAGGACACGCTTTCGCTTGCCATCGCGGGCACGGAGTTGCTAAAAGCGCTCGGCGTGGAGTTCAATCTCGGAGAGGCGAAAGTAGAGATCACCAAGTCCGGAACAATCATCGTAGAGGCCTTGGACTTGGGTGCAACAATTATTATCTCGCAGGGCACACAGTTCACCGTAGACACCACTGGCTACATAGACATCGTTGCATATGCCAATACAATTGCAACACTAATCCAGGGTGGCTATCTCAGTGCGGATGTCTCTTACACCTCTGGCAAACTTAATATCACGGGGCAGATAGATCTTGCGCTTGAAACCCTCAAAGTGCAGGGGACGCTCACGCTTAATTACGGAAAAACGAAACAACAAATAAAGGTCATTTATGGAGACAAAGTCGTCTATCTCGAATTGGGCGGCATGAAGATCCGTGCGAACGTAAACGATGCGGTGGCGCTCATTGGGCAGTTTATCGATCTTCCCCAAGGGGATACCCAAGAAAAGGATCTCATCGAGAAGCTGCTTTCTCTCAAATTCGACGAAGTACTCACACTCACGGAGGAAAAGGACACGCTTTCGCTTGCCATTGCAGGCACGGAGTTGCTAAACGCACTCGGCGTGGAGTTCAATCTCGGCAAAGTGGAAGTAGAAATCACTAAGTCCGGGACAATCACCGTAGAGGCCTCGGACTTGAATGCAACAATTGTAATCTCGCAGGGCGATCCGTTCACCGCAGACACCACGGGCTATATTGACATTGTCCAATACGCCAATACAATTGCAACGCTGATCAAGGATGGCTATCTCAGCGCGGATGTTTCCTACACTTCGGGCAAACTCACCGTTTCGGGGACCATTTCTTTGGGCATCGATCCCTTGAAAGCACAAGCCGAGTTCACGCTCAAATATGACGAGGGCGCGCTCAAAAAGATCGGGGTCGTGTATGCGGGCGACGTGGTCTATCTCGCGGTTTACGACAAAGATCCCAAGCAAGGCCTTAAAGTGTGTCTCGATGTTAAGCAGGCGAGCGCGCTTGTCACCTCTCTTGTGGGAGCGAGTGGGGATACGAATGCGGAAACGCTCATCGAAAAGCTCTTCAACCTCGATTTGCGCGCCCTCATCCCTGTGTTTAAAGAGGTACAAAGCGGCGAAGATAATGTTCTTAATCTTACCGTTGCGGCCAACGAGCTCCTGAGCGCACTTGGCGTGGATTTCAAACTCGGCAATGTGGAAGTGGAGATCACCAAGACGGAGCTCGCCGCTCCCGAGGCGTCCACCGAGACCGGGACGATCACCGTAAAGGCCCTCGGTGCAACGATCACGATAAAGAGCGGCGTCGACTTCACCCCCGTCACAGAGGGCTATCTCGACCTCTCGCCCTTGCTCGAAAATATTCAAAAGATCCTTACAGACAAAGCGGTTTCGTTCTATGGGGATCTCGTCCTGTTCTTAAATGACTTCGAGATCGACGTGGAGATCGAAAATGCCGTTCTCTCCTTTAAAGACGGGATAAAGGTCCAATTGCATGCCAACATTTATTTGCAGAAGAAAGTGCAGTTAGAGGTGTACCTCCGTTACGACGAGAAAGAGAATATGGTGAGCTTTGCATGCGGCTCGCTTGGCGCGAAGATCGTTATAAACGAAGTCGGCACCCTCCAAGAGGCGTTCCTCGATGTGTATGGCAACTTGTACAAGATCATCGAGAATATGCTTGTGGACAACAAGAATAATCCGCTTCCCGCGCCCGACGAATTGTTCAATTCGACCTCGAAAGATAGCCGATCCGATGGCGCTTCCTCCACTCCCCTGTGGGCGGAAATCGTCAAGGCGCTCACATTCGAAACGACGGAGAGCGATGTCTCTGTGCATTACGGCGATCTCCTTGCGCGGCTCTTCCTCCCGTCCGATGACAGCTTCCTCCCGTCCGATGATTCCAGCTTCCTCGGCTTGCAATTGAACGGCTCTCTCGGCTCCGCGCTTCGCCTCGGCGACAGCATGCTCTTCTTGAAGAACGCAACTTACAGCGGCACGGACGAGGAGGGGAATAACATTGTTGAATTCCCCGAAATGCCGAAGATCAACTATCTCGAAATGGCCGACTTCAAGGCGATCATCGGCTATCTCGGCTCCGCAGTGGATCTTCTCAACGCGACCGACCTCACGCTCACTTTTGAGGGTACGGTCACCTCGACCGACGACGCCTATCAAGGATCTGATGGCGTCAAGTATGACATCAATGCGTCCATGTCGACGCACCGCGGCAGCAGCAACCTCATCCATCTCGATGTCGACGGGAAGAATCTTTGGGTGGATACCGATGTGTTCGCGCACGCATCCATCAATATTGAGGCGAGGAATAATGCGGACAGCAGCCTTTATATCGACCTCTATATCCTCGACGGCGCGCCCGAGATGGATGAAAACGGGGATGCGACGGTGAATAAAGAGGGTGCGAAGAAAGATAACATGCTCGACTTCTATGTCACGCTTTCGCAGTTCGGCGACGTAAATTCCACCGCGGAGACGGTAACGGGCTACAATCCTGTGCGGTTGTATGCGCCATCGAACGAGATCCTCACGCTGCTTTCCTCGGCGCTTCCCATGTTCGGCATAGACGTGGAGATCCTCAACAACTATATGATCTCCAAGTGGCTCTCGCTTGAAAATGTGGAGCAGCTCAAAGCGTTTGGCAACATCGTTTCCCCGCTTCTTTCGGGACTTCTCGGTGCCAAGGAAACGCCGTCGGAGCCCGCGGAACCCGCAGCATTGGCAGAGCCCGCAGAATCCGCCGACATGTTGCTCATAAAGGACTATCTGAAAGAGCTTACGGTCGAGACGGATGCAGCCACCGACCTCACAACTCTCACCATTGCACTCAACTCCGAGAAACTCTATGGCATAAAGGGGCTGGCTGACGTCGAGGCGACCCTTACAAAAGAGGCCGACACCCAAGACGAACAAGACTATCATTACGGCCACTTTACAAGCCTCAATCTCTCCAATATCTATAATAAGGCGGGCACGGAGAACACAACGCTGAACGGCACCATTGATTACAACAAAGTGACGCCCTCTGTTCCGACTGGGACATATCAGAGCTTCCTCGGCGCGGAAAAGCTCATTCTCGCCATTGCAAAGAGCGCCACGCACGGCGTCAACGAGGCGGGCGAACAGACGGAGAAGATCATCTCGGGCGAAGAGACGCCGCACCACTATCTCGTCAACAATTACTTCTACATCGATGGGAGTATCGGAGTAAACCTCCACCTCGGTAGTCTTGATTTGATCGAACTCAATATTAAAATTGTCGCGATCTCCGTTACGGTTGACGAGCAGGGCAAACTTGCGCTCAATCTCCGTCTTGAATATGAGGGGAATTATAGTTCCATCGCCGCAATTGGGGGGTGGATTATAGGAATAGACGGACATATCATCAACGGTAACAGCACGGTAGATCTCACATTAAAGGACGACATGGTCTACATCAAGCGTGTGCAGACGAACTATTATGATCGAGGTTGGAAAAATTACACCACACCCATTACCATCTACCGTGCAATGCCGGCGGCGAACTTCACCGCGAACATCTTCGATCATCTCGGCTTCCTCTTCAATATGGGCGACAAGTTGTGGGCGTATATCAGCGAACAAATCAACAGCTCGTCGAATAAGGAAACAGCTCCTGCCGAGAAAATCGACTTCGGGCAGCGGCTCGCCGATGTACTCAAATCTTACGTTTTCACTCCGGAAGAAGTCGACGCCGAGGGCAACACAAAGCCCGCCACGTGGGATCTCACGCTCAACGGAGCCGCACTCGCCAAGGGCGTGCTCAATGACATCGTCGTCAATTTGAAAGAGGATACAGACGGCTACTTCCACGATATCAGCGTCTCGGCATCGATTGTTTCCGTAATCAATGCGTCAATCAACCTCCGTTGGCATAATCCCGGCGGTGTCATGGAAGCGGATGCAGAGGACAAAACGCAGAGTGCGTTTGTTGCCGACCTCTCCGACAAGCATCGCGGGTTTGGCGGCATGGTGGAAAAGCTCAACGCCGAAAACGGTTGGACCCAAACGGCGGAGGACGGCTCCGTGGAGTACAAGTTCCTCGAGGGGCAGGAGACGACCGTTTCCTACAAGTACAAGACCTATGCGGGCGCCACGGCAGACCTCGGCACGCAGCAAGTGATCGTTTCCACGGGCAACGACGGAAATCCCGTCAACACTCTATATAGCGAACTCGTCTACCCCGCACTTCCCGTCGAAGACGTGCAATTTGCATATCATCCTCTCAATGGCTCCGCCGTTGCGGTCGGCGAGGAGGTTCCCACTTCGCGCGAACTCGTGATAGGAGAGCAGAGCATTCAGATGTATGAGGTCACATTCTACACGACGGATGAGGCGCTCGGCAAGCAATTCGGCTGGGATTACGATGGAGCAGAGCACAGATACTACCATAGTCAAGAGATGAAGTACGGTGCAGACATAGACCTTGGCGGGAAGCACCACACCGTCACGGGCGTCACGCAATTCGAACTCGCCGCTTCTCCCATATCCGACGGCGGAAGAGTGGGGGAATGGCAAGGAACTCCCGAGATCACGGGGGACGGCGCGAAGTTCAAGGCGACCTATCCCGCGATCATCACCTATCAAAGCGTAGTAACATTCACCATTGAGGGTTACGAGGCGACATCTGCCGACGGAATTTGGAGCTACACGACCCAATTCAACGCCACCGATTATAAACTTCTTACTCCCACATCAGATGGCTACACTTTCCTCGGTTGGTATTTCAAAGACGAGAACGGTTGGAGGCAAATCACGCAACTCAACGCTTCCGAAGTTTCCACCATCACCGTCGAAGCCCTGTGGGCAAAACCGATGTATAGCTTCACGATGAGTGGGAATAGTAGAATAAGCGGTTGGAATAAAGTTACATATGACGTTTCTATCGCTGAGACCCCGGAGACACTTGTAGGTGCATTTGCAAATGATAAGGGAATCATCAAATCGGTTCAACGCAAATTCTCTATCGGGACCGACAAGAATAATCCTAATTATATAGAAAACAATGCAACATCTTATGAAACAACATTTGGCATAACGACGAAGACCGTGTATGCACACGTAGAAGTTACCGTGACATATACCGATGGAAACGGTAACACGCTCTATGAGGTAGTCGTTCCCAAGTACGGTTCATATAATGTGCGTGGTGAATTATGTGAATTACCCTAACAATAAGTTTTCTGAAAAATTTGGAACGTTGTAACAATCAAAATGGGAGCCGACGGCATTTTGCCGTCGGCTCCTTTCTTTTTGCCCCCCTCCACGCGTGCGGAGCGACGCACTTGCCCCCTCCATGGGAGGGGGGGAGGGGGGTGGGGTGTCGACCAAGCGTGGTCGAGTCCTTGCTGTCCTCGCTGTCATACCGAGGGCGAAGCCCGAGTGTATCCCCTCAAACGAAGTCCGTGCCCCTTCCATGGGAGGGGGGGAGGGGGGTGGGGTGTCGACCAAGCGTGGTCGAGTCCTTGCTGTCCTCGCTGTCATACCGACCCCGAGGCGAAGCCGAGCGGGGAGTGTATCCCCTCAAACGAAGTCCGCTATTCTTGCCTTCCCCTTTGGGGAAGGTGCCCCGAAGGGGCGGATGAGGTGGGGTGGCGACGAGGTATGGTCATATCCCCAAAAAATTTTTTTGTCAAAATAGTTGACACGGTGTCAGAATGGTGCTATAATTGACACAGTGTCAGTAAAAATCCACATTGAGGAGCAGCAAATGCCGAAAGGGTCCAAAGAATTGGCCGACGCAAGGAAAGAGGAGATCGTAAACGCCTGTGAAAAGCTCTATGCAACAATGAGCTTCAAGGAGATCACCATCAAGGAGATCGGGGCGGTCACCACGTTTACGCGCACGTCCATTTATAATTATTTTCAGACGAAAGAGGAGATCTTCCTCGCCCTCCTCAAACGGGAATACGAGACATGGATAGGGGCTCTGAATGCGCTATGTGAGGAGCATGAAAGTTTGTCTGCCGAGGAGCTCGCGGCGGCCCTTGCCCGCATTCTCGAAGACAGGCGGCTGCTTTTAAAACTCATGACGATGAACAACTATGACATGGAGGAGAACAGCCGTCCGGAGAACCTTGCCGAGTTCAAGGAGGCCTATGGCGAATCCATCCGTGCGCTCGACAGGTGTTTTGCAAAATTTACCCCGCTTGGGGAGGCCGAGCGCAAAGAGCTCTTGTATATCTTCCTCCCGTTTGTCTATGGCGTCTATCCGTATGCGGAAGTCACGGAGAAACAGCGCACCGCAATGGCGCGGGCAAACGTGCCGTTTGTATATCATTCCGTCTATGAACTCACCTATCACTGTGTAATCAACCTGCTGAGCAGGAAAGGAGAATGAAGTATGAATCAGAAAATTTTGGTGGCCTATTTCTCGGCAAGCGGTGTGACGAAGAGGGCGGCAAGCATTCTTGCAAAAGTTGCGAATGCAGACCTCTTTGAGATCCAACCCAAAACTCCCTACACGAGCGCCGACCTCGATTGGACGAACAAGCGAAGCCGCTCCACTTTGGAGATGAACGATCCCGCTTCTCGCCCCGAAATCGAAAGCCGTGTCGCGGACATGGGTGCCTTTGATGTCGTCTTTCTCGGTTTTCCCATCTGGTGGTACACCGCGCCGACGATTATCAAAACTTTCCTCGAAAGTTACGATTTTTCGGGCAAACAGATCGTCCTCTTTGCGACGAGCGGCGGCAGCGGGCTCGGCAAAACGGAGAGCGCACTTCGGCCCTGCGCCCCGAATGCCGTCTTTAAAGGCGGGAAGGTCATCAACGGCGCAAGCGAAAGCTCACTCAAATCTTGGGTGGAGAGCTTGAAGTTATGAAGAACGCGGTATCTGAATTCCACTGAAAAATTAGCAACAAGAGCCTAAAAAATCAATCAAAGGAGTTATTTTATGAAGAAGATCACACAGGACGCGGGAAGAAAGGCTTTGGGGGAGTTTGCTCCCGACTTTGCGCACTACAACGACGACGTTCTCTTCGGCGAGAATTGGAACAACCAAGATATCGACCACAAGACGCGGTGCATCATCACGGTGGTCGCGCTCATGGCTTCGGGCATTACGGACAGTTCGCTCCGCTATCACCTCGAAAATGCCAAAAAGGCGGGCGTAACCAAGAAAGAGATCGCCGCGGTCGTCACGCACGTCGGTTTCTATGCCGGCTGGCCCAAGGCGTGGGCGGTATTCAACATGGCGAAAGATGTCTGGGCGGAAGAGAGCGCGGAAAGCGCTATGGCGGCGCACGAAAATGCGATGATCTTCCCGATTGGCGCGCCCAACGACGGCTTCAAACAGTATTTCAGCGGGAGGAGCTACCTCGCGCCCGTCTCCAAGACCCAAGTCGGCATCTTCAACGTCACTTTCGAGCCGGGTTGCCGCAACAATTGGCACGTTCACCACGCCGCAAAGGGGGGCGGACAGATTTTGATCTGCGTCGCGGGGCGCGGCTGGTATCAGGAGTGGGGTAAGCAAGCCGTGGAGATGCACCCGGGCGACTGCATCAACATCCCCGCCGGCGTCAAGCATTGGCACGGTGCGGCGAAGAACAGCTGGTTTTCCCACCTCGCCATCGAGGTACCGGGTGAAAAGGGCTCGAACGAGTGGTTAGAGCCCGTTTCGGAAGAAGAATACAACCAACTCCCCTGAGGCAAAGCATGGCATTTACGATCAATATCTACTATACGGGCAGCGACGGCAGCGCGAGAAAGTTTGCGGAGGAGATGAAAGCGAGCGGACTTGTGGATGCCATTCGCGCCGAGCAAGGCAATCTTCGCTATGAATACTTCTTCCCCATGGACGATCCCGAAACGGTGCTCCTCATCGATGCTTGGGAAAGTGAGGAGGCTCTCGATTTCCATCACAAGAGCCCGATGATGAAAGAAATCGCCGCCCTCCGCGAGAAGTATCACCTCAAAATGCGCGTGCAAAAATTCATCGAGGAGAAATAGGATGCCCATAGATTTTCATGCGCATATCATCACCCCCGCATACAAGTGTGGCTTAAAATCTTTGAATATCGACCCGCTTGCCGTAGACGGGTTTGCGCTTCCCGATTGGAGCGAACGGGCCCATCTCGAATTTATGCGGGAAGCGGGGATTGAGCGGAGCATCCTCTCCTCGCCCACGCCGCACATTTGGTGTGACGACGCAAGGCTCACAGCAGAGATCCACAGGGAAGTCAATGCCTCTATGGCGGAAGTTTGCCAAAGGCACCCCGACGAGTTTTCCTTTGTCGCTTCCGTCCCTCTGCCGTATACGGATGCGGCGATAGAAGAATACCGCTTTGCCAAGGAAAAGCTCGGAGCGGTCGGGGTAAAACTTACTTCGCACGCGGGCGATGTCTATTTGGGCGATCCCTCGCTCGATGATTTTATGGCGGAACTGAACAGGGACCATGCCCTCGTCATCATCCACCCCCAGCGCGCCGCGGAGTATCCCAAAACGCCCATCACGGGAACGGTCGCCGCGATCTATGAGTACCCGACCGACACGACGCGGGCTGTCCTCAACATGATGGCGCACAAAGTCATGACGCGCTTTGAGGGTATTCGCTTTATCGTCCCGCACACGGGGTCATTCCTGCCCTATATGTTGCAACGGTTTACGGGCGTTTCCGGCATTCTTGCCTCTATGGGCATGATGGAGCAAGTGGACGTACAAAAGGAGTTTCAAAACCTGTATTTTGACATTGCGGGCGATCCCGAACCCGTCGCGCTCGATATGCTCCTCTCTGTGGCGGGTGAAGAGAAGATCGTGTACGGGAGCGACTTCCCGCATTCTCCCGCGAAAGTCGTTCTCGCAAAGAAAAAGCATTTGGACGAAAATCCGAAATATCAAAATCTTCTCCGCAAAGTTTACGGAGAAAACGAAAAAAATTGTCTCGGCAAATGATTCCCAAGGAAGAAAACATGAAGAAAAAGTTTGTTTTTATTTTGACAGCGCTCATGCTGTGCCTCATCCTTGCTCTCTCCGCTTGCGGGGGAAGCGGGACAGCGGCAGGGCAGGAGACAACGAACGAAAACGAAAATGAGGAAGAAATGATCGATACGATTTATTTGACGATAGGAACGCATAAAACCACCGTAAAACTCGAAGAGAATGCTGCAACGAAAGCCCTTGTCGAACTTCTGAAAGGGGGCGATATCACCTACACGGCGCACGACTATGGCGGCTTTGAAAAAGTGGGCGATTTGGGGCATACCCTTCCCCGCAAAGATCGACAGTTGATGACGGAGGCGGGCGACGTCATTCTCTACTCGGGCAATCAAATCGTCCTGTTTTACGGCAGTAATTCGTGGAGTTATACAAAGCTCGGCAAAATGCGGGGTTCCGCGAGCGAAATCAAGGCAATTCTCACGGAAAGTGACCCCGTCAGGGTGACGATCAGTTTGCAATAACCTCGGAGGATAATTATGGACAAAAAAGTTTTGGTCATCTCGTCAAGTTACAGGACAAAGGGCAATTCGGCGCGGCTTGCCGAGGAATTCGTGAAAGGCGCGGCCGAGGCGGGGAACGACATCGAATTTATCTCCCTGCACGACAAAAATATAGGCTTCTGCCGCGGGTGCCTTACTTGTCAAAAGACAAAGAGGTGCATCATTCACGACGATGCGGACATGATCCGCGAAAAAATGCTCCATGCGGACGCGGTTGTCTTTGCCACACCTGTTTACTACTATGGAATAAGCGGACAGCTGAAAACCCTGCTCGACCGCGCTAATCCGCTGTATGCTTCGGATTATCGATTTCGTGAAATTTATCTGCTCTTTGCGGCGGCGGAAGATGGCGAAGATGCCGAGAAAAGAACTCTTGCGGGCTTTGACGGCTGGGTCGTTTGCTATGATAAGGCGCACCTTGCGGGCTATGTGTTTTGCGGCGGCGTGAACGACGTCGGCGACATCGAAGGCAATCAAAAGCTCGAAGAAGCCTATCGGATGGGGAAGTCACTATAAATTTGCCCAAAATTTGCCCAAAAAAGGAGCAGATCATGAAGAAGAAGTTTGTTTTTATTCTGACAGCGCTCGTGCTGTGCCTCATCCTTGTCCTCTCCGCTTGCGGCGGCAATGGCGGCAACGGTGGCAATGGTGGCAATGGGGGTAATACCTATTATACGGTCACTTTCGATCCGCAGGGCGGGAGCGCGGTAGAAAGTCAGCGCGTTCTCGCGGGAAATCCCGTGCGCACACCATCCACGCCTACAAACGGCGAACTCCTGTTTCAAGGGTGGTTTGCTTCCGCAGACGCGAGCGCCGAGCAGTGGAACTTTGAAACAGGTCGCATTGGCGGCGATATGACGCTCTTTGCGCATTGGGCGGCGGATACGTCCGAGCCGACGGCAAGCATTACTTATGAAAAGACAGCGGATAATACGGGCTATATCGTCACGGGCGCGGGACAGGAAGCGAAGATCGTCATCCCCGAAACCTATGATAATTTGCCCGTCGTGGAGATCGGGGAAAGCGCGTTTGCCTATTCCAAGCATAAATCGAATATTATTTCTGTCACGATCCCCGATTCGGTCACGAAAATCGGTTTAAACGCTTTCTATAATCAAGACGCGCTCGAAACCGTGAACATCGGAACAAACAGCAAGCTCGCATCCATTGAAAACAACGCCTTTTCGGGCAATCGCGCGCTGAAAGGGTTTTATCTTCCCGCAGGCGCGATAGAGCTCGGCGACAGTGTGTTCAATAATTGCGGCTCGCTCGACAGTTTTACCGTCGCAAGCGGGAACACGGCTTATTCGGGCGAGGGAAACAATTTGATAGACCGCGCCGCGCACACGATCATTCGCGGGAGCAACCAAAGCGTCATTCCCGAAACGGTCACAAAAATCGGCGTTGCCGCGTTCCGCAGGGCGACCATGACGACGCTCACCATTCCCGCCTCCGTCACCGTCATTGAAAAGTACGCCTTTTCGGATAGTTCGATCGTCACGATCAATTATAAAGGGACAGAGGAGGCGTGGGACAAAGCAGTTCGCGACGAAAACGGAAAGGAGCGGATGTGGAAATCGACGCGGCAAGACATTACCGTACATTGCGCGGATGCGACAACAACAAGTCTTGTCGCCTACTTCTCGGCAACGGGCAACACAGAAGCCGTTGCGGAGAAAATTGCGGAGGCGACGGGCGGCACGCTCTATGAGATCGTGCCAAAAGTTCCCTATACCAAGGAGGATCTCAATTACAGCGACAGCGCCACGCGTGCGACCAAGGAGCAACGAGATCCCGATGCTCGGCCTCAAATTGAGGGCTCCGTTTCGGACATGGGTGCCTTCGATGTCGTCTATCTCGGTTATCCCATTTGGTGGGGGACCGCGCCGAAGATCATCTGCACTTTCCTTGAAAGCTATGATTTTACGGGCAAGACCGTCGTTCCGTTCTGTACCTCGGGATCCAGCGGGATCGCGCCGAGCATTCCCGCGCTGAAAGAGATAGCGCCCGCCGCGAATTGGCTTTCGGGCATGCGGTTTTCTTCCTCGGCCTCCAAGAGCGACGTGGAGAATTGGCTCGGCGGGTTGACCTATTAGTCCGTTCTTTAACAAAAAGGCCTGTGCCAATCGGTGCAGGCCTTATTTTTACCATGTGTCTTTGCAGGATAAGCCGCCTGAGCTGCTCGTTCTTTGTTTGTTCGCGCTGTGCGAAAAGTTTTACTTTTAGGGCTATCCATAGAGAAATCCCGTATTTCGCTTGCCAACATTCGGCGCGGTATGATATTATGAAAACATGTCAATCGGGGGTAGTTTATGAAAGTCATTGCCAAGCAGAGAAACAGCAAAATGTGTGCCATTTGCGGGTTAGACAACGTGTATGGCGTGCGCGCGCCCTTTTATTCCATGGAGGACGGCAGCGTCGCGACGATTTTTTCCTATCGGGAAGAGCACCAGAGCTATCCGGGGAGGGTGCACGGCGGGATGATCACGGCCATGCTCGATGAAATGGGCCTGCGCGCCCTGTGGGCCAAGGAGGGTGGCGAGTTCACTTACGGCGTCACGCTCTCCCTCGAAACAAAATACAGAAAGCCGGTGCCGTACGGGGTCCCGCTCATCGGGTGGGGGAAGATCGTGCGCGAGACAGGCAATTTTCTCACGGCGGAGTGCTGCATCATGGACGAGGCCCGCGCCGTGCTCGCCAACGCGACGATCAAGTATATCAAGCTCACGCCCAAGCAGATCAGTGAGGGCGTCAACGAGCACGAGGAGATGTGTTATCTCATTCAAGACGGCGTTTCGGAGATCGATTTGCCCGTGGATTGACCCCGCGGCAATTCTATCAAGGAAGCGAAACACGGCAGCGTGGCTCAATGTAAGAAAAGACAGAGGATGTGGGCACCATGTCCGAGTGTAACGTGTAAAAACAGAGAAGTTGCATAAATTTATCGCCTTATCTGAGGGCGGATGTTTTTCGGACGAAAGAGTCCAAAGGACGGCCGTCCTTTTGTTTTGTACGGAATGTGTCGATTCCCATCGTTTTGGCGCTTGACAAAAGCATTCTCCGCATGATACAATGTTGTCATGCAGACAAAGATCACCGCCGAGAAGGCGATCGAGAAACTATTGGAGGGCAACCGCCGCTTCCTCAAAGAAAAACAGTTGGGAAATTTTTCTCCCGAGATTCGCCGCCGCCTCTTCGAGGAGGGGCAGTCCCCATACGCTGTGATCGTGGCGTGCTCGGATTCCCGCGTCGTCCCCGAGGCGATTTTCGACGCCGGGCTGGGCGAGCTCTTCACCGTCCGCGTCGCGGGCAACGTCGTCGGCATGCCCCAGCTCGCCAGCATCGAATATGCTGTTTCGCATTTGGGCTGTCCGCTCGTCGTCGTGCTCGGGCACACGGGTTGCGGGGCGGTCGCCGCCGCACTCGAAGGGGGTGCACACGGGCTCATCTCCGCGCTGACGGACGAGATCCTCCGTGCGATTGCGCCGACCGATCTGCCCGAGGTCGCATGCCGCAAGAATGCGCGCTTCGTCGCGGAGGCCATCGGCGAGGCCCTGTCGAAAGAGGGGTGCTCGGTGCGCGTCGTCGCTGCCGTCTATGATATCCGCGAGGGCTCGGTGGAGCTCCTGTGACATCATCGGGCGATACCATGTCCGCGATGTATTGTTTTAAAAACCATTTCTTGAAAAATTTTTTCGAAGTGGGGACGCGCATTCACAACTTATGTTGAAAGGGCACAAAAGAAAAATTTTTCCAAAATGAATGCGCCTCGGATACATTTATCATGTGTTTGTGCTATAATATTGTAGAGAAGAAGCAAGAGGAGCGCTATGAATACTTTATTTGTGACAGATTTAGACGGCACTCTGCTGACGCGCGAGGAGAAAGTCTCGCCGTATAGTTGCGAGCACCTCAACCGCCTCATCGACGCGGGGATGCTCTTTACGTACGCCACGGCACGTTCTGCACGGAGCGCTTTCCGTGCGCTTGCGGGGTTGAATCTCCGCGTGCCGGCGATCCTCTACAACGGCGGGGTGATTTACGATTTCAACACCGCAAAGACGCTTTCCTATTCTGTTTTCACCGACGATCAAAAGGGATATTTGCTCGACGTGCTTCTTCGCCGCGGCATCATTCCCGTTGTATTCAGCGCGCATCCGGGGCGCGAGCAGGTGCGCTGGCTCAAAGGCGGCGAGAGCGAGGGCATCCGCCGCTATCTCTCTCGCAGATTAGATGACGACCGCCTCGTCCCCGCTTATTCGGAGCGCGATCTCCTCGACGGGACGGTGCTTTACTTTAAATGTATCGGTCCCCGCGAGCAGATCGAGGGGGCTTGGAATGTCTTGAAATACGATACGCGCTTCATCTGCATATTCCATCAGGAGACCTATCAAAACGATTTTTGGATGGAGATCTCCCCCCGCGAGGCCACCAAGGCGAACGGCGTAAAATTTTTGCGAGAATATCTCGGATGCGATAGGATCGTCTGCTTTGGGGATACCTCCAACGATTCGGACATGTTCGATGTGTGCGATGAAAAGTATGCCGTCATGAATGCCGACGCATGGCTCAAAGAGAAAGCGACAGGCGTCATCGGCTATTGCGAGGAGGACGGCGTGGCCAAGTTCCTCGAAGAGTACTTTAAAGGTTAAAGGAAGAGCCAGATGCCGCGGTAGGCGAGATAGAAGCAGAAGATATTAAAGACTGCAAGCATGGGAAGAAACACCATGAGGACAAAGCTCGAAAGACGGTATTTCATGGCGAGGAGGGAGACAAAGAGGGCGATGGCTCCGCCCATGATCGCGGCGAGGAAGAGTTTTCCGTCGCCCGCAGCGGGTTCGCCCGCGTCCACACTGTCCCGTTGCGCCTTTACAAAGCGCCAGGCATAGAAGTTGACGGCCACGATGTATACTGTGAGGAGGATATAGAGAAACACCATATCCGCAGTATGCGCGGTTTATAGAAAATAAAAGGACGGACACATATGGAAAAGAAGAGGGCGTATATCAGCGTATACGATAAGCGCGGCATTGTGGATTTTTGCCGTTACCTCGTGGAGTATGGCTATGAACTCATCGCCACGGAGGGGACGGCGCGTGCACTCTCGGAAGCGGGTCTGCCCGTGCTCTCCGCGCACGACCTGACGGGATATCCCGAGCCGCTCGGCGGCAAGGTTCGCGCCATGCACCCCGCCATCTACATGGGGATCATTGCCGGGAGCCTCACTCCCGAACAGCTCAGAGAGCTCGATGACGGCGATGTCTATCCCATCCAGCTTGTCGTCGTCAATCTCTATCCGTTCCAAAAGGACATGGAGGCGGGGCTGTCTTTCGAGGAAGCCTCCTCGCACATCGATGTGGGCGGGGTAGCCCTGCTCGATGCGGCCGCCAAGAGCTTTTTGCAGACGGTGGTCGTGTGCGATCCCGACGATTACGACCGCGTCCTCTGTGATCTTGCGGCAGGCGTCATTCCCGCAGATGAGCGGAAATACCTCATGTATAAGTCTTTCTCCTATACGGCATCATACGACGCCCTCGTGGCACAGTACCTTTCCCATGAACTGAACATTCCTTTCCCCAAGACGTTCACCGTCACCTTTGAGAAAGCGCAGGACATCCGCTATGGGGAAAACCCGCATCAGCGCGCCGCGGTCTACCGCGAACCGCTCCTCAAAGAGGGCTCGCTCGCGCGCGCCAAACAGCTTGCGGGGCCCGCGCTCACTTACAACTGCATCGAGGACGCCAACATTGCGCTCGAACTGATCAAGGAATTCGAGACGCCCGCCGTCGTCTTATGCAAACACTGTGCGATTGCGGCCGTCGGGGTGGGTGAGAGCGTTCACGGCGCCTTTGCGCGCGTCTTGGAGAGCGTGCCGGATCCCGCCAATATGATTGCCGCGGTCAACGGCATCGTGGATGCCCGCCTTGCCGATTGCTTCCGCGGGCTGGGGCTCGAAGCCGTGCTTGCCGTGGGCTTTACGCCCGAGGCGATGGCAGAATTGCATTACTATCCCGAGCTCGTCCTCCTCGAAAGCCCGGATATCCGCAGCAAGGTGCAGTTCTCCACCTTTGATATGACCAAGATTTACGGCGGCCTGCTCGTGCAGACATATGACACCTCGCTCTTCGGCGACCGCGTCTCGATTACCAAGCGTGCGCCCACGGAGGAGGAGTACGCGGCATTGGAATTCAACTATAAAATTGCCAAGCACGCCCGTTCGAGTGCCGTCGTGATCGGGACCAAGGAGGGGACGGTGGGCATCGGCACGGGGCAGGTCAAGCGCGGCTTCGCGCTGGATGTTGCGCTTTCTTTGGCGGGCCCGCGTGCCAAGGGGGCAGTCCTCGCCTCCGACGCGGGATTTGCAGACGCCGCGTTCGTCGCCAAGTGTCAAAAGGCGGGCATCACTGCCATTGTCTGTTCGGGGACGCCGTCCGACGAGGCCGTTGCGCTCTGTGACAGGTACAAGATGGCGCTCGTTGTGAGCGGAAGCCGCCATTTCAAGAACTGAGTTCTGCATGAGGTCTACTTATGGAATCTCTCAGGGAGCTTTATAAGATCGGCAGAGGGCCGTCGAGTTCGCATACGATGGGCCCCTCGCGTGCGGCGACCCAATTCGCGGCACAATATTCTGAGGCGACGCGCTTTGTCGCCACGCTTCACGGTTCCCTTGCGCTCACGGGCAAGGGGCATCTCACGGATGTCGCCGTAACCGACGCATTTGCGCCCAAGCCGTGCGAGGTGCGTTTTTGCATGCAGCCGGAGGAACTTCCCCATCCCAATGTCTTGGACCTCGAAGCCTATGCGGAGGACAAGCTGCTCGGCAAGGAGCGGTATCTCTCCGTCGGCGGGGGAACGGTCCGCCGAGAGGGGGAACCCGGCGCGCAGGCGGAGCATGTCTATCCGTTTGCCGATTTCGGGGAGATCATGGCCTACTGCCAACGCGAAAATTTAAAGCCGGAGGAAGTGGTTTATCGCTTTGAGGGAGAGGGAATCCGTGATTTTCTCTCGCAAATTTGGCAGACGATGGTCTCCACCATCCGCAAGGGGTTGCAGGCAACGGGCAAACTTCCCGGGAGCTTGAAAGTGGACCGCAAGGCAAAGACGCTGTTTGAAACGGTTGCGGAGGATGAACAGTTGGAGGAGCGCGAAAAACGGCTGCTCTGTGCGTTCGCCTTTGCCACGAGCGAGGAGAATGCCGCGGGCGGTACGATCGTCACGGCGCCCACTTGCGGCGCAAGCGGCATCCTGCCCGCCGTCCTCTACTATCTCTCCAACCGGCACGGGTTTTCCCAAAACCGCGTTCTCGCGGCGCTTGCAACGGCGGGGCTTATCGGCATCACCGTCAAGCAGAATGCCTCTGTGAGCGGTGCGGAAGCGGGCTGTCAGGCAGAAGTGGGCACGGCAACCTCCATGGCGGCCGCGGCCGTGTGCCGTCTCTTTGACGCCGGACTCGAACAGATCGAATATGCGGCGGAGATCGCGCTCGAACACCAGCTCGGCCTCACTTGCGATCCCATCGGGGGGTATGTGCAGATCCCCTGCATCGAGCGGAATGCCGTTGCCAGCCTTCGGGCGCTCTCCTCCGCCGAACTTTCGCGCGTGCTCACGGGGACGCGCAAGATCTCTTTCGATACGGTGGTCCGCACGATGTATGAGACGGGCAAGGACCTCTCCTCCCGCTACCGCGAGACCTCGGAGGGGGGGCTTGCCACCGTCTATAAGAGTTGCGATTGAAAAGGGCCGCCCATCTTGGGCGAAAGAGGGGACTTTGCGTCGAGGGCGCCGTGCCCCGCATGCAAGGGATACAATTGGATACAAAAATGAAAGCGGGCGACAGGGAATGTCGCCCGCTTTGGGTCATAGATCGGTTATTTTTTGGTTGTCATATACGGTTCGAGCGCGAGCGCGAGCTGATCCGGGCAGGATGTGTTTTGGCGGCACCGGATCCCTTTCAAAAGGGGAACGACCTCATCGGGCGTCTTGCCCTCGACGAGACGGCTGATCCCCTGCAAATTGCCCGAACATCCGCCGATGAATTTCACGCCGTGAATGCGGTTTGCATCATCGAGCTCGAAGATGATCTGTTTGCTGCATGTGCCTTTTGTCGAATATGTGATCATTTGATTTTCCTCCTTTAATCCACAAGGGTTTCGTACACGACAGAGTAGAGTTCGGCGGCCTTATCTTCCCATTTTTTGTAGATGCGGCTGGCGGTTTTTTTGTCCGGGACGACAAATTTGAGTTCGAGCATGGGCTGGACAGGGGCGAGGATCTTCAAAAATACGGTATACGTTCCGTCCTTGTTTTGGTAGTAATCCGAGCGGCATTCCTGCCTCGTCCTGAACTTTGCGCCGTTTGTCTTGACATAGCGGGAAATTTCCTCGCGGGAGCTTCGCGGAATATTGATGTAGAAGTTCGCGAGCGTCTCCCTGCCCTCCGGGGTGATGGTGTAGAGAGGATCGTCGCCGCCGGGGATCTCGCAGATAAAACCGTCGGAGAGCATTTTGTGGATGAGCACGACACAGTCCATATAATTGATCCAATCATTGGAGGATGTGCACATATCCACGAGCGTACGCTCCGAGAGGGGGCTTTCCATCTTGTCAAAGACAAAGAGGAGAATAAGTTTGTTGACCGAAGTCTCGCCTTTTATCTGCATGGGTATTTTTTATCGGGAATTCTTCCTGAAATCGCTTTAAGACAAACAAGTCGCTTAAATCCTAAGCGACTTGTTTGCTTTCGCCTTTCGAAATTATTTGGCCGCCAAAGCGGATGGGATCTTACGCCTGGAATTTCGCAAGTTTCGCAAGAAGGTCTGCGCAATCGTCGTTAAAGATCTCAACGGTGAGAGGCTTGGAGGTGTCGAGGCTGAAAAGACCGAGGATGGACTTCGCGTCGACGACAAAGCGGCCGCTCTTGATAACGATCTCATAGTCATAGCTTTGCGTGATGTTGACAAATTCTTTCACGCTGCTCGACATTTCGAGATTTATGGTAATGGATTTCATGGTGGATTTCCCTCCCGAATGGATTTGGTCATATTATACATGAAAACTCGGATAAAAGCAAGGCTTTTCCGAAAAATATTTTGCAAAAAAATCAAAGACGGGAAATTGTGCAAATTGCAAGGTTTTTTTCAAAAACACTTTCGCAATCGCCGAAATTGTGCTATAATGAAAAAAAAGAGAAAAAGGGGCAGGCGCCCTGCCAAAGAGGAACGATGGAAGAAAAATACGAGCGCATCGCGCGGTTTTTGGAGAGTTGCACTTCGCTCATGCAATGCGATTATCGCTTGGCCGGAGCCAAAATCACGGAGATCTTGCAGGACATCGCGTCCAGCAAGGAGCTCACACAGCTATTCACGGCAGTCACCAAGGGATTCAACTATGCGGCGGCCAACAGGGACTATCTTCGCTATCCCGCGTCTCCCGGCGCAACGCACGGCGCGGCATATCTTCCCGCAGAGCGCAAAGACGTCTTGGCCTTTGTATTCTGCCTCTTGGTGGAGTTCGACGCGGGGACCAAGAAACTCGACGACTTTTTGCTCCGCTACTTCTATGTGGACGGCAGCTACACGGCGGGATTTCTCATCTTTACCGACCGCGTCATCAAGCCTTTCCGCGACATCGTGGCGGATTGCTTCCCCGAACTTTCCGGGGCGGCGGAGACGCATGTTGCGGAGGCGCCGGGGCCCGCCGAGGCAGATCCGTTTGCCCGCGTTCCCGCAATGATCGCTGCCGAGCGCACCCGCTTTGCCTCGTTCTCTTTGGGCGAAGAGGGCAGCGCCGCGGCACAGCTCATCTTCACGGGTCTGCTCTCTGCCGGCGAACGGCGGGATACCGCCGCATTCACGGCAATGCTTGCGGGGTATAAATATTTGCTCCGCTTTTACGGGATCAATGAGCCCACAGACCTTTTCGCGTTTGCCGCTTCACTGTAAGGGCAAAGGAATGGATGCGGAGGCTTTTGCATAGATAAAATATGGTCCTCACAGAAAAAACCGTCAACAAAAACTACATCTACCGCGGGAAGATCATCAACGTGCGTTGCGACGACGCCCAACTTCCCGACGGAAAGCCCTGCAAGCGCGAGCTCGTGGAGCACCCGGGCGGAGCTTGCGTGATCGCCGTCTTGGAGGGTAAGATCGCGCTGGTGCGCCAATTCCGTTATGCTTACGGGGAAGAATTGTTCGAGATCCCCGCGGGCAAGTTGGAGAGGGGAGAAGATCCCGCCAATGCCGCCCTGAGAGAGCTCGGGGAGGAGACGGGGCTATCCGCGGATCGCTTGGAGCCCTTGTTCACGATCTATCCCACCCCGGGCTATACGAACGAGAAGATCTACATCTATGAGGCCCGGAACGTGAAACGGGGCGAGGCGCATCCCGACGACGGAGAATTCCTCGGCGTGGAATACATCCCGCTTGCCGAGGCCTTTGCAATGGTGCAGGATGGGCGTATCAAGGATGCAAAGACGATCATCGCCCTGCAATATTTAAAAAACCGCGGATAGACCCGCACGCAAGAAATATCCCCGCGCCGTTGCGCGGGGATTTCTCTAAGGGATCGGATTCCAAACTCAGCCGTTGCAGCCGCAGCCGCCGAGGTTCCCGAGCAGGCGGGAGAGGGTACCGTTCTTGCACATGCAATATGCGAGGGCGACAAGAAGGGGCCATCCGCAACCTTGAAGCGCTCTCGAATTGAGCAGGTTGGTGCCGTTCGACCCGAGCAGGAGCGCGATGATGAGAATCCAAAGGCAGCTATTGCTATTCAAGCAACCGTTCATAGTTCTTCCTCCTTGAAGTGGCCGCAGAGTATGTAATCTTGGATCCTGCGGTGTTCTATTCCATCATATGGATAGAAAGGGGAAAAATGTTACGGCGGAGTTGGTTCATTCGGTTGCCAAATAAAAAAAACTCTGTTATAATAGATAGGACCCCCGCGGAAAGGAGCGGCACGCGCGCACGGTGCGGCCGTATCCGTTGAATTTCCCAAGGGCTCCCCTCGGCGCCCTGTAAGGGGAGCTCCGCCGATGCCTTTTCGGCTGTGACCGATTGAGGCTTCTGTTTGTGCTACTAAAATCGACGCGGGCGCGTAAGTAGGGGTTTCAAAACCCTTTCGGCACACGTTTTCTACGGATACCCTCGCCTAAGGAGGGATCCGATGGAGGTAAAATTTATGGAAGCGAAGAAATTCTTCTCCGCAAAGAACATCGCGTACACCGCGGTGCTTCTGGCTCTCGTGGTCGTGTTGCAAATTTGGGGCGGATTTATCCGAATCAGCGACACATCGCTTAGCTTTGTGCTTGTCCCCATTGTATTGGGAGCGCTCCTGCTCGGCATCGGGGGAGGCGCATTGCTCGGTTTATCCTTTGGCATTATCACGCTTGTGCAGGGGATCTTGGTCGATCCGTTTACGAGCACGCTGTTTTCAGCCTCCCCTGTCATGACGGTGCTCATTTGCCTCGTAAAAGGAACAGCCGCCGGGGTAATTCCCGCGGTCCTGTATCGGCTCATCAAGAACAAGAATCAAATCGTTGCGGTCTTTATCGCCGCCGCAAGCGCGCCGATTGCCAACACGGGGATCTTTATCTTGGGATGTCTCATGATCAGCGGGGCAATCGGGGCGAACTTCACGGCGACAGGCGCAATGTCTGAGGTGGTCTATTTCCTCTTCATCCTATGCGCGGGCACCAACTTCCTTGTTGAATTTGCCATCAACCTCGTGTTGGCTCCGGTCATCTACCGCGTGGTTGTCATTACTGAAAAATATATCCTGAAAAAACATGCGGGAAAAGGAAAGGCTGAACCTGCCCAACCCGCCGCACAATCCACGGAGCAAGATCAATGATCATCTGCATCGATATCGGCAATACCAACATCAAATACGGCGTCTATGACGGCGACGCGCTCAAAATATCTTTCCGCGTTGCCACCGACCATAAAAAGACGTCCGATGAATACGGCTCCCAGCTCATCTCCATGCTCTCCGTTGCGGGTTTGCAGGCGGCGGACATCACGGGCGGGATCATCTCCTCCGTCGTCCCCAGCCTCGACTACACAATGGAGCACATGCTTGCCGTCTACCTCTCGGTGCGGCCCAAGCAGATCGGCCCCGGCATCAAGACGGGGCTCAAAATGCTTGCGGACAACGCCAAGGAAGTGGGGGCCGACCGCGTCGTCAACAATGTCGCGGCGCTCAAAAAATACGGTGCCGGGCGGCCCATCATCGTCGTGGATTTCGGCACGGCGACGACGTTCAACATCATCAAAGAGAGCGCTTTCATCGGGGGCGTCATCGCGCCCGGCATCAAGGGCTCTTTGGATAGCCTCATCAGCGGGACGGCCAAACTTCCCCGCGTGGAGATCGAGGCGCCCAAGAGCGTCATCGCGACCAATACCGTCACCAACATGCAGGCGGGCATCGTGTTCGGCTTTGCCGGTCTTGTCGAATACATCGTCAAGAAGATTAAGAATGAATTGGGCACCCAAGATGTGCTCACCGTCGCAACGGGCGGGTTTTCCGAAGTCATGGCCAAAGAGACCAAGTGCATCGACGTCATCGACAGGATGCTCACGCTCGACGGCTTGAAATATTTATATGAACTCAATTCGGAGGAAGGGAAATGAAGAAGGTGGGGGTATCCATCCTCGGGCTCGGTGTCGTCGGGGGCGGGACTTACAAGATCCTCAAAGAGCATGCGGAATTTTACCGCGCAACACAGTGTGTGGACATTGTCGTAGAGAGCGTTTTCGAGCGCAACAAGGAGCGCGTGGAAGCGCTCGGGATCCCGCCCGAGAAACTCGCTTCCAACATTGCGGAAGTGGTCTTGGATCCCGACGTCAACATCGTTGTGGAATGTATCGGCGGCGTTACGGATGCGAAAGACTATGTGCTCGACGCGCTCAATGCGGGCAAGACGGTCGTCACATCCAACAAGGAGCTCTTCTGCAAGTATTGGCACGAACTCGAACGGGCGGCCAAGCACCACAATGCGGGGCTCTTCTATGAAGCCAGCTGTGTCGGCGGCGTGCCCATCATCCGTACCCTGCTCGACGGCCTGCAAGCAAACGAGATCTCCTCGATTGTCGGGATCATCAACGGAACGACCAATTACATCCTGACCGATATGGCCGAGAAGAAGATCTCCTATTCGGAGGCGCTGGCACAGGCCGTTGCGCTCGGCTATGCCGAGGCGGACCCGGCGGCGGACGTCGAGGGGTATGACGCGGCCTACAAGCTCTCCATCCTCGCCTCGCTTGCCTTTCATACAAAGGTGCCTTTCAATAAAGTTTTTCGGGAGGGCATCACCGACGTCTCCCCGACGGACATTGCAGACGGTGCGGCCCTCGGCTATGCGTTAAAGCTGCTCGCCGTCGGAAAGAACACGCCCGCCGGCATCGAGGTGCGCGTGCATCCCGCTTTTATCGAAAAGGGGCATCCGCTTGCGTCGGTCGGCGGGAGCTACAATGCGATCTTTGTCACGGGAGACAGCGTGGGAGATATCATGCTCTATGGCCGCGGCGCGGGAGAACTCCCCACAGGCAGTGCGATCGTCTCCGACATCATCTATGCCGCGACGCACACCGAGCTGCACTATGCAACATTCAAAAACACGGCCGCGCCCGATAAAAACGTCAACTTTGTCTCTGACTTTGCGAGCGCTTACTACCTCCGGATGACGGTGGCCGATGAGCCGGGCGTGCTCGCCAAGATCGCCGCGGTGCTCGCGCGCGGGAACATCTCCATCGATAAACTGACCCAGCGCGTCTCTGACGACGGCAAGGCGACGCTCGTTGTCGTGACGCACATGACGCACGAGGCGGCCGTCAAGTCGGCAGTCGCCAAGGTGACGGCAACCGGGCTCGCCGAAGTCAATTCGGTGCTCCGCGTGATCCTCTGAACACATAAAAAGCGCGGCAACGCGCTTTTTTCTTTTCTGCTTTGGGCAGGGCGGTTTTGTATCCCGTCGGCACTTTTTTGTGTGCGGCGACGTCTGCCGCGGGGGGGGGCTATCATATCATGAAAGCAGTCATTCTTGTCAATCCGTTTTTGAGCACGGAGCGTGAGTTCTATCAGCCCCGCCGCATCGCGGAGGAATTGAAAGCGCGCGGCGTGAGGGCAACCGTTCTCGCCAATGCGTGGGTGACCTCCGTCGGCCGCACGGGGCGGGCGGATATTCTATCCCGGAATTACGATTTTTGCGTCTATCTCGATAAAGATAAATACGCGCCCCGCATCCTCGAAGCGGAGGGGATGCGGCTCTTTAACCGTGCCTCCGCCGTGGAGCTCTGTGACGATAAAATGCTGACCCATATCGCCCTCGCGGGGAAGGTCCCCATGCCTGAGACGTATCCCGCGCCGCTGTGCTACAAGGCAGGCTCCGCCGCGGAGGACGCCAAGGCGATAGGGGATGCGCTCGGCTGGCCCGTGGTCGTCAAGGAGTGCTTCGGGTCGTTCGGGGAGCAGGTCTATCTCGCGCGGGACGGCGCGGAACTTGCCGCCCTGTCGGAACGGCTCAAACTCCGTCCGCACCTCTTGCAGGAATTCATCTCCGAGAGCGCGGGGACGGACATGCGCGTCATCGCGGTGGGGGGCGAGGCAGTCGCCTGCATGAAGCGCACCTCGGGGCAGGACTTCCGTTCCAATCTCGCTTGCGGCGGCAAGGGGGAGCCCGTTGCGCCGACGGATGAAGTGCGCGCCATCGCCGAGACGGTGAGCCGCACGTTGCAGCTGGACTACTGTGGGATCGATCTCCTCTTCGGGAGAGAGGGGATGCTCCTCTGTGAAGTGAACTCAAACGCCTTTTTCGGCGGCATCGAAGAGGTGACGGGCGTCAACGTCGCAGGGGCCTATGCCGCCCACATCTGCCGCGAAATAGCGAAATTTTGATACTATGTCAGGCATAAGCATAGTATTTTGTCAGACATAGTATCTCGCAAAACCGTCAAAAACGGGTAAAATCAACAAGCCTCCGCCGAAGCGGAGGCTTTTTCCGAGAGAAATTTGTTTTGCTTTGTGTGGGGGAGGAAATTGGGGAAGCGAGCTCACCACGCTTGGGCTAACCGTTCCGGCAGGGCGGCAATGATCTCGTCCTCCTCGATCTCGTAGTCGTTTTTGAGCGAGTCGATCTCGAAGTGCAATTCCTTGATCTCGGACGGCGCGTCGCCCGGGCACGAGCAGTCGAACTCTTCGTCATCCATTTTCAGCACATCTCCTTGCAGGGACAATGCAGTGGGCATGGGGCCGGACGGGCGGAAGTATTTCATCAGTTTGAGATAGTCGTTGAGAACGGTGTCGAATGCGATCTTGCGCGATTCGCTGTCGTCCATGCCGCAGTACTTCAAGAAGCCGTCGACAAGGAAGAAGAGATCCATCCTCTCCTCGGGTTCGAGCTCGAAGCGCGTCGTGCGGAGGGGGATGCAGAGTGGTTCGCTGTCGGTGTAGAATCTTCCGCCGTGCGCGTCGAAATATTCGGCGATCTCGGTCGCGGCGTTCATCCCGCCGTCCTTGCCGCCGACGCCGGAGGCCACAACGGGGACGTCCTCAAAGCGGCCGATATTTGCCTCGATGAGCGCCATGAGTTCTTCCGGGCAGCCGCCCTCTTCCTCATGGGTGAAGATCCAGATGCCGTCGAGCTCGCCGGGAGCGGGGAGGGGGAGGGCGGGGTCGTAAACGGTGACTTCCGCATCCTTTCCGATGAGCTTTTGCGTTTCCTCGGCGAACTGACGCTCCAAAGAATGTTTGCCGTAGTCGCCAAGTAAAAATAAGATTTTCATATCAACATTTATACATTTTACATGGGGGATGGATGCGCGCCATTGTGTGTGGCGCATCCCCGATTGCTTTACGATTGTCCACGGCGGCCGCCGCGGCAGAGGGCGTTAGCCGACGATGAGATTGACGAGCCGCCCGGGAACGACGATGCACTTCTTCACGCTCTTTCCGGCCGCCTTTGCCATGACCTCGGGCAGGGAGAGCGCATGGGCTTGGATCTCCTCGTTGGTCGCCGAGGTGGGGATCATCGTCTTGCATACGATCTTACTGTTGACCTGCACGGCATATTCTTTCTCGTCGAGCAGGAGCGCGGCGGGATTTTCCTTGGGGAACTCATGTTCGAGCACAAAGCCCTTGCCGCCCATCTCCTCCCAAAGCTCATCCGCGAAGTGGGGCGCGAAGGGGCCCATGAGGAGCACGAGGTCTTTTGCGGCCGCTTTCATCAGCGCGGTGTTTTTGTTTTCGAGGGAGTCATATTTATACAGTGCATTGACGAATTCCATGATCCGCGCCACGGCGGTGTTAAAGGAGAAAGCGTCGAGATCCTTTGAGACACGTTGAATGGCAAAGTTTCTCGCATAGTCGAGCGCCTTTTCCTCTGTGCCGAATGGCTCGTCGCGCTTTGTCTTGTATTCGCCGATCTTCAAGACGATTTTCTCGATGCGGTCTAAAAAGCGCGCAATCGCCTTGATCCCGTCGTCGTTCCACGGCCCGCCCTCGGTATAGGAAAATCCGAACATCAGATAGAGACGGAAAGCGTCGGCGCCGTATTCGTTGACATAGTCGTCGGGGGAGACGATATTGCCGTGCGACTTGGACATGCGGTTGCCGTCGGGCCCGAGAATGACGCCCTGGTGTACGAGCCGCTGAAAGGGTTCGTCGAAGTCGAGATACCCCATGTCGCGGAGCGCCTTGGTGAAGAAGCGGGCATAGAGCAGGTGCATGCAGGCATGCTCGGCGCCGCCCACATAGGTATCGACGGGCAGAAGTTTGTCGACGCACTCCCTGTCAAAGGGCATCTTTGCGTTCTTGGGATCGGCATAGCGGAGATAATACCAGCTCGAACACACGAAGGTGTCCAACGTGTCGGGATCGCGTTGCGCCGCGCCGCCGCACTTGGGACAGGCGGTGTTCATGAATTTCTCGCACTTGGCGAGAGGGGACTTTCCGTCCGGGCGGAACTCCACGTCATAGGGGAGCTTTACGGGGAGCTCCTCTTCGGGAACGGGCACGATGCCGCACTTGGGGCAGTGGACGACGGGGATGGGTGCCCCCCAATAGCGTTGGCGGGAGACGAGCCAGTCGCGCAGGCGATAGTTGACTTTCTTGCCGCCCTTGCCGAGTTTGGAGATGTAGGTCGCGACGGCATCGCGCGCCTCCTCTCCGACGAGCCCGTCAAATTGCAGCGAGCCGACCATGATGCCGTCCTCGGTGAAAGGGAGCACGGTCTCGCCGCCTTTCTTTTCGATGACTTTCTCGATGGGAAGTTGATACTTGGTCGCAAAGGCGAAATCCCGTTCGTCGTGGGCGGGCACGGCCATGACCGCACCTGTCCCGTAGGAAGCGAGCACATAGTCTGCAAGCCAAATGGGCACGCGTCTGCCGTTTACCGGGTTGATGGCGTATGAACCCGTAAAGACGCCCGTTTTTTCGCGGTCGGAGGAGAGGCGCTCGATCTCATTGGACTTGGAGGCAAACTCGATGTATGCCTTGACGGCCTCCTCCTGTTCGGGCGTCGTCAGTTTGAGCGCGAGCGGGTGCTCGGGCGCCAACACGACGTAAGTCACTCCGAACACGGTATCGCAACGGGTGGTAAAGACGCGGAATTTTTCGCCCTGCTCGGTCTCGAATTCTATCTCGCAGCCCGTCGATTTTCCGATCCAGTTGCGCTGCATGTTCTTGGTCTTTTCGGGCCAATCGAGGCCGTCGAGCCCGGTGAGGAGCTCCTCGGCGTATTCGGTGATCTTAAAGAACCATTGCGTGAGATTTTTGCGCACGACAACGGTGGAGCAGCGCTCGCAGACGCCGTCGACGACTTGTTCGTTGGCGAGCACGGTGTTGCAGGAAGGGCACCAGTTGACGGGCGCCTCCTTGCGGTAGGCGAGGCCCTTTTTGTAGAGCTGCAAAAACATCCATTGCGTCCAGCGGTAATAGTCCTCTTCGCAGGTCTTGATCTCCGCCGACCAGTCGAACATGGCGCCCATCGCTTTGAGCTGATTTTCCATCGTGGCGATGTTCTTTTCCGTGGAATCCTTGGGGTGGATGCCCGTCTTGATGGCGTAATTTTCGGCGGGGAGCCCGAAAGCGTCGAATCCCATGGGCTGGAACACATTGTAGCCTTGCATGCGCTTAAAGCGCGCATAACTGTCTGTGGGGCCGTAGTTATACCAGTGGCCGACGTGCAGTTTGGCGCCCGAGGGATAGGAGAACATTTCGAGCACGTACAGCTTGGGCGCGTCCGATTTCTTATCGAAGCCGTGCAGCTTGGCCTTTTCCCAGCGCGCCTGCCATTTTTTTTCGATTGATTTCAAATCCATTCCGAAACCTCTTGCTTTTCTGATTGGAATAATTTTACCGTATTGCCGAAAAAAAGTCAAGTGAATGTAAATCCATATTGTGAATTCGTGGCCCGAAAAGGCAAAAATCCGCGCCGTTCGGGCGGGAAAGAGGGTCGTAAAAAGTTTTTCCATAAATAAATCCGCACATTCGGCATACAATAAAGGCGTGGAACTTGTCACGGTCTCGGATGCGAGGGAGCACGGCGCCTTCGTCACCTATCTATACAATGCCGTCATGGGGGAAGTCATGCGGACGGGCGGCAGCGGCGAGCTCCTCTTTTCGGAGAGCCGCACGGCGGCACAGTTCAAATTGGCAAGGAAAGATGTGTGGGTCCGCCTTGCCGACCAGCTGTGCGAGATCGTCGGGGTGGGGTATAAGTACACCTTTCTGCAACAGAACCTCAAAGCATGCCTGTCCGTGCGGGAGCGGCGCCTTTTGTGCGCTGCCCTCATCGCCGCCGATTACGAGGGGGATATCCGCTTCATCCGCGACAAGCTGGTGCTGTCCGACGAGATCTGCATAGACGGCTTCTACACATTCCGCCTCGGCCTGCTCAGGGAGAAGTGGTCGCGAATTCTCGACTACATCCCCATAGCTTTCTCCGAACGCGACCTCCGCCAATTTTGCGAGTTTCTGGTGGGGGAGAGCAAGCATAAGATCTATGTGAAAGGGAACGCCGTTTACGGCGAGAACTTTGCGCCCCTTCGCCGCAGCCGCCTGACGGGCGAGGAGGATGTCGAGACGGAGATCATGCTCGCCGATGCGGGCTTTGTCTACTGTGTGGGAGAGGTGGAGGAGTCGGTGGGGAAATTTTTGCAAAAATATTATGCGGAGCGGGCGATATTCTCTTGACAAATGCTTCGCGAAAGCGTACAATTTCCGATGTTGAGACAAGTAGCCTCCGCATGGCGCTTTGACAGAGAGGAGATCCCCGGCTGAAAGATCTTCAAGAGCGGCGGAGCGTGAAACCGCTCTGCATTTTTCAAACCGAACAGAGTGGCGCCCGATGGCGCAATTAAGGTGGAACCGCGCAAGCATTTTGCGTCCTTAAAATTCCCTCCGAGGGGCTTTTAAGGGCGTTTTTTGTTGATTTTTGCGGTTTTGCGAAGTACTATGTCACACATAATAAGCACAGAAAAAGGAGAAATGCTATGAATATTACACTGAAAAACGGCGACAAGCTCGCCGTGGAGGAAGGCGCTACCGCGTTTGCGGCGGCACAGGCAATTTCCGAGGGGCTCGCGCGCGCGGCCGTGGCGGCAAAGGTGAACGGCGTGCTCGTCGACCTCGCCGCCGTCCTGCACGAGGGTGATACTTTGGAGATCGTCACGCTCAAAGACAGAGAGGGGCTCGAAGTCTACCGGCACACATGCGCACATGTGCTTGCACAGGCCCTCAAAACCATCTATCCCACCTGCAAACTTGCCATCGGGCCCACCGTGGAGAACGGCTTCTATTACGATGTGGACTTTAAGACGCCCATCACGCTGGATGACTTCTCGAAGATAGAGGCGGAGATGAAGAAGATCATCAAGAGCAATCTTCCCATCGAGCGCTTCACGCTTCCCCGCGAGGAGGCGCTTGCCCTCATGAGCAAATATCACGAAAACTACAAGGCCGAGATCATCCGCGACCTGCCCGAGGGGGAGACGATCAGCTTCTATAAGCAGGGCGCTTTCACCGATCTTTGCCGCGGGCCGCATCTCCCCTCCACGGGCAAGATCAAGGCATTCAAGCTGACGTCGCTTGCGGGCGCCTATTGGCGGGGCGATGAAAAGAAGAAGATGCTCACCCGCATCTATGGCACTGCCTTTGCCAAGAAAGAGGAGCTCGACGAGTACTTGCAGCGCCTCGAAGAGGCCAAAAAGCGCGACCACAACAAATTGGGGCGCGATCTCGGCCTGTTCATGACGAGCGATGTCGTGGGGCAGGGCTTGCCCATCCTCATGCCCAAGGGCGCCAAGATCTTGCAGATCCTCACCCGTTTCGTGGAGGATGAAGAGGCCAAGCGCGGATTCATGATCACCAAGACGCCCAACATGGCCAAGTCCGACCTCTATAAGATCTCCGGGCATTGGTCGCACTACCGCGACAAGATGTTCGTGCTCGGCGAAGTGGACGAAAAGGGCGAACCCGCGCGCGAGGGGGAGGAGATCATGGCGCTCCGTCCCATGACCTGCCCGTTCCAATACCAGATCTATAAGAACGGCCTAAAATCCTACCGCGACCTGCCCTGCCGCTATTCGGAGACGGCGACGGAGTTCCGCAACGAGGCCTCGGGCGAGATGCACGGCCTCATCCGCGTGCGCCAGTTCACGCTGTCCGACGGCCACATCATCTGCACCAAGGAGCAGGTGGAGGGGGAGTTCAAGCGCTGCCTCGACCTCTCCTATTATATCCTCGACTGCCTCGGCATGCGCGGCGATGTCACTTTCCGCTTCTCCAAGCGCAAGAAAGGGTCGGATAAATACATCGACGACGACGAGGCGTGGGACAACACCGAGGCCATGATGAAAGTCATTCTCGACGATCTCGGGCTCGACTACGTGGAGGCCGAGGACGAGGCCGCTTTCTACGGCCCCAAGCTCGACGTGCAGGCGAAGAACGTATACGGCAAAGAGGACACGCTCATCACCATCCAGATAGATTTTGCCGCGGGCCATTCTTTCGACATGCAATATGTGGATGCGGACGGCATCAAAAAGACGGCCTATGTCATTCACAGGAGCTCCATCGGCTGCTATGAGCGCACGCTTGCCCTGCTCATCGAGAAATACGCCGGGGCATTTCCGCTCTGGTTTGCGCCCGTGCAGGTCAAGGTGTTGCCCATCACCGACCGCGCCGCGGACTATGCGCAACAGCTCGTCGAAGCGCTCTCCATGCTCGGGCTTCGCGCGGAGGCAGACCTCAGGAACGAGAAGATCGGCCGCAAGATCGTGGACGCGGAGAACGAAAAGGTGCCCTACAAACTTGTCATCGGCGACAAGGAAGTGGAGGAGGGGACCGTCTCCGTCAGAAAGCGCGGCGAGGGCGACATCGGCGCGATGAAAAAGGAAGAGTTCTTCGCACTCTGCAAGAAAGAAAACGACGAGAAAGTAATTTTCTGATTTTCTCGGTGCCCAACCGTTCAGGGTATCCCGGAGTGCGTTGCCGCGGAGCAGCGTAAGAAGCTCTGAGAAAAATTTTCCCGAAATTGTCTAAAAACGTTTGACAATCGGGGGAAAGGGTGATATACTCATAAAGTCAAGCAGAGGTCAACCCTTCTCCCCGGATCGCGAAAACGTTTGCGACGGGCCGATAATCGGAAGCAAAGCGCGGATTGCGCTTTTTCGACGGGTTGCTTTTGCAACTCGTCTTTTTTTGGGAGGAATATGGCTGCAACAAAGAACCAACATCAGTTGAACGGCGAGATCCGCGACCGCGAAGTGCGCGTGATCTCATCGTCGGGGGAAATGCTCGGCGTGATGTCTCCGCGTGAGGCGATCCGCCTTGCGGAGGACGAGGGGCTCGATCTCGTAAAGATCTCTCCCACTGCGATCCCGCCCGTCTGCAAGATCATGGATTACGGAAAGTTCAAGTTCGAGCAGGCGAAAAAGGCCAAGGAGAACAAGCAGAAAGTCGTTGAGCTCAAAGAAGTCCAGCTCTCTATGACCATCGACGTCGGCGATATCAACGTCAAGGCCAAGCAGGCGACAAAGTTTTTGGAGCAGGGCAACAAGGTGAAGGTTACGATCCGTCTTAGGGGCAGGCAGATGGCGCATGCGAATCTTGCAAAAGATGTCATCATGAACTTCTGTGATATGCTCAAAGAGGTCGCCGTCATCGAGAAGCCGCTCAATCTCGAGGGGAGAAATTTGATTTTGATCCTCGGCCCCATCAAAAAGTGACAAAAATCAGGTAAAAGAACATTTTGGAGGATATTAGTTATGCCGAAACAGAAATCGCACTCGAGTTCCAAAAAGCGCTTCTGGCTCACCGGCTCGGGAAAGGTCAACAGATCCCATGGCGGCAAGAACCACAAGGCTGAAACCAAGAACAGAAAGAGAAAGAGAAATCTCCGTCAAGTGACGCTCGTCTCCTCGACGCAGGAGAACACCGTCAAGCGGATGATCCCGTACAAGGACTAAGGTAGGAGGGACGGAATATGCGTATTAAGAGAGCAGTCAACGCAGTCAAAAAGCGCAGAAAGATCTTTAAACTTTCCAAGGGCTATTTCGGATGTAAGAGCAAGAACTATCGGATCGCGCGTCAGGCGGTCATGAAGTCTTTGAACTATGCTTACGTCGGCAGAAAGAGAAGAAAGCGCGACATGCGCAGCCTTTGGATCGCCCGCATCAACGCAGGCGCGCGCCTCAACGGCATTTCTTATTCCAAGCTGATGCACGGCCTCAAAGTCGCGGGGATCGACCTCAACCGCAAGGTCCTCGCCGATCTCGCCGTCACCGATGCGCCCGCCTTTGCAGAGCTCTGCAACAAGGCCAAGGCCGCACTCTAAAATCAAAAAGCCTTTTTCGAAAGGCTTTTTTCACATGTGACCCATGGTCATCGTATCCAAACAAAATCCTGTCGTAAAAGAGCTCGCCTCCCTCAAAGAAAAAAAGGGGAGGAGAGCGCGGGGGACCTTTCTCGTAGAGGGCGACAAGATGTTCGGTGAGTGCGCGGAGAGCGGAATGCAGATCGTGCGCGTTGCCCTGCTTGCCACCCGAGAGCGCCTTGCCCTTGCGGAGACGCCCCTTTTCAAAGACCATCTCGGCGCGGGAGAACTCGTCCTGCTCGGGGAGGATGCTTTCAAGGCCGTCTCCGACGAAAAGACGCCGCAAGGCATTCTCGCGGAGGTAAAACTCCCGGACGCATCGCTGCAACCGCCCCGTGGCCGCTGTCTCCTGCTCGACGGAGTTGCCGATCCCGCCAATGTCGGAGCCGTCATACGGACTGCCGCCGCAGCGGGCTACCGCGAGATCTATCTCGCCGATTGCACCGATCCCTATGCTCCCAAGAGCGTGCGTTCCTCGATGTCGGGGGTGTTCTATTGCAAGCTCATGCGCGGGACGCGGGAGGAGATCTTGGAGCAACTCGACGGGATCCCTCTCATTGCGGCAGATATGGGCGGCGAGGATGTATTCGCGTTCACACCGCCCGAAAGACATTGCATCTGCATCGGGAACGAGGGAAACGGTCTCTCGGAGGCGGTGCGCGGGAGGGCAGACTTCACGGTCGGCATCCCCATGCAGGGCCCCATGGAGAGCCTCAATGCGGCCGTCTCGGCCGGGATCATGATGTACCTTTTGGGACACGCAAAGAAATAAAGGAGGAATGATATGTCCGGACACAGCAAATGGCATAACATACAGGTAAAGAAAGGCAAGGCAGACGCGGCACGCGGGCGGCTCTTCACCAAGATCGGCAGGGAGATCGCCGTTGCGGCAAAGGGGAATCCAAACCCCTCCACCAACTCCAAGCTCGCCGACGTCATCGCAAAGGCCAAGGCGGCCAACATGCCCAACGACAACATCGAGCGCTCCATCAAGAAGGCGGCGGGCGAGATGGGCGATAAGGACTACAAGGAGCTCACCTACGAGGGCTACGGCGCAGGCGGCGCGGCCGTCATCATCTCCACGCTCACGGATAACAACAACCGCACGGCGGGGGATGTGCGCGCCATCATGTCGAAGTGCGGCGGCTCTCTCGGCACGACGGGCAGCGTCTCCTATATGTTCGACAACAAGGGCCTCATCGTCGTGGAGGCCAAGCCGGGGCTCACGGAGGACGAAGTGACCGAGCTCGCCATCGAGGCGGGCGCCGACGACGTCGTTCCCGTGGAGGATGCCTTTGAGGTATACACCTCGGTGGGGGCTTTCTCCGAGGCGAGAAAATATCTCGAAGAGAAAGGGATGACTTTCTTGCAGGCCGAACTCACGATGATCCCGCAGAACAAGATCACGCTCGAAGGCGAAAAGCTCGACCTCTTCTTGAAGATGCTCGACAAGCTCGAAGAGAACGACGACGTGCAGGATGTCTACCACAACGTCGATCTTCCCGAGGACGACGAAGAGGAATAAACGATTTTTGACGGAAAGCACGCGCTTATATTCGATAAGCGCGTGCCTTTTTTTTGCTTTGAATTTTTGAATATAAGATTTAAGGGAGACAGCGTCTCCCTTGTTTTTTGGGGGCACCCACCCGGGCAGGCGGGGTGTTCAAGGTTTACTTCTTTCTGCCGAGCTCCTTGATGGCGATGTTCAAGAAGTATTCCGCCGTGGAATTCTTGCGGATGATCTCCTTTGCTTCCTCGGGCGTGCACCAGCGCACCTCGGAGATCTCCTCGTTGAGCGAGATGTCCCCGTCGTCGCAAGTGACGAGGTAGCCGAGCATCAGAATGTCCTTTGCGTCGTGATAGCGGGAGGCGAGATATTTCCATTTGAGCGCATTGAGCGTCGTCTCCTCTTTGAGTTCGCGCGGGATGGTTTTCTCGGCGCTGTCGCCCTTCTTGATATAGCCCGCGATCAGTTTGTAGTCGTCGTCACCGACGTGTTTAGCGAGCAAGAGCTTGTTGTCCGAGCGACGTACGACGACCATAGAAACAGCCACGGGGAAGAAGGGGAACTTAAATTTGCCGCATTTGGGGCAGAAAGGCACGAGCCCTTCGTTTTCCTTGAATCTGAGCGAAAGTTTTTCGCCGCAGTCTCTGCAAAACATGATCTTCTCCTCCAATGTTGTGTTCATTCATTATACCGCGTTTTTGCAGCCTTGTCAAGCCCCAAATGTGAATTAAATGCAAAAAATGTTCGAAATTTGAAGAAACCCCGCCCGCCGCACGCATTTTGTTCGGGTGTGGATAAAGATGAATATTCAATATATTTATGCAACAATGCTCCATAAAAACCCTGCTTGTTACTTGACGGGATTTGGGAGAATATGTTATAATAATGTTATGATAACAAAGCAGAGATCCGCTTCGCGGCGAATTTTCATGTTTTGGCAAAAAAAGGAGAAAAAATGCTTACATCCGTTTGCGGGATCAATTGGGGCGACGAGGGCAAGGGCAAGATGGTCGATATGCTCTCGGAGGATTACGACATTGTCTGCCGCTATCAGGGCGGGAACAATGCGGGGCATACCGTCATCAACGAGCGGGGGAAATTTATCCTCAATCTGCTCCCCTCGGGCATTCTGAGGGAAAACGTCGTCAATGTGCTCGGCATGGGCATGGTCATCGACATCAAACACCTCACCGAGGAGATGGCGCGTCTCCGGGAAAAGGGTGTAAAGATCACCCCCGAGAATCTCAAAATTTCCGATAGGGCCGTCATAACCATGCCCTATCACGTGCTCTTGGACTGCCTCGAAGAGGATCGCCTCGCGGGCAAGAAGTTCGGGTCCACCCGCCGCGGCATTGCGCCCGTCTATGCCGACAGATATATGAAGAAGTGCTTCCGCATGGGGGAACTTCTGCATCCCGACAAGCTGTATTCCCGCGTCAAGGACATCGTGGAATGGAAAAATCTCACCGTGGAGAAAGGCTATGGCCATGCGCCCATTTCCGTCGACGAGATGATCGGATACTTCAAACAATACGGCGAGCCGCTCAAAGAGTATATCTGTGATACGGGCATGCTCATCGAGCGCGCGCACAGGGCGGGCAAGAAGATCATGTTCGAAGCCCAACTTGGCGCACTCAGAGACATAGATTACGGCATTTTGCCCTACACCTCTTCTTCCCAGACCATTGCCTCCTATGCGCCCATCGGCGCGGGCGTACCCAATCTCCGCCTCGATAAGTCCATCGGCATCATGAAAGCCTACTCCACCTGTGTGGGCGAGGGGCCGTTCACGGCGGAATACTTCGGCGAAAAGGCAGAAAAATTGCGCGCCGCGGGAGGGGAATACGGTGCAGCGACGGGGCGCCCGAGAAGAGTGGGGCCTTTCGATGTCGTCGCGTCCTCCTATGGGATCCGCTGTCAGGGAGCCGACGAGGTCGTCTTGACCAAGCTCGACATCCTCTCCATCTATGAGGAGATCGAGGTGTGCACGGCATACGAACTGAACGGCGAACGCATCCACGACTTCCCGTATCCCGACGCCCTCGACGACTGTAACCCTGTGTTTGAAAAGGTGAAAGGGTGGCATACGGACATCACCAAGTGCCGCAAAAAGGAGGACCTCCCCAAGGAGGCGCTCGATTACATCGCCTTTATCGAGCAGGCGTGCAACTGCAACATCACCTATGTGGCCGTGGGTGCGGAGCGGGATGCGGTCATCCGCTTAAAGTGATCGCGCAAGGAGAATAAAATATGCAACAGACTTTCTATAAATTTCACGGGATCGGGAACGACTACATCTATTTCGATTGCTTTGATTGGACGCCCAAGCGTCCCGCAGTGCTCGCGCGCAAGTTGTCCGATAGGCATTTTTCCATCGGAGGGGACGGCATCGTCCTCATTCTTCCGAGCAAGGTTGCCGATGCCGAAATGCGCATGTTCAATGCAGACGGCAGCGAGGGCAGGATGTGCGGGAACGCCATCCGTTGCGTTGCCAAATATCTCTATGATTTTAAGGGCATCCACAAGCGCGATTTTACGATCGATACGGCGGCGGGCATCAAAAAACTTCATCTCGTCTCGCGGAGCTGGGACAAAGAGCACGCCAATCTGTTCACCGTCGATATGGGGAAGCCCAAGTTCGATCCCGCGCGCATTCCCGCCCTGTTCGAGGGGGATCGGATCGTCGATCATCCGCTCATCGTCAACGACACGACTTACCGCGTGACCTGCCTTTCGATGGGCAATCCGCATTGCGTCGTCTTTACGGAGGATCCGGGGAGCCTCGATCTGGAAGCAGTGGGCCCTTATTTTGAAACGCATCCCGCTTTCCCGGAGCGGATCAACACGGAGTTCGTGCGCGTGTGCGGGGAAAACCAGCTTGAAATGCGCGTCTGGGAGCGAGGAAGCGGCGAAACGCTCGCCTGTGGCACGGGCGCTTGTGCGGCAGCCGTCGCCGCCGTGTGCAACGGCTTCTGCCAAAAGAATTCCGAGATCACGGTGCACCTCGCGGGCGGCATATTGAGGGTCGTCTACACCGGAAAGACGGTGCTTTTGACGGGACCCGCGGAGCTCGCCTTTACAGGCACGGTGGAAGTTTGACCCGAGGGTGCATATGACGAAATACATCTTTGTGACAGGCGGTGTTGTCTCGGGGCTCGGAAAGGGGATCACGGCGGCTTCGTTGGGGCGCCTTTTGAAGATGCGCGGCTACAAGGTCGCCTCGCAGAAATTGGATCCCTATATCAATATCGACCCCGGCACGATGAATCCATTCCAGCACGGAGAGGTCTTTGTGACGGAGGATGGCGCGGAGACAGATCTCGATCTCGGCCATTACGAGCGGTTCATCGATGAAAATCTCAACAAATTTTCCAATCTTACGACCGGGAAGGTCTATTGGAATGTTTTGAACAACGAGCGCAACGGGGCCTATCAGGGGCAGACGGTGCAAGTCATCCCGCACGTCACAAACGAGATCAAGTCGTTTATCTACCGCGTGGGGGAGGCTTCCGGCGCCGATATCGTCATCACCGAGATCGGCGGGACGACGGGCGACATCGAGAGCCAGCCCTTTTTGGAGGCGATCCGTCAGGTCGCGCGCGAAGTGGGGAGAGACAATTGCTGTTTCATCCATGTCACGCTCGTTCCCTATATTTCGGGATCGTGCGAATTCAAGAGCAAGCCCACCCAGCACTCCGTGAAAGAGTTGCAGGGAATGGGGATCTTCCCCGACATCATCGTTGCGCGCGTGGATGCGCCCATGCCGTCATCCATCCGCGAGAAAATTGCCATGTTCTGCAACGTCGCCCCCGATTGTTGCATCGAGAACCTCACGGTGCCGGTGCTCTATGAAGCGCCCATGATGCTCGAACGGAGCAATTTCTCCACCACCGTGTGCAAGATCCTGCACCTCGACCCCAAGGAGATCGACCTCCGCGAATGGGAGGAGATGCTCAACCGTATCCATCGGCGCAGTAAGCAGGTAAAGATCGCACTTTGCGGAAAATATGTGGATCTGCACGACGCCTATCTGTCCGTCGCCGAGGCGCTGGCGCACGGCGGCTATGAGACGGATGCAAAGGTGGAGATCGAATGGGTGGATTCCGAAAAACTGAACGAAAACAATATCGCGGAGCGTCTGCAAGGGGTAGACGGGATCCTCATCCCCGGAGGGTTTGGGCCGCGCGGTGTGGAGGGCAAGATCCTCGCCTGCAAATATGCCCGCGAGAACAACATTCCCTACCTCGGGATCTGTTTGGGCATGCAGGTGGCCGTCATCGAGTTTGCGAGAAACGTGCTCGGCCTCTCCGATGCAAATTCCTCCGAGTTCTTCCCCGAGGGCAAGCATTCCGTCATCGACCTCATGCCCGATCAATACGGGGTGCGCATGGGGGGCACCATGCGTTTGGGGGCATATCCCTGCAAGGTATTGGGCAAACAGATGCAGGCGGCGTATGGCAAAGAGATGGTCTCCGAGCGTCACCGCCACCGCTATGAATTCAACAATGATTACAGGGAATCCTTTACGAATGGCGGCATGACCATCGCGGGGACCTCCCCGGACGGCACGCTCTGTGAGGCGGTGGAATTGGATGGCAACGACTTCTTTGTGGGCGTGCAATTCCATCCGGAATTCAAATCCCGTCCCAACAATGCGCACCCGCTGTTCCGTGAATTTATCCGCGCAGCTGTTGTATATCACGAAAAGAATTCGTGATCGAGGAACTATGAAAATCAATCAAAACTTTCTGAATTTGCAGGGCTCATACCTCTTTTCCACGGTAGGGGCCAAGTGTGCCACCTATCGGGCGGAGCATCCGGACCGTGAGGTCATCAAACTTTCCATCGGAGATGTCACCCGTCCGCTTGCACCCATCGTGGTAGATGCCATGAAGCGTGCCGCAGACGAGATGGCCGATGCCGCCACGTTCAAGGGGTACGGCCCCGATGCGACCTGTTACGGGTACGAGCAATTGATCGGATCGATCCGCGCCCATTATGCGCGCCGCGGAGTCGTCCTCGCGTCGGATGAAATCTTCATCTCCGACGGCGCAAAGAGCGACCTCTCCAACATTCTCGATCTGTTCTCCGCAGACAATACCGTTCTCGTGCCCGATCCCGTCTATCCCGTCTATGTGGATACCAATATCATGGCGGGGCGCCGCATCCTGTATGCGGACGCAAACCGGGAGAACGATTTCCTGCCGCTTCCCGATCCCGAGGTGCATGCCGACATCATCTACATCTGTTCGCCCAACAATCCGACGGGTGCGGCTTATCAAAGGGAAGGGCTGAAAGCGTGGGTGGACTATGCGCTCCGCGAGGATGCGCTCATCCTCTATGATGCGGCATATGAGGCCTTTCTCGAGGGAGACCTGCCTCACTCCATCTTTGAGATCGAGGGCGCGCGCGATTGCGCCGTGGAAGTTTGTTCGTATTCCAAGACGGCCGGCTTCACGGGCGTGCGTTGCGGATACACCGTCATCCCGAGCACATTGAAGCGCGAGGGCGTCTCTATCGGCAAACTGTGGGCGCGGAGACAGTCGACAAAATTCAATGGCGTGAGCTATATTACGCAGATGGGGGCGGCGGCCGTCTTTACCGAGGAGGGGGAGAGACAGATCCGCGAAAACATTGCATACTACAAGCGCAATGCGCAGACGATCGGCCGCATGCTCGATGCACATGGCATCTATTATACGGGCGGGAAGCATTCCCCCTACATTTGGATGCAATGCCCGGCGGGCATGAAGAGTTGGGAATTCTTTGACTTGCTTCTCGAAAACGCCAACGTGGTAGGGACCCCCGGAAGCGGATTCGGGAAAAACGGCGAGGGCTTTTTCCGCCTTACGGCATTTGCCACAGCGGAGAACACGGAGAAAGCGTGCGCGCGCATGGGAGATTATATTAAAACCTTATGAAAATTCATCGTTCGGCAGGCGTCCTTTGCCACATCTCCGAACTTCCCGGAGATTACGGAGTGGGTTCGCTCGGGAAGAGAGCATATGACTTCGCACGGCTCCTCGCGAGGAGCGGCGTGAAATACTGGCAAATTTTGCCCCTGGTACAGACGGGATTCGGAGATTCTCCCTATCAATCCGTGGCGTGCAACTCGGGGAATCCCTATTTTATTGACCTCGAATTGCTCTGCAAGGAGAAACTCCTCACCAGGGAGGAACTGAAAGCGGCCGTGCGCAAGCCCGGCAGCGTCGATTTCGGCGACCTCTATCAGTCGCGGTATCCCCTCCTCAGAAAGGCGTTTTCGCGGTTTGCGTTTGATAACGAGACGTTCCGCACCTTTGTGAAGCAGGGCAAATTTGAGGATTACGCCCTTTTCATGACGGCGAAGTCGGTTTTCGGCGGTACTTTCTCGGATTGGGAGGAGGGACTCCGCTTCCGCGATCCCGCGGCAATCGAGGCGCTTCGCACCGAATATCACGAAGAATATCTCTTCTGGCAGTTTTTGCAATACGAGTTCTGGAAGCAGTGGGAGGCGCTGCATGCCTATTGCCGAAAATTGGGGTTGATGATCGTGGGCGATATCCCGCTCTATGTCGCATACGACAGCGCAGATGTCTGGGCACACCCCGATCTCTTCAAATTGGATGAAGAGCTGAAACCCGCCAAAGTGTCCGGCGTTCCGCCCGACTATTTTTCCGAAAAAGGGCAGCTTTGGGGCAATCCCGTCTATGATTGGGGTGCCAACGAGGCGAGCGGATTTGCCTGGTGGACGGAGCGGCTGAGAACTGCACTCACGACGTATGACGTCGTGCGCATCGATCATTTCCGCGGGATCGACCGCTATTATGAGATCGACGCGGCCGCCGAGGATGCAACGGCGGGTACGTGGCAAAAGGGCCCGGGGGAGGCGCTCTTCTCCCTGCTCGGCGAGGGGAGAGACCACATCATTGCAGAGGACCTCGGCCTCATTGATGAGGGCGTCCGCGCCCTTTTGAAGAGGACAGGCTTCCCCGGCATGAAAGTGCTTCTCTTTGCGTTCGACGGCAATGAGAACAACGACTATCTTCCCAAAAACATCGGCGAGAACAGTATCGTCTACACGGGCACGCACGACAATGACACCGTGCGCGGTTATGTCGACAGATTGACGGCGGAGGAATACATCCTGCTCCGTTCCCGCGTCGCCGCCGCTCTCGAAACGGAGAACATCGAAATGAACATAGGCGCGCAGGGGGAGGGAATGTGCGAGGCATTCGTCCGTCTCGCGCTCTCCTGCAAGGCGTCGCTTGCGATCATCCCCGTGCACGACCTGCTCGGTCTCGGGGAAGAAGCTCGCATGAATACCCCGGGGACAGATAGGAACAATTGGCAGTTCCGGTTAAAGAAGCAACCCTCCGCCCGCGCGATGGGCCGGTTGAAAAAAATGATAAAAATTTATCGGAGGTAACTTTATGGCAAACAAGAAGGGCTTTTTTGCGGAATTTAAGGAATTTATTTCCCGCGGAAACGTGCTCGACATGGCAGTCGGCATCATCATCGGCGGCGCTTTTACAGCGATCATTACGGCGCTCGTAAACGGCGTTTTGACCCCGCTGTTGCAGGTGATCGGCGTGAACGAGAGCGGATTCGGTGCCCTGCAAGTCGTGTTGAAAGAGGCGACCGTAGACAGTGCCGGTGCGGTTATCGCGGATGCAATTGTGCTTGACTTCGGCATCGTGATCTCTGCAATCATCACATTCCTGCTCACGGCACTCGTGCTGTTCATCATCGTCCGCACGGTCAATCATATTCATGCGAAAGCGGAAGAGTTCAAACTCAGGAAAGAGGAGGAGCAAGCAGCGCCCGCACCCGAGCCCGCGCCTGCACCCGAACCCGCAGCGCCCCCCGCACCGACGACGGAAGAGCTGCTCTCGGAGATCAGAGATCTTCTCAAAGAAAAGAAAGAATCATAAACGAAACGGAGGGAATGCCGCGCGGCATTCCCTCTCTTGTCACATTTTTGCGGCGAGAATGATACAATGATATGGAATGCGCATATGTTTTGTGACAAGCGGGGCTCTTGATGACTTCGCAAAAAAATACGAAGGGGGAGCAGACGTCGTCTGTTTTTCCTTTCAAGCGCTCGGAGAAGTCAGCTATGAGCGCGAGCTCAAAGGGGAAACAAGCCTCTTCGAGGATGTGGCCCTGCTTTCGAAAGAGAGCGACTGTATCATTGTGTCCGGCTGCTATACCGACGCACGCAGTATCCGCCGAAAGTCCGTTGTCGTCGCGGAAAAAGGGAAGATCTTGGGCGTTTCGGATATGGTAAACCGCATCGACGGCGGCCAATATCGGTGCGGCGCGGGCGTAAAAATTTTTGATACGGGAGTGGGGAAACTCGGCATCATTGTTGCGGAGGACCTCTATTTTCCCCGCATTGCAGAGACGCTCTCCGTTTGCGGTGCGGAGCTCGCGATCTGTATTTACGAACAGCTCGATGGCAGTCTCGAACAGACGCTCATGCGCGCACAGGCCTTTTCGTTTGGGGTGCCCATCTGTGTCTGTGCCTATGGCTATGCGCAGGCGGCGGATATCGGGGGAAAACTTCGCTTTGCATCCCCAAAGAATCTCTGCATGTACGATTTTGAGCGGGAGCAGGAATATCACCTTGTGGAGACGCGCCAGCGAGGGTTTTATCGCAAGAAAAAGAACGGATTTTGACGGCGGGGCTTGCAATTTTGCAAATTGCATGCTATACTGAGAGCATGAGCAATGCCACAGATTTCATTTCCGCTTACAATACCGTGGACGCCCGCATGCGCGCGATGTATCGCGGCAAGGGCAGTCTGCAATTTGTCGACCTCGTGCGCCGCTGTGCCGAATTTAATTCCACGGTCAAAAAATATGAGGACGAGCTGCTCTCCTTTGCCAAATTGCGCAATGCAATCGTGCATGAGAGCAACCGGGAACGCATCATTGCCGAGCCGTGCGACGAAGTTACACAGCTCTTTCTGCACATTGCAGAGATGCTTTCGAGGCCGCCCAAACTCGGCAGTTTAAAGCCCATGAATGTGATGGGCATCGAGGGAGACCGTCCGCTTGCCGAGGCCGTAGTGCGCATGTCCGAGCGCCAATATTCCAATCTGCCCGTCTACACGGGCGGGAAGCTCGTCGGGATGCTCAACAACCGCCGCATCGTGCGGGTCGTCGGCAATGCCCTCAGAAACGGAACGGACGTGGAGGACACCCTTACGATGAGTTGTCGCGATGCCGTCGACGACGCGGACATGATCAAGTATTATAAACTTCTCACGACGCAGAATACCATACAGGAGGCCGTGGACGCGTTCGGGGAGAACAGGAAATTGTTTGCCGTTCTCGTGACGGGGCCCGACGGCGATCTCGCCAACTTGCTCACCGCCTCCGATCTTCCCCGCCTCTTGAAATTGCTGGAAGAATGACGGATGGACGGCCCAAAGGGTCGGCCTTTCCTATGTTCGCATAGTGGGATATTTTACGGAAACGGCGGATAAATTCACAGCCGCTTTCCTCTACAATTTTCGGCATATTCCGACGGGATATGCCCTTTTTTATGCACCGAAAAAATTTATAATGGCAGTCACGGAGCCGGGGATATGCAGGTATATATCGAGTTCGCGTTCTTGGAAAATTTTTTGCTCGACGGTGTGCTTTTATACCTTGCGCTGGCGTGCGCGCGCTTGAAGGTATCCGCATGGAGACTGATCCTCGCGAGTGCGGTCGGGGCGATTGAGGCCATTGTGTTCCCGCTCATCTCCATGCCCGCATGGGCGGCCTATCTCGTAAAAATATTGGGCGGCACGCTCCTCGCGTTGATCGCGGCAAGAGGGCGACCCAAGCAGATCTGCATTGCCGCCGCGCTCTTTTTTCTCTTGACCTTTGCGCTCGGAGGCTTGCTCACGGCCGTCTACTCTTTCTTTGGGATCGCCTATGAGGAGGGAGCGGGATACCTCGTCGAGCAGGCGCCGGTGGGGCTTGTCATCGGCGGCGCGGCGATGTTTGCCATCTTGACCGTTTGTGCGGCCAAAACACTCTATCGTTACCGAAAGCATCAAAAAAACATCCTGCCCTGTGTGGTTGCCGTCGGGGAAAGGGAAGTGCGCTGGAAAGGATTTGCCGACAGCGGCAACAATCTCTTCTTTCACGGGGACCCCGTATGCGTGACTTCGGCAATCGCACTTTTGGCGCTCTATGGAAAGGAGAAGATGCGCGAGGCGGGCAGGATGGAGATCTCGACCGTCAACGGCGGCCGCGAAGCGCCCGTGTTCACATGCGACCGCCTCGATATTTGCGCCAATGGAAAGACATTTTCGTGGAAAGACGTCTATCTGACCGTAGGGGATGTGGGGGACAGTTGCCAACTCATCCTGAACACCGCACTCATGGAGGCATGAATGAATATATTTGCGCGTTTAAAAGAGTGGTTGCAGACCATCCGGGGCAGCGAGAACGTCGTTCACTATCTGTGTGGGAACGAAGCGCTTCCGCTCCCGCTTTCGCCTGAGGAGGAGGGCGAGTTGATCTCCAAACTCGAACGGGGGGAGGAGGCCGAATCCGTCAAGGCAAAACTCATCGAGCACAATCTGAGGCTTGTCGTCTACATTTCGAGAAAATTCGAAAATACCGGCGTGGATGCGGACGACCTCATTTCAATCGGCACCATCGGGCTCATCAAAGCCATCAATTCCTTTCGCGGAGATAAGAATATCAAGCTCGCGACGTACGCATCGCGCTGTATCGAAAATGAGATCCTGATGTATCTGAGACGCACGGTGCGCCTCAAAAGCGAGATCTCCTTTGACGAACCGCTCAATACGGATTTCGAGGGGAACGAGCTGTTGCTCTCGGATATTCTCGGCACCGATTGCGAGAGCGTTTACGGCGGCGTGGAGTCGGGCGTGGAGAAAGAACTTTTGCGCGACGCACTGAAAAAACTGCCCGAACGCGAGCAAAAGATCATGTATCTTCGGTTTGGATTGGGAGGAGGGGAAGAATTGACGCAAAAGGATGTCGCCGACCGTCTCGGCATCTCCCAAAGCTACATTTCCCGTTTGGAAAAGAAGATCATCGAGCGGCTCAAACGGGAAATCTCCAAGCTGGTTTGAGCGCTTTCTTGCAAACGGTTGACAATTCGGGCGCGAGGCTGTATAATGAAGCTATGCAAAAGGAGAACATACGATGATCAAAAATATCCCCCCCATGGGTTGGAACACTTGGAATACGTTTGCGGAAAACATCAACGAAGAACTCATCTTGCGCTCGGCGGATACCATGATCGCCACGGGACTCAAAGATGCGGGCTATGAATACGTCGTCATTGACGACTGCTGGGCGCTCAAAGAACGCGATGGAAAGGGACGGCTGGTGCCCGATCCCGCAAAATTCCCGCACGGCATGAAGTATGTTGCCGACTATATTCACAAATTGGGGTTAAAGTTCGGCATGTATTCCTGTGCCGGTCTCATGACTTGCGCGGGCTATCCGTCGAGCTTTGACCGGGAATTTCTCGATGCGGAGACGTTTGCCGAATGGGGCGTGGACTTCTTGAAATATGACTACTGTTTCAAGCCCGCCTCCGTCGACGGGACCACGCTCTATCGGCGCATGGGACTTGCGCTTGCCAAGTGCGGCAGGGACATCCTGTTCAGCGCTTGCAGCTGGGGCGCGGACGAGACGCACCGCTGGATCGGGACGACGGGAGCCAACATGTGGCGCTCCACGGGCGATATCGTCGACACGTGGGATTCCGTCAAGGATCTGATCAAAAAGCAATACGACATCCTGCCCTATGGCGGCATGGGCTGTTTCAACGATATGGATATGCTCATCGTCGGCATGCACGGCAAGGGGCATGTCGGGCTCAAAGGCTGCACCGAGGAAGAATATCGCCTGCACTTTGCCGCATGGTGCCTTTTGGGCTCTCCGCTGATGATCGGTTGCGACATCCGCAACATGGATGAGGCGACCCAAAAGATCCTCACGAATCAAACGCTCATCGGTATCCAGCAGGATGCCCGCGGCTTGCGGCCCTATATCGTAAAGCAGTGGGGCAACGACGACCTCCCGATGATCGTTCGCTATCTCGAAAATGGCGATATTGCGCTCGGCTTCTTCAATTTGAGCGAGGGCCCCGCAGGCTTTTGGATCACGGCGGACGATTTGGGCGTTCCGACGATCTCGGGGCGGACGCTTACAGGCGAGGAAGCGTATACTGGCCAGAGCCTGTGCTCGAAAAACGGTGTTCTGACTGTCGATGTCAGGCCGCATTCGTGTGCGGTGTATCGCTTGCGGATCGTGAAATGAGATGCGGCAAGTGCGGCCGCGGCCTTACTTTCAATGAGCTCGGCCTCAATCGAAAATTTAATGCCAACGACAGCCGGTCGCTCTGCAAGGAGTGTCTTGCGGAAAAATTGGGCGTGACCGTAGCGCGGCTCGATGAGAAGATCGAGGAGTTTTTGGGAAGCGGATGCAAGCTGTTCGTCCGTGCATAAAATTCCTCGGGTTGCAGATACTTCTTGTCTCATACATAGCAAAGTCTATGGGAGGTGAAGTATGCTGAGTAAAGTTGTCATTTGCGGTGTGGACACCACAGGGCTCCCCAAACTTTCCCGGGAAGAGAATGAGGAGCTGATCGTAAAATTGAAAAACGGGGACAAGGCGGCCCGCGATCGGTTTATCGTGGGAAACATGCGCCTTGTCCTTTCGCTTGTCAAGCGCTTTTGGGCAAAGAATGCGAACGCCGACGATGTCTTTCAAGCGGGTTGCGTGGGGCTCATCAAGGCCATCGATAACTTCGATTTGAAATTCGGCGTGAAGTTCTCGACGTATGCCGTCCCCATGATTTTGGGCGAGATCAAGCGCTTTCTCCGCGACGGAAACAGCCTGAGGGTCTCCCGTTCCATTCGGGATACCGCCTACCGCATTTTAAAGGTGCGGGAGGGGATCGAGGAGCGCGACGAGGAGGCGACCATCGAAAAAATTGCCGCCGAGATGCAGGTGCGGGAACGGGAGGTCGTCTACTGTCTCGATGCTATTTCCGATCCCGTCTCGCTTTACGATCCCGTCTACAACAAAGCGGGGGATACGCTGCAAATTGTTGACCAGCTGTGCGACGAGAGCCAAAGCGAGGAAATTTGGACGGAGCATGTGGCGCTCAGGGAGGCCATCGACCGCCTGACCGAGCGGGAGAGAAAGATCCTTCGGCTCAGGTATTACGAGGGAAAGACGCAGACGGAAATTTCCGCCGAAGTGGGGATCTCTCAGGCGCAGGTCTCCCGCCTCGAAAAAAATGCGCTCGCGAGCGTGAGAAAAGAAATTTCCTGACCCGCGGAAACATTTCGACATTTTCCGCATACGATAGAGGTGTGGAAACAAGTTTTGTTGAATTGAAGCGAAAGGAAACGGTCAACCTTGTCGATGGGAAACAGCTCGGCAAGGTTTGCGATGTGGTTTTCACTTGGCCGGAGGGAAGAGTGCAGGGCATCGTCGTCCCCGGCGGAAAGGGCTTTCGATGGGGGAAAGCCGATCTCTTCATCGATCTCAAATGCGTCAAAAAGATCGGGGTCGATGTCATCCTTGTGGAGATCAAGGCCGCCCCTAAGCCGGATAAAAAGCGCGGGAAGTGGGAAGATGCGCCGCCTCCGCCCCCGTCCCCGCCTCCCTTCGACAGAAGAGATTACGGAGAGTACGAATAGACAAAAACACGTTGATAGGGGACAATTTCTGCAATATTTTGGCATTTGGCATAGTATTGTGTCAAACATAGTACTCTCTTAAACCGCAAAATATAACATTCAGTCCCTCCCCCATTGCAGGGGAGGGACTGATATTTTCCTGTGATTGAGGTAGAGTTTTAAACGGCCTATGATGACTTCGGATAGCAATCGCAGATGTGGCCATCGGGGAGGAAGCCCGTATCCGAGCATTTCTTGCAGACAAAGACGGGGATAAAATCTTCCTCGGTGAGGTGCAGGCGGGCGAGCGCTTCGGCGCGATTTCGGTGTGCGGCATCGAGCGCTTCCCTGAGGGAGGGAGCCCGGCTCGGGTCGTAGAGTTCTGCCTTGGCAAGTTCCCGTTCTCCGTCGCGGATGGCGCGTTCCGCCTCGGCAAACTGTCTATCCTTTCTGGCCGTCTCTTTCACGCGGGCGACTTTGCCGAGCGCGGCTTCCCGGCGGGCGGTGTAGAACTGTTCCCGCACGGCACGCTCGTCGATTGCCGCCGCTACTTCGCTTTTGGCCTTTCCGTAAGGTCCGTCTGCCGGGATCTCGGATGGCGTGAACGCTCCCGCCTGTTTCCAATCGGAGAGCAGTTTATTCATGTAGGGGAGGGGAGACGCTGCATTTGCGCTTCGTTTTGCCGCTTCGAGGATCATTTCTTCTGAAAAACCCCAATTGCGCCACTCGGCGATCATATCGAGGGTCGCCTCGGATTTTTTGACGACGCCGCAAATCGATTGAATGCTCTGCAAGAGCTTGAACTGTTTTGCACGGGCGGAACAATATGCTTTGACGCGGTCGGGGTCGACGATCCCGGCATTGTAGAGTTTTTCCAGCAGGGTGTCATATTCCTGGAAGCCATAGGAGAGCCGCAGACCCAACGCGGCAACCATGGTGAGGCTCTCTTCCCGGTATCCGTGTTTGATCCACTTCGAGGCGTATTCCTCGATGTACGGACGGGGATTTTGAACTTTTATGCCCAATTTTTGCGCCACTTTGAATACGACCGTGGCGAGCGATTCGCGCTCTCTGAGGTAGTCGCGCGCCTCCCGTTCCGAGTGCAGGCCGTGCTGAATGAGTTCGCCCACGAGCTGCCCGAGGGTCTCCATGGAGCCCTTTTTCAGTGCCTCGGCACAGGCGGTAACGGCGCCCGGCTCCACCTCTTTCACCCATTCGGAATAGAGCCGGTAATCGTCGTCGGTCAGCCGTCTCCGGATGCCGAGAAGTTGCAGAATGCGTGAAAGCTCCTGCTCGCCCGCGCGGTAATCGGCGTATTCTGCCTCGACCTGTTCGTATGTATACTTGTGTTCGCGGACAAGTTTGTTTGCGGCATTCAGAATATGGGCGACCGTGAGCTTTTCGCCCTGTTTTTTGACGTAATATTCCACGACGAGCAGGAACGCCTCGTGTTCCATCGGGTTATTTTCGAGAAATTCGAGAATGCGCTGTTGCTCGTAGGGGCGCAGGTCCTTTCCCGCCCGTTGCAAAAGTTTGAAGAGCGCGCGGTTGAAGTCGGCATATTTTTCGGGGCGGAGAGGCTTGGGTTTCCCCATGGCCGCACTCACCGGCAGATACTCGACATAGATCGGGTCGCGGGAGAGCACCTGTACGAGGCCGCATTCCTCCCAAAAATCATAGATCTCCACAAGGGCGGAATAGGGGATATGCAGAAGTTTTGCCGCGCTTTCGCCGTCGAGCTCCTCCTTGGAGGCGCAAAGATACAGCCCGAAGAGGTAGACGCGCACGGCGTCTCCGCTTGCCTCCGGCAGATACTTTGTGATGAACCGGTTTTCAACGCTCGTAAACGAATTTTCGGCAAAATCTTTGGAGAAAGAACCGAATGACATAATTTCCTTCCTTTGTGTGGAGTTTTTTCCCGAATCTCCCAACAACGCTTGCTTTTTTCCTTTGGGCGTTGTATAATAGTATAGCATATCGCTCGCAAAAAGCAAAGTGTTTTCGAAGCGTGCGGAAATTTTTTCAAGACTACCCGTAATATGAGAATTCTTCACACATCCGATTGGCATCTCGGCAAACGCCTCATGGACCGCGAACGACTCCCCGAACAGATCGAAGTGATCGAGGAGATCGTGTCCATTTGCAATGAAAAGAATGTCGACCTCGTCCTCGTTGCGGGCGATGTCTTTGATACATATCTTCCGTCCGCGGAGGCGGAGGCAGTCTTTTACCGCACGATCTTGCGCCTCGCCAAGGACAGAGCGGTCGTCGTGGTGAGCGGAAACCACGATGACGGCGTCCGTCTGGCGGCTTCGGCTCCTCTCGCGGCCGAGCACGGGATCTATCTCTTCGGCGGAGAGGCCGTCTCGGGAACGACGGAGGGCGAGGGCCGACGCGTGGGCGCCGTTGAACTTTCGGATAACCACGTCATCATTGCAAAGGGCGATGAGCGCGTCTATATCAATGCGCTTCCCTATCCCAACGAGGCACGCATAAAAGCGGCGTGGAAAGGTTCTTACGAAGAGACCGTCGGCGCCCTCATTGCGGCGGGCGACGCGGCATACGACGGCACAATGCCCCGTATTTTGCTCTCGCACCTCTTCGTTGCCCACGGCAGCATCTCCGAGGGGGAGCGGGATATTTCCCTCGGCGGCGCAAGACTGGTCCCCGCCGAGATTTTCCCCAAAAACGGCTATACCGCACTCGGGCACCTGCATAAAAAACAGAGATGGGGGGAAAACATCCGTTACAGCGGCTCCATCCTGCAATATTCCTTTGATGAAGCGGGCACGGAGAAGTGCGTCGTTCTCATCGAGACGCAGGGGAACGATGTGCTGGTCAAGGAGGAGATCCCGTTAAAGGCCGGCAAGCGCCTCGTGCGCTTGGAGGCAAACAGCGTAGAGGACGGGATCGCGCTCGTACTTCCCCTCGATGGCTGCTATATCGAGCTCACCCTGCATCTCTCCGCTCCCTTGACGGCGGAGGATACAAAGCGCTTGCGCGAGGCAAACGAGGGGCTCGTCTCTCTGATCCCCCTCGTGAAAGAGGGAGAGGCCTCCTCCATCGTGCGCCGCGCCGAACTCAATGCAAGAGAACTCTTCGAGGAATATTACCGCATCAAGTGCGACGGAAAGGACCCGGAGAAAGATCTGATCGAGGAATTCCTGTTTCTCCTCGGGGAGGCGGAAGCATGAAGCCCATCCGCTTGGAATTTTGCGGGATCAATTCCTTTTCGGAGCCCGCCGTCATCGATTTTCGCCGTCTCACGGACTATGGCCTCTTCGGGATCTTCGGGGATACGGGCTCGGGCAAGAGCACCATCCTCGATTGCATCGTCTATGCGCTGTACGGGACCACGCCCCGTCTGCCGCAGAACAGCTATGTCGAATTCCTCAATTACCGCTGCCGTGAAGCATACATCGATTTTACGTTTGAGATCGTCTATGCCGGCAAGCGCAGGACATACAGAGTCATCCACAAGCTCAAACGCCAAGGGACGGACGCCCACACCGTCTCTCTTTCCGAACTTACCGAGGATGGAGAGGTGCCCATTTCATCGGGCGTGAGGGAGGCATACGAGAAGCTCGAAGAGATCGTGGGGCTGAATCAAAACGACTTTTCCAAGTGTATCGCGCTCCCGCAGGGGGAATTCTCGCAGTTTGTCAAATCGCCCGCGCGCGACCGCCTTCGGTTGATCGCCGGGCTGTTCGATCTCGAAAAATATGGATTGCGGCTCACGCAACGCATCAACGAACAGAGCGGGGCGGTCAAGGTTCGCGTGGACGTGTTGGATGCGAAGTTGGAGGCCTTTGAGGACATCACCGAGGAGGGGAATGAGGCGCTCAAAGTGCACATCGCCGACTTGAAACGGGAGAAAGATGACTTGGATGCCGCCGTCCGTTCGCTTCACGAGGAGGAAAAGGACTATTCTACCCGCCTTGCTCGCCGCCGTGAGGCAGAGGAGGCCGCGCGGCGCTTTGCGGAATTCGAGAAGAGGCTTCCCGCCATGGAGGAGCTCGGCAAACAACTTTCGCTCTTGGAGCGTGCCGTCGCCGTATGCAGCGCCGCCAAAGAGGGCGCGGAACTTCGCAGACGCGCCACGCTTGCCGATCAGCGGTATGAGGATGCCGTCCGCAAAAAGAATTCCTCCGCCGACGCGTTGGAGGCCTTTCCCCCGGAGCGCGGAGAGGCGTTGGACGGCGAGATCGCCGGGCTCAACGCGCTTGCCGTTCAGGCGGAGGCGGCGGAGGAGCGGAAAGAGGCAATGGCCCGCGCCGAGAGCCGGCTTCGGGAGGTCCTCCGTCAGCTGGAAAGGGAGGGGCAAGGCGTCGGATTTTCCTATGAGGAAGAGAAGCGCGCCCTCGAAGAAAAACTTTCTGCCTGTGGAGAGGAGGACTTCTTCTCGTTTGCGGAGACGCGCGGCAAGGCCGCCTTGCTTCGCGGCGAATATGCACAATTCAGCGCGGAACTCGATACTCTTACTCAAAAATATCCCGAGATCTCGCCCGACAGCGTTCCTCTGGCGGAAAAGTACAGAGCGCTCTCGCGGGGAGACGGGACAGATTTCACGCGGCTCCGTCAAGCGTATGAAGCGCTCGAAAGCGAGAAGAAGCGTTTGAGGGACTGTCTGCTCGCACTTGAAGAAAAACGCGGCGCTCATGCGCTCAAAGCGCAGCGCATCGAACACCTTACGGCCGAAAAGGGGCGCTTGGAAGAGGAACTCGCCGCCTATCGGGAGATACAAGAACTGCCGCCGGCCAAGACGGTGCGGGCGCAGTTGAGAGCAAAACAGGAAGAGAAGAGAAAGTTCTCCGAACTCAGCCGCAAGTCGGCGGAGGAATACAGTGCCGCGCAGGCAGCCCTTGCAGCCGCGGAGGAGCGAAAAAACGGCGCTCACCTTGCGCTTGAAGAGGGGATCGCTCGATACCGCGAGACGATGAAAGCGGGCGGATTTTCCTCTCCCGAGGAAGCGGAAGCCCTGGTCGCAAAGTATGGGGAGGGCGACGCCCGCGGGGAATACGAACGCTTCATGCACGACTACACGGTCGCCAAAGCCAAGTGTGCAGACCTCCCCGAGGAGGACTTCTCGGCCATCACCCCGGAGGGTTTGGCGGCATTGAGAGGGGAAATCGCGCAAAAGGAGACGGCGCGCGCAGACTGCATCAAGGAACTCGCGCTCGCGGAGGACAGGCTCGCCGCCTGCATCGAGGGTTTCAAAGAAAAGCGCGCGCTCCTCGAAGAGCGCACGGAGATTTACAAGCGCTATCGTCGCTTGCTGCTGTTAAAAAAGCTGATCGAGGGCAACCGCTTTGTCGAATTTGTCGCGGAGGAGTATCTCCAAACGGTCGCCGTCAACGCAAGCACGCGGCTCCTGTCGTTGACTGACGGAAGATATTTTTTGCGCTATGAAAAGGGCTTCACGGTCGGCGACAACTTCAATGGCGGGCTTGCACGCCCCGTATACACGCTTTCCGGCGGAGAGACGTTTCTCGTTTCTCTTTCGCTTGCTCTGGCGCTCGGCGCGGAGATATGCGCCCGCTCCTTGCGGCCCATCGAGTTCTTCTTTTTGGACGAGGGCTTCGGCACGCTGGACAACAAGCTTGTGGATACGGTGATGGACAGCCTCGAACGTCTCAGAAACGAACATTTTACGATAGGGATCATTTCCCACGTCGAAGAGTTGAAATGCAGGATCGACCGCAAGATCCTTGTGGAAAAAGCAACGGAAGAAAGCGGTTCGAAAATCAAGGAATGAGGTGAGTGCTTTGGCGATCTTGACCCCAATAACATTATGGCAGGACTTTGACGATTCTCTTCCCTCCAACGAGGAACCCATCTCGGAGCGCAGGGAGGACGGGATCGTTTGGCGCGATCTGTATCTCTATGGGCGCAACGTCGGCTCGGGGGCGGGGCGGGTAAAAATATACGCCAGCTATGTGTACCCGGAGGACAAGGAGAGCTTTCCCACCGTCATGATCCTGTTCGAGGCAGGCCTTCTCTTTGACAAGAGGCTGGTCTTGCGCTATGTGAAGAACGGTTACGGCGTGCTCTGTGTGGACTATTCGGGGGAACGCCCGGACGGATATTACACGGTCTATCCCAAAATCGTGGACTATGCGAATTTTGCGCGCGCCGGCAGACACATCGACCATTGCGACCAATCCGCCAAGGAGACGAGTTGGTATGAATGGGCGTCGGTGGCGCGGTATGCGTTCAACTATCTGCACCGGAGGCCGGAGGTGAGCGCCATCGGGGCGATCGGGCTCCGCACGGGCGGGGAGATCCTGTTCAAACTCGCGCCCTATGTTCCGCTCTCCTGCATGATCTCCGTCTGTGCCGCCGGCTGGCTTGCCTACCGCGGCATTGCGAAATTTACCGGAGACGAAAAGCGCATTCTCGACGAAGAGCGGCACCGTTTCATCGCGGGGATCGATTCGCAGACGTATGCGCCGCTCGTCAAATGTCCCGTTCTCCTCGTTTCCGCCATCAACGACAGAAAATATAATTTCGACCGCGTGTTCGATACTTTCCGCCAAATCAATCCCGAAGCGGAAAAGGCGCTGCTCTTTTCGGCGCACGGGAGCGGGTTGGTGGGGGAGCATTCGCTCAAAGATATCGATCTCTTCTTGGATAAATACTTGCGCGGGAGAACAGTCTTTCTCACCAAGCCCATCTCCGTCGCGGTGGGAGAGGACGCGGAGGGCAACCTCGTCGTCACGGGAACGTTTGACGCCACCGGCGAGATTAAAGAGTTCGGCATCTTCTATACGGAGGACGTTGTCTCCTCCACGACGCGCGATTGGACGCGCATCTTGGGGCGGCCCGAAGATCTCGACGGAAATGTGGGCAAGGTCCCGCTTTCCCTCTACAACGGCACCTCCAAGGCGCTCGTCTATGCCTTTGTCTGCTATTCCAACAGCTTTTCGGCGACCTCCAAGATCCTCGAAATCAACGTGAATAAGAAGTATCATAACGCCTGTCCCCGCAGCCGCGTCATTTACAGCGAACAGGACGAATTCAACGGGTTTTCCATTTTCCGCCGCAGAATGGCCGCCGTCGCGGATTGCTTTTCCGAGGGTGCGAGGGCTTCGGTGAGAAGGCTCCCGGGCTTTGGCGGCATCAAGGGGCTTGCGGCGGCTCCCGGGTTGATATCTTACCGCGTGGGAGACCCGCGGTTCAAGGCTCCCGAGGGCACATCTTTCTGTCTCGATGCCTATTCCGCCGTCCCCGCAAAACTTCGGATCACGTTTTATTGCGACGAAGAGGAAAAGGTTGGCTACTCCACGGAAGTGAATGTTCCCGCGGGGGGAACATGGTCGTGCTATCTGTTCGACCCCGATGATTTTAAGACGCAGGCGGGGGCAGTTCTCGAAAGTTTCTCCGAAGTCGTCTCCGTTGTATTTGTCAGCGAAGAGGATGTGCTCATCAACAATGTGTTATGGATCTGATATGAAAGAAACCGGCGAAGGATATCAAGGTCTGAACAACAGAATAAAGCGCCCCGAGATGCTTGCCAAGAGGGGCGAGCAGCGCGACATTCTTTGGTATATTTTTTACTTCATTCTCCTCTTTGCCGCACTGTTCCTCTTGGGGAAAATGTGGGCGGTCTCCAATTACATCGTCGTGCAAGTGCAGGGTCCCTCGATGCTCGATACGCTGTATGGGGGAGAATTGGTGGGAAACCACACCTATGAGGGGGGCGATTATCTCTATGTGCGGCGCACATCCGAGGCCCAAAGGGGGGATATCGTCATTGTGGACGTCTCCCAAAATCCCACCTTTACCGACGACAAGATCATCAAGCGCCTCATTGCCACAGGAGGGGACCGTATTTACGCGGAGGACGGCGTCGTCTACTTGCAGAAAGCTGGCTCCTCTCGGTTCGAACCCCTGCAAGAGGATTACGTCAAATCATACGGCGACCATTCGGATTATGAGATCGAATTTGAAGAGGTCGACCTCAAAGAGGGGGAGATCTTCGTGATGGGCGACAACCGCGAGATCAGTGCGGATTCCCGGTTTCTTTCCGTTCCGCTCAAAGAGACAGACATTTTGGGAGTCGTCGCCGAATGGAATTTGCGCTCTCCGGAGGGATGGGCGGCGGTAGAGGCATTCTTCGTCCGCACCTTTCTCAAAATATAAAAAATCACAAGGAAAATACATTAGGAGGATCATATGAATATCCAACTCACAGCAGACAGCACATGCGACCTCGGCCCTTATGTGGAAGAACGCGGGATCGGTATCATGCCCCTCTCCGTAATTCTCGGAGAGCAATCTTATCGCGACGGCGTTGACATCGTGCCGAAAGATATCTTCGATTACTATGAAAAGACGGGAGGACTTCCCAAGACCGCCGCACCGAGCATCGGCGACTTCGAGGAGTTTTTCGGGAACTATGTGGAGGAGGGCAAGACGGTGATCCACTACAACATCTCGGCAAAATCTTCCTCTTCGCATGCGTATGCGGTCGAGGCGGCCAAAAAGTTCCCCGGGCGGGTCTATGTGGTGGATAGCAAGGCGCTCTCATCGGGGCAGGGGCTTCTCGTGATGAAAGCATCCGACATGCTCTCGGAGGGGAAAGAGGCCGAGGAGATCGTGGTGGTCACCAACGCGCTTCGCCCCAAGGTGAACACCTCCTTTATTCCGGATCGTCTCGACTATCTGTATAAGGGCGGAAGATGCTCGCGCATGACGATGTATGCCGCAAATGTGCTCAAAATCCATCCCCTCATCGAAATGCAGGACGGACAACTTGTTGCGGAGACTAAGTATCGCGGCAGCATGCAGAAGTGCATCGACAAATATATCGATGATCTTGCCATAAAATATCCGGTATATGACAAGAGACGCTGTTTCATCACGCACAGCAGCGCCGACAAGGAGCTCGTGGAGTTTGCAAAGAAAAAAGTGGCGGAAAAGTTTGACTTCCAGGAGATCCTCGAAACGGTCGCCGGTTCCGTGATCACCGGGCATTGCGGGCGGAATACGCTTGGCGTGCTCTTTATCGCAAAGTGAGGGAGTATGGAAAAGCTATATCGGGATGCAGACCTATGGGATTGCGTCATTCAGCGGCGTAAAATCCTTGCCGTATATTGGGCTGTTACGGCGGCGGTATTCGGGATATTTTTGGGATTTACGATCGGCTATACCCAGCTTCCGTATCAGGATCCCGCGGGGCCGTGGTTGATCGCAGCCACCTGTGTCGCAGTGGCAGCCTACCTGATTTTTGCGTTTCCTTTCATGGGGATCAAGTTCAAACGTTGCAATGCCTACTGCAAAATGCTCAAATTTATCTCCGTCGGGCTCAAAGAGTACGCAGTGATGCCTTTCGAGGATATCGAAGATTGGGTCACGCACGACGGGGTGGATTGCAATGTCGCCGTGTTTGCGGTAAAAAACATAAAAAAAGATGAGCTTTTGCGTCGTCAGGTGTTTGTGGATGGCGAGAAAGAGTTCCCGCCCTTTGAAGTGGGAACGTCTGCACGGGTGATTTTGCAAGGCAATCTGCTCATTGAATACGAACTGCTCGATTGAGCCGTAAGAGCCGTTTTTTCGGCAAAAATAAAAAACAATCTCAAAGGAGTAACGGAAAATGGAAAGAAAGGATGTACAGCAGAAATATAAGTGGCGTGTCGAGGACGTGTTCCCGAGCGACGAAGCATGGGAAGAGGCCTTTGCGAAACTTGACGGCATGATCAATTTTAAGCAATTTCGCGGCACGTTGAATACCGCCGAGAACATTCTTGCCTATTTTAAGGCGGAAGAGGAGTTCAGCATTGCGGCCATGCGCGTTTATCTCTATGCCTTTTTGAAGCATGACGAAGATGTGCGCATCACAAAATATAATTCGTACCTGGCCAAGATCATGTCTCTCTTGACGCGTGCGGGTGCCGAGACGGCGTTTGCAACCCCCGAACTCACGGCGCTATCGGAGGAGACGTTGGATGCGCTGATCGCCGATCCGAGGCTCAAAGATTACGATTATCTCCTCATGCGGACAAAGCAAAGCAAGCGGTATACGCTTTCCGAACGGGAGGAGATCATCTTGACGCAGGCAAGCGAGCCTCTCAGTGCGGCGGGCGATGTCTTTGAAATGTTAGACAATGCCGAGCTCGATCTTCCCGAGATGGAGTATGAGGGGAAAAAGCTCCGCTTGACGCACGGAATGTATTCTGTCATCATGAACGGCAAGAACCGTGCAAAGCGGGAGGAGGCGTTCAAGCTCTACTATTCTGCCTATCGAAAGATTTTGAATACATTGGCCACGACTTATTACGGGAACGTAAAGGCAGACATCTTCTACAAGACCGTGCGCGGCCATGAGAGCTGCCTGAAAAAGGCGCTGTTTGAGGAGGATGTGGATCCGAGCGTATATGAGCGTCTGGTGGAGTGCGTCAATGCGGCAACGCCCGTGATGCACCGCTATATGGCGCTCCGCAAGAAAGTGATGGGGCTCGAAGAGATGCACATGTACGACATCTATCCCTCTTTGGTGGAGGATGCCGAATTGAAGCTCTCTTTCGAAGAGGCCTATGAACTGTGCATCAAGGGACTTGCCCCGCTCGGGGAAGAATATCTCGAACTCTTCAAGAAAGGGAGAGATGAGGGATGGATCGACGTGGAGGAGACGGACGGAAAGCGAAGCGGCGCTTATTCCATCGGCATCTATGGGAATCACCCGTTCGTCCTCTTGAACTATCGCCCGACCACGCACGACGTATTCACCATCGCTCATGAGATGGGCCATTCCCTGCATTCCTACTATTCCAACACGTTTGAGCCGTATTCGAAGTCGGATTACCGCATCTTTGTGGCCGAAGTCGCCTCGACCGTCAACGAGGTGCTCCTCCTCAAATATCTCTTAAAGACCACGGAGGACGGGCAACTTCAAAAGTATCTTCTCAACTACTTCCTCGACATGATCCGCACGACGCTCTTCCGTCAAACACAGTTTGCGGAGTTCGAAGAGAAAGCGCATGCGCTTGCAGAGAGCGGCGAGCCCTTGAACAAGGATAACTTGTCCGCACTCTATCTGGATCTCAACAAGAAGTACTATGGGGACGCCGTCGTGCACGATGAAGAAATTTCTTTCGAGTGGGCGCGCATTCCGCACTTCTATCGCTCATTCTATGTGTACAAGTATGCGACGGGGATCACTGCCGCCATTTGTATTGCCAACCGCATCATTGAGGAGGGGGAAAAGGCCGTTGAGGACTACAAGCGCTTCCTGAAAGGGGGCTGTTCGACGGATCCCGTATCTCTTCTCAAACTCGCCGGGGCAGATCTCACGACGGAAAAACCTTTCAAGGCCGCGCTCGCCGAGTTTGAAGCCGCGCTCGAACGTTTCGAGAAGCTGTCGTAATTTTCTTCAAAGGGGGTCGATCCATGCCGAATAACCAGATGCCGCACACGCTCGATGCGGAGGCGGCCTTGCTCGGTTGCCTCATCCTTGACGAAGAGGTGCAAACGGATGTTTTGGAAGCGCTCAGGGAAGAGGACTTTTATCAAGAGTCACACAGGCTGATTTTGGATGCGATGAAGCGCATCACCGCTGCCCACAAGACGGTAGACACAGTCACGCTGATCGATCAATTGACGCGCGACGGCACTTTGGAGCGTGCGGGCGGCCTGCAAGCCGTCATCGATCTTTCAGGCAACCTTCCCTCGGTCGCGAACTACAAGCAGTATTTTTCCATCGTGCGCAGGGATGCCGTCAACAGGTCGCTCATCCGTGCCTCCCGCGACATTGCGGAGAACAGCGCCAAGTCGCCCGAGGAGCGGTCTGCCATAGATTTTGCGGAGAAAAAGATATTCGATATCTCTCAGCAGGAGGATGGGAACACACTTTCCGACCTCTCCGACGGCGTCATTCTCTCGCAAATCATCGATAAGTTTGAACAGATCGAGCACGATCCGACGGTCTTTCGCGGGTTAGAGACGGGGTTTTCACACCTCGACCAGATCACGCACGGTCTCCAAAAGGGGAGCCTCGTCATCATTGCCGCCCGTCCCGGGATGGGCAAGACTTCGCTTGCGATGAATATCGTGGAGTATGCCTGCCTTAGAAAAGGGAACGTTGCGGCCGTATTTTCCCTTGAAATGCCGCGCTCGGAGATCACGCAGAGGCTGCTTTGCGCCTATGCCGAGACGAGTATGGAGCAGGCGCTCTCCGGAACGCTCAGAGGATCGGATTGGAAAAACCTCCTCGCCGCGAGCGACAGGTTGCGCGCGAGTAAAATTTATATCGACGACTCTTCGAGCATCAAGCCGTCGGAGATCTTGTCGAAGTGCAGAAGATTAAAGGCGGCAGAGGGGAAGTTGGACCTTGTCATGATCGACTACATCCAGCTCATGCAGAGCGATGAGCGCATGGGCGGCGGGGAGTTCAACCGGCAACAGGAGATCGCTTCCATTACAAGATTTTTAAAGATCATGGCCAAGGAGCTCGATGTGCCGGTGATCGCGCTCTCCCAGCTCAGGCGCATCCAGACAAAGGAGCCGCAACTTTCCGACCTCCGCGAGTCGGGCGCCATCGAGCAGGATGCCGACCTCGTCATGTTCATCAACCGCCCCGATGTCGGTGCGACCTCCGAGGAGATGGCAAAGGGGGGGATCGTGAAAGGCGGGGCCTATTTGCAGATCGCAAAGCACAGAAACGGTCGGTCGGATGTCCGCATTCAATTGCGCTTCATCGGCGAGACGACCAAGTTTATCGAGGTTGAGGATCAAGGCAAGCCGCGCGAGGAGCCCGTTTACGGAAAGAAAAAACCCGAGCTCGCGGATCCCGACGATGCCTTTCCGGGCGGGGAGGATGACCTTCCTTTCGACTGAGGGAATGAGCTATGCAAACGAAGATTTTGAGCCCCTCCCGCGAGTGGCTCGAACTTGCAAAGAAATATATCCAAGCGGGCGAGGTCGTTGCTTTCCACACCGAGACGGTGTACGGCTTGGGCGCCGACGCCTTTTCGGATGAGGCCGTGCAGAAGATCTATGCCCTCAAAGGGAGGCCCTCCGACAATCCGCTGATCGTGCATGTCCACAGAGAGTATGACATCGCACGGCTCATCGACGGAGAGCCGCCGTATGCGGCGTCACTTCGGAGTGCATTTCTCCCCGGGCCGCTCACCATGGTATATCCGTCTACGGGAAAGGTATCGAAATATGTCTCATGCGGGTTGAATACGCTCGCCATCCGCGTTCCCTCGTCGCCTGCGGCGCAAGCGTTTTTGCGCGAAGTAGACCTGCCCATTGCAGCTCCCAGCGCAAACATCTCCAAGCACGTTTCGCCCGTCACCGCGCGGCATGTCTATGACGATTTTAACGGGAAGATCCCGCTCATTCTCGACGGCGGCGCCTGCAATGGCGGGATCGAGAGCACCGTCCTCGATTGCACGGGGGAGATCCCCGTCATTTTGCGGGAAGGGCTCGTCACGCGGGAAATGATCGCGTCTGTCGCCGGAGATTGCGGCATCTACAAGATGAAAGAGGGGGAGAAGCCCAAGAGCCCGGGCATGGCATACAAGCACTATTCCCCCCGTTGCAAGACGGCATATTTCATTGCCGAGGCGCTGGAAGATGCAATTGCGTGCTACGAGGCCGAGGTAAAGAGCGGCGCTCCCTGTTTTTTGTGCGAGACCGCGGTTTGCGCCCGTTTGAACGGATATGAGACGCTCGATTTGGGTGGAACGCCCGAGGAGATGGCGCGCCGCCTGTATATGCTTCTCAGAAAGGGGGAGCGGCAGGCAACGCTTCTCATCGGCATCGAGCCGTCGGAGCACGGCGGAGTTATGGCGGGCGTCTTGAATCGCCTGCACCGCGCCTTTGGGGTGAATGTATGAAACACAAAAAAATCGTCTTTGTGTGCACGGGCAACACCTGCCGTTCTCCCATGGCGGAGGCCGCCCTGAGGCAGGAGTTGAAGAGAAAGAAAATCGGATGGTATCGGGTCTCCTCGGCGGGGCTTGCAACGCAAGAGGGGATACCCATGTCCGAAAACAGCCGACGCGCGCTGACCGAAGCGGGCATTCCTTTTGACGAAGCGTTCGGTTCGCATCAACTCACTGAGAGGGAGCTCCGGGAAGCGGATACCGTCATCTGTATGACGTCGTCGCAACACAGAAAACTCGCGGGATATTCCAATGTCACGAGCTTCACCGCACTGTGCGGCATAGAGATCCCCGATCCATACGGCCAAGGGATCGAGATATATCGGGCGACGCTGCGCGCGATCCGCGCCTGCCTGCCAAAAATCATTGCGGAATATTGTCCGCCCATCAATCAAAAAAAAGGAGAAGAATCATGAAAATTGCTTTCGCATGCGATCACGGTGGACTCACGCTCAAAAATCATCTGATCGGATATCTCAAAAAAGAGGGATATGAAATTTACGATTTCGGGACCAAGACGTACGACTCGTGCGACTACCCCGATTTCGGCATTGCAGCCGCCGAGGCGGTGGCAAAAGGGGAGTTTGAGCGGGGGATTGTCGTCTGCACCACCGGGATCGGGATCTCGATTGCGGCAAATAAGATCCCCGGCATCCGCTGTGCGCTCTGCACCGAACCGCTGTCGGCGCGCATGACCCGACTTCACAACGATGCGAACATGCTTGCGCTCGGCGGGGGATTCACGGGACCCAACTTGGCGGTCGAGATCGTGAAGAACTTCCTTGAAACGCCTTTCTCGGGGGAGGCGAAGCATCAGCGGCGAATTGATAAGATAGCGGCCGTTGAACAGAAATATAAGAAGTAATATGTCTGACATAATACCATGCTGAACCGTTTGGAGTGGCTCTATTATGAAGAATCAAGCCTTGCGCGGCAAACTCAGAGAATCTTTGACTTCGATTTTGCCCATAGCGCTTATCATTATTGCACTTGCGCTCACATTTACGCCCCTTGACAGCGGCAATTTTGTCCTGTTTCTGCTGGGGGTCGTCCTGCTCATTTTCGGGATGGGGCTCTTTACGCAGGGCGCCGATATGTCCATGCTGGTCATCGGCGAAAAGATCGGTTCCTCCATCACCAAGACGCGAAAGGTTTGGCTCATTGCGCTCGTCGCATTTGTCATCGGGATCATCGTCACGGTCGCGGAGCCCGATCTGCAAATTCTCGCCGAACAAGTCCCCGCCATTGCGGAAAAGACGCCGCTGGGGAATTATCTCTTGATCTTCACCGTTGCGGTGGGGGTGGGGATCTTTCTCACGATTGCCATGTTGCGGATCGTGCTACATATTCGTCTCTCCTATCTCTTGATCGGTTTCTATGCGCTTGCCTTTGTGCTCAGCGTCTTTGTGTCTCCCTCCTTTTGGGCCGTCTCGTTTGATGCCGGAGGTGTGACGACGGGGCCGATGACGGTTCCCTTTATCATTTCCCTCGGCGTCGGTGTCGCCTCATTGCGTGCGGGCGAAGGGCAGGATGACTCTTTCGGCCTCGTCTCGCTTGCCAGCGTTGGACCTATCATCACGGTGTTGACGCTCGGTATCATCTTTCAAGTCAACGGGCTCGATTATCCGTATGCCGTCATCGAGGCTCCCGAGACCACCCGAAACGTACTTTATTCTTATGTCGAGGGATTGATCGACTATTCAAAAGAGGTCGCCGTCGCCATCTCGCCCATCATTCTCTTTTTCCTGCTCTTTCAGATTTTCAGCAGGTCCTTTCAAAGGAGAAGCGTGGTTCGTATCTTCATCGGATTTTTGTATACGTTTGTGGGGCTGGTCCTCTTTCTCGCGGGAGCCAATGTGGGATTTATGCCGATCGGGCGAAGCATCGGTGAGGTGCTTGCAACCTTGTGGGGCGGTTGGCTGTTGATACCCATCGGCATGCTCATCGGTTATTTTGTCGTGGCCGCGGAACCTGCCGTACATGTCTTGAATAAACAGGTGGAACGCATGTCTGCGGGTGCCATCAGTGCCTCATCCATGAAGCGTGCGCTCTGCATCGGCGTCTGCATCTCATTGGGCCTCGCCATGGCGCGCATTTTGACGGGGATCAACATCATGTGGGTCCTCATCCCCGGCTATGCGCTCGCTCTACTTTTGACGTTCTTCACTCCGCCCGTTTTTACCGGTATTGCCTTTGACTCGGGCGGTGTCGCGAGCGGCGCCATGGTCTCCTCCTTTGTTCTTCCGCTTGCCATCGGTGCATGCTACACCTTGAACGGCGGAGACACTTCGTTTATCATGACACAGGCATTCGGATGCGTGGCATTTGTTGCATTGACGCCGCTGATATCCATTCAAATTTTGGGGATCGGCTATCGTCTCAAAACGAGAAAAATCAAGCACAACTTCCTCACGGCGGAGGAAAAGATCCTGGTATACGAGGTGGATTGATGTTCAAACGCAAGGCATCACGGGAGGAAGAAACAAACAAAAAAACACCCGCCGCCGCTCCCATATCGCGGACGCCTTTGGTGGCGAAAGTGGGAGAACGGGTGGGCGTCGTCAGGCCGCAAGAGCAGCGGGGGCGCCGGGCAAAACTACTTGTGAGCATCGTCAATAAGGGGGATGAGTCGCGCCTCAAAGAGATCCTTGACGAATGCTCTATCGGGCTATCCTATCTCTTCACGGGCATGGGGACGGCCCATTCTGCCGTGTTGGATTATCTCGGGATCGGGGAGGCGACAAAGTCTATTTTGTTGTCCGTTTTCCCCGAGAGCGATGAGAGTGTCTTGATGAAAGAAATTCGGCAGAAGATGTTCCTTTATCTTTCAGGGAGAGGGATCTCCTTTACCATTCCCCTTACGGGGATTTCGCAAACGGTTGCCGACGGCCTTGTCGGGGCGGCAAGCAATAAAAACGGAGAGGGGGGCAACGTGATGACAAGCAAGGACAGAAAATACGATTTGGTGGTCGTTGCCGTGGCTGCCAATTATGTGGATGCCGCAATGGAGGCGGCAAGAGGGGTCGGCGCGGCAGGCGGGACCATCGTGCGCGCCCGCACGGCACAGAATGATAAGGCCGAACAGTTTATCGGGATCTCGCTCATGCGAGAACAGGAGATCCTCTTCATTCTCACCAAGAGAGAGGCAACCGTGTCCATAATGAGTGCACTTTCCGAGAAAGTCGGGGTCAAAACGCCGGCAGGCGGGGTAATATTCTCGGTGCCCGTAGATCGTACGGCGGGGATCTCGGCAGCCGAGGAAGAAGCCGCCGAGGAGCGGGGGAAGAATGGTTAAGCGCATCATTGCCATTGGTGGCGGACAGGCCAAGGGGAGAGAAGCCTCGCCCGAGAGGATGCAGATAGACGCCTACCTCGCCGCAGAGGCAAAGCAAAAAGCGGGGGAGAGGCGAGCTTGCGGCCTCTTCATTCCCACTGCAAGCCACGACTGCATGCCTTACTATAATACCTTTCATAAGGTCTACACGGGATGTTTTGATATCAAAACAGACGTTGCGCTCACGGTGGGGCGGGAGATCGACCGTGCCAAGATGCAGGCAAAATTCGAGAGAGCAGATTTTCTCTATGTCGGCGGGGGGAACACCGTCTTTATGCTTGAACAATGGAGGCAGTCGGGCTTATTGAAGTATATCGAGGATGCCTATGAACGCGGCGTGATCGTTGCGGGGCTGTCGGCGGGGGCCATCTGCTGGTTCGAAGAGATGTATTCCGATTCCGTCATCGAGGGGGAATACGCGATGTACCGCGGATTGGGTTGGATCAAAGGAAAAATTTCTCCGCATTATGACGAGAGAATGCTTGACTTTGATCAAATCCTGTTGTATAATAAATCATGCGCGTGGGGCATTGAGAATAATGCCGCCCTTGAAATCGTCGACGGAGTGCCCGTAAAGAGCATTCTTGCCGGCGGGAAAGTGTGGCAACTCGACGGTTCCGACGGCAGGCAAGTCGTCAAAGCGGAGTTTTGAGCGCGCGCGTTTCGGCGCCCGTGCCGAATCAAAGTGGCGGGAGAAAGGTTGTCGAAAGACATTGCAGGATCGACCTCTGCCTCGGCGTGCCCGGCCGTGTAAAAATACGGGAAATCATGCGGATGTGGCGAAACTGGCAGACGCGCAGGTTTCAGGTTCCTGTGGGAGACCATGCAGGTTCAAGTCCTGTCATCCGCACCAAGTCAGTATAATCCGAACCAAATACTCGTAACGAGTGAATGGTTCGGATTTACTTTTATAATTTAGCG
>CANQJF010000005.1 GCA_947624225.1 uncultured Clostridia bacterium
TAAAACGCAATCAAGGATAAAAAAGCTATAAGCAAAGGGACCGCCCATCGGGCAGTCCCTTTTCATTTTGGACCCTCCATCTCGGACATGGTATCCACCTTTTCGGTCGATAACCTTTTATGGAGTGGGCAGGCGGTCTCGGCGCCCCTGTAAGGGGAGATGTCATGAGCTCCGTGAGTAACAGAGGGGTTTCAACTTGCAATTCGAATTGTTGCGGAAACCCTTTCCCCCCTCACAAAGTTCGGGGTACTTGTCTCGGACAGGTAGAATCCTGTCCTCGGTCACCGTTCGCGCGGCAAATGCGCTACTTCGCCTTTGGCTCGTGACGTCCTTAGTAGCACAATTTGAAGAGCGGACGGACACTCGCCGCAAAACGCCGCCCACAGCACACTGTGCTGGTGTGCGAGAAGTGCGTTTTGCGACCTTTCAGGGACAGCAAGGTCTCGACCATGCCTGTTTGCCACCCCACCCCCTACACCCCCTCCCATGGAGGGGGCAAGGGCCACGCCTCACGCCCTTGGGAGAGGGAAAATCAATCGGCGAAAAAGTGCTTGGAGGGAAGAACTGTCTCGGAGATCATTGAAGTCAGCGCCGCCGCTTCGGGATTGATCGCAAGCGCGTCCTGTGCCCTTGTGCTGTCGGGCCATTGTCCGTCCCACCTACCGCTCGTTATCGCATTTTGAATCGATTGTTTCAAAGCCTCGATGTGGTCCGTCTTTCTGCCCTCAATAAGGTTGGGGTTACGATATACCTTCTGCATGTGCCACAAGATATGTTCGGTATTCATAATCGATTCGCCCTCACTGTTAATATCAAGATATTGACAAAGAAGCCGGATGTCACGATTTTTAGTGAAAAGCGAATTGAAGCCGGACCGAGTACCTGTCAGCGTTGCAGTCTTTGAATCGACTGTGTGTTCAACCTTCCCGCCGTCAACACTATTCTTAATATCATAGGTGTAAGCCGATATGAGGTTCGCACCTCTGTAAATAGGTGTTGCAAGTTTTACGCCTGCAATATTGGCCGAATGTTCAATATAGCTATTTGTATTCGCATCCCAACTCTTAATAACTCCGGCCGTTCCGCCAAAAAATTCCGGCCCGGTTTCCGGTTTTCCTGCTTGGTAATCCGGATTCCTCTTACTTGACGTGTCAACAATGACAGGATTCACAAAGGCATTAGACATGAATTTATTGTTTGCGTATACTACTCCGCTTGTTGTGGAGCCGAACCATTCCATATAGTCGAATACTTGTGATGTTGGTATAATATCGGCAACAGCCGATTCGTTTCCTTCGGGAACCAATCTTCCCAATTCTTCAAAGGAACTATAATTCAAAACATCAAAGAATCCTTTTAGATATACGACATGCCCCGGCCAGCGTTCGATGATGATGCCCTTCGTTGCGTGGACGATCGTAACATTCTCCAGGTAAACTTGTCCGCCCGCATTGCCTTCGTTTTCATTCCACAGCTCTACCGCTTCACCGGCAATATTTCTAAGCGTAGAATTTTTGATATATTGATATTGCCGATTCATCTTGCCGTAGTATTGCAGGTCGGTATAATAGATATAGTCGCAGATGAAGAACAAGCCAAGTGACGGGCGATTGATTGTTGTGCCGGGATTGGCGCCCAAAAGTTTCACATTGTAGAGACACCAGAACCGCGACCCATTGCCATTATTTTCCGTCCCTCCCTTATCGTTCATAAGAGAAGAAGTGGTGATCAACTGATTCAACGATTCAATGTTGACCTCATATCCATTGCCGATAATGAAGGGTTTGACGTAAGCGGGGTCATTGGCACCCGCCACATTCACCGCTGTTTGATCCAAAATTTGGTCGTTTTCCTTAGCTATCTCAGCCGTGGTGCCTTCTAATTCTCCGGGGCCATAGAGATCGGCATGCAAGACGACATTTCGAGCTGCATAATATCCCGTGGCATTAAAGACATTGCACAAGATCGATTCGTCAAATTCGTCCTCTTGATATGGCTTGCGCTTGGGGTTTGTGAGGTCGGCAAGGATGTTGAAGTTGAAGTAACAGCTATTATCATTCGTTTCATCAACAGCACCAACGCTTGCACCTATGCGGAGGAAGGTGAATGCACCATCGGAAGGCGCGAAGAGCCTGTTGCTGCCGTCGTAATGGTCTGCATAAGTTTGCGACTTCACCCACTTCTCTCCATCTTCCGCGAAGTCACCGAAGTAATCGTTTTGCACGTCGACTTCGGAAAGACCTTGAAAATCTCCGAAGTAGAGATAAGCATATCCCTTTTCGGCATAGACATCCACCCAGGGAACAAGCTCAGTGCCCGAATACCTACCGTTCGTAGCGATGGGCGAACCGGTCCGCTCCCATACATCTGTTGCAGCGTATAAAGTTGAATGGCCATTCCCTGTTTCGTTGGGTACGATAATATACTGTTTCTCCTGAAAGATGACGTGCGTCCCCGTTTGGGTGAAACTGAACGGCTTTTTACTATCTACCACGTTATCCCTATAACCCGTGAATGTCCAAGTAAGGGCATTAAGCGAAGTGCTCTCATCAACAGATTCCCCCGTTGCCTTGCTCAATTTGAAGGGAAGCGGGAAGAAATCCACCTGCTCTCCTTTATATTGGCTGTGCTTGGCGAAAACGCGAACCTGCTGATAGCCCTTGTAGATATCGTTGGAATTTTTGCTATCGAAGCCGATGAATTCGATCTTACGATTGATATGCGAGAACGTCACGGTAACAGCCCGCCCATAATATTCGACCTTGCATTCTAATGTGAAGTCGCCGGAATTTGTCGTTGCGAAAATAATTTGGCCATTATCTCCATCCATAGACGGCGTCCAGTTCCCCGCCCCAGTTGAGTTCATGACTTCGCCCTTGGCGTTCCTGTTAAATTCCTCGTGCGTTCCAAACCCGCCGAGATAGTAAGTTCCGTCACTCACGAGCTCTATTTGGAACGTGATTGTACCTTGCATATCTCCCGGGAGATTGTATTGGATTTCCTGTTCTATTCCGATCATATTTGAGTCGATTGTGCCGAATACATTTCTCTTGCCATTTGAGCCTGTTACGAATAGACTGTAACTGAATTCTGCATCTCGCGCGTCAACATGATCGATTCGAATTTTTGTGCTCGCACCGCCATCATCCGAACGGAAGAACAGCGAGTTGCTCGGAGAATCCTTAATGTTTACATTGAGCCTCGTGATTGTTGAAGAACTTTCAACCGTCTCCCACTTCGAATTATCGTAGCTCCATTGAATCTTCTTATTGGTGATATCTGCCGTATCATTGCGTCCAATCGTTATTTCAAAATCAAGGGAATCAAGGATTGTCTTATACGGCACATCCTCATTGAGTTTCTTCAAGTTATTTCCCGCTCCACCTTTAACTTCGATTGTCTCTACTCGGGCGCCCACGGTAAAGACCAAAGTATATTGTTGCCCAAAGTAAGTGAACGGTACCCTCGTCTCCTGAGTAGTAGGTTGAGTTGCCTGAAAAATTATGTGCGCTTTCGGGCTTCCGGCATATCGGCTTATTTTCACATAATCGTTTACAAAAAGCACCATCTTTGCGTACTCAGTGTCTAAAGGCATTCCATTTTTAGTAACTATAGTAAAATCGGCCGGATCGGGGGTGCTTGTTTGGCAATACGCTGTAGGACACAAAGCGAGTTCCTCACCCACATCTGAAAATTCAAGCCATATTTCCTTCGTCTCTAAGTCGTATTTTGCAACTGAGCCGGAGTAGTAGTTCTGCGATTTCGTGTAATTGTAGGATCTCCAAATAGGCGCTTGGGTTTTGGAATAGAGCAAGCCGTGCGTGGACTGAATGGAGTATTCGCCGCTAGAAGGAAGAGGTTTACCGCCTTCTTCGCCGAGAAAATCCAAGGCGGACTGGTCGTATTCAACGCCGAAGAAAACTGTACGCGCACTATCTCCCGCCAGCTCATTTTTCAACGTGCCTGAGAACTCGAGAACACCGGTTTCGCTATACACGGGGGTAGTAGACGTATCATCAAGTTGGTAATACAATCTCTTGCCTTCCATAGCGCCATCCTCTGCATGGTTATTGATGGTCACTGTGAAGGCGACAGAATCATAGTACGTGCGGAAAGCTTTTTCGCCGTCCGCTGTGTTATTCAAGACCTTATTCTTTTCATTTTTAAACACAATCTTGATGTCCTCGCTCTTGACGGGGCGGTCGACGTAAACCTCGATGGTGTAAGTCGTCACACCCGCAATGGGCATGACCGCACGGCGGACGCGGCGCGTCACGGACATGGGTGCCCCGTCGCTCACGGTGATGGTGATCGTCGCAAAGCCACCCTTCTTGGCTTGGATGGTGAAGGCACCGGGGATGGGCTGTTCATCGGCGCCCAATACGGGGACAAGCATGACGACTTCGCTGCCCTCTTCGCCGCCCTTCGTCACTTCGGCCTGCGTGACCTTGGACCCGGTGGGGACATTGACATAGAGCGGGGTATCGGGGATCTCTTCGGGGGAAGAGCTCTCCGCGCTCTCCGTAAAGACGATCTCGAAGTTGGTCTCCTGCGTGCCGTCCTCCTTCGTTTGCGTGCCGAGCTCCACCTTTTGATTTTGCTCGTCGGCCCCTTCCGCAACGGGCATATAGGTGACGGTAACTTTCCCGCTGAGCGTGACATCGGCGCCGCGCTTGACGGAGATGACGACTGTGACGGTGAGGGGAGCCTTGATGGTATTCTTCTCAAAGACGAGAGAGCCCTTTTTGGACATGGTTGCCCCTTCGACGGTGTTCTCGAGGGCATATTCCAGCCCCTTCTCGGTGTGGGCCGAAGGCTCGACAGTGACTTTGGCTGTCTTGGCGTCGACCTCTTTGACCGTCGAGAAGTTGATCGTGTTTTCGCTCGTGACGAGGTTTTGAGTCTCCGCGGCGCCGCCGAACGCGACTTTGATGGCCTCGGCATTGCGCTCGATGCCCGCCGACTTTGTGATCAAATCTCCCACAGGGTGATACGTACTTGCCGCATCTGCGTATTCCACACCATAGGTGATGGCAAGTGTACCGCTCGTCTTAGCAAAGTCGATGGTGAACGTGTGGCGCGCCTCGTTGTCGGTGCCGTACACCTTTTCGCCCTCGCCCACTTGCACATAGATGCGCTTGCCCTGCATGGCGTCCGTGTTGCTTACGCTGACGGTAAACGCAACTTGGGTGGCCGTGGTGGCATAGAGCGTGCCGCCGTCCTCGTAAGTTTTGACATTGTCGCCGAATGCAAACGTGACCTCATCGGCGCTCACCGCTTTGTCAACATAGACATGGATGGTGTAAGTGGTGTCCGCCGTGAACTCAACGGTCGCAAAGCCGCCCTCTTGCGGCTTGATGTGCCAAATGCCCTTCTCCTGTGCAACGGTGACAACGCCATCGCTCGTCGTGACTTTACAGGTAATTTCGTCTGTGTGCGCCGCGGGGAGGGTGTAGTAGAGGAGCCCCTCTTGGCTCGTGCCGTTCAGAAGGAGGTTATAATCGGCTGTCCCCGTGGCAATTTCGATGCCCTTATCTGCACCCGTGGAAGCATAGGAGATCGTGAGCTCCCTTGTGAGCGTTGTGGTCTCGCCGCGCTTCATCTCGGCGACCAGCTTGACGATGCCGGGCTCGCCGAACGTGAGCGTGGCGTCCGAAAGCTGTGCCGCGGTGCCCTCGACGCGGTAAGAAATCGTATCCGTGTGCGTCGCGGGAGCAATGGCGACGGCGAGATCGCTGCCGATGATAAATGACTGCTTGCCCGTCATGATGTTGACGGTCTGCACATTGTTGTAGGTGAAGGTAACATCCGCGGCGTTGCGCCGGAGTGTGCGCGAGACGGAAGAGAGGCCGCTTTCGGGTTGGAAATTTGCCGTTTTCTCTTCATCATAGCGGACACTGAACGTGACGATCAAAGTCGAGTCCGTCATCGGGAAGGCGATCTCTCCACTCGTTTCGATGATGCCGACAGTGCCTTCTTTGGGCGTGCTGCTGCCGTATTCGACATGCAGTTTCTTGCCTTCCATCGCCCCGTCCTGTCCCTTGAAAGTGAAGGTGTAGGGAACGCTCTCCAAGATCGTCCCGAAGGACGCATCTACGCCCTCGGTGAATGTGACCTCGAGATCGGTCGCCGTGACAGGGCGGTCGGCATAGACATGGATGGTATATTGGGTCTCGGCGCCGCCGTTGTTGGGTTTTACGGTGATGGTAACATCGGCAAAACCGCCCTTTTGCGGTACGATGTGCCGCCCGTTCCCCTTTTCAATGAGCGTGACGACGTCGTTCGAGGCCTTGTAGTCGACGGCCGCATCCGCGGGTGCGGTGAAGTTGATGACGCCCTCATCCGTTCCGTCCGCCGCGAAATTCAAAAGAAGATAGTACTCTTTGGTCCCCGTGACGATGTCGACGGGCTTATCCTGTTTGCTGAGGGGCGCATAGGAGACCTCGATCTCTTTGGAGAATACCGCGGTCCCACTGTCGTCACACAGGGAGACGACTACGGTGACTTTCCCTTCGTTTTGGAAGGTCAGCACGCCTGCGGGCGTGATGGTGGCCGCCTTGTCGCCCTCTTTGAGTGCATAAGAGATCGTATTCTGATGGTTTTCGGGGATGACTTTGACGCCAACCTGCGAGGACTCGGACGCCTTGGGTGTGAAGGTGAGCTCGGCCGTCGAGGTGGAGATCGTGTCGGCCTCCGTTCCCTTATGCGAGAAAGTGATGCCCGTCGCATTGCGCTTCAACGTAACGGTGCGGGTGACAAGCTGCTTGGCTGCCTCGCCGAGAAGCTCCTTCGCTTCCGTGTCATATTCCACACCGAAGGTGACCTGAAGGGTGCCTTTTGTCGCCGCGAAGGGAATTTCGCCGCTCTGCTGCACCGCATCCCCGTCCGAATTTTCATCCGTCGCGCCGTCATACGTCACATACAACTTCTTGCCCTTCATGGAGCCCTCTTTTTCATCGACGGTGAATAAATATCCGACTTGGGTGCCGGCCGTACCGTAAGTGTAGCCATTCCCTGCCGTCAAGAAAGGAGCTTTGCCGTCGAGCAGAATGGCGAGATCGCTCGCCGCGACGGGGCGGTCGACATAGACGCGAACGGTGTAGAGCTTGGCGGCCCCCTCTTGGGGCGTGACGGTAACCTTGACATCGGCAAAGCCGCCCTCGACGGGAACGATCCGATAGGTGCCGTTCTCGCTTCTCACTTCCACCGCGCTTCCTTCCGCCTTGTAGTCGACGGGGACCTTGGTATCGGTAGGCTCGGTGAAGCGAATGAACCCCATGTCGTTTTTCCCGTTGCCCATGCTCAAAAGAAGGGTGGCATGGGTCTGGTTATCGGAGAGCACGACGTCTTTCTCGCTCGCGGGCGCATAGGCGACAACGATTTCCCTGCTCGGCGCGGCAACGGGGGTGCCATCTTGGGCGAGGAGCGAGATCTTTACCTTGACGCTGCAAGCCGCGTTCCTGTCTTTGAAGGTCAACGTGCCCGCCGACGTGATGGACGCATATTCCTCGCCCTCGGCGATGGAATATACAATTGTATTCGTATGGTTGGCGGGAAGAAGCGTGAGATTGACGCTCCTCTCGTTCACATCGCCCTCGGCCGCTTTCGCGGTGAAGGTGAGCGCGTGTTGCCATGTGGAGATCTTGGCGACATCGGGGCCGTTCCCGTTGTAGGAGACGGCGATGCTCGTGGCATTGCGCGTAATGGTGCGCGCCGTGCTTGCAAGTCCGCCCTTGGCACCGAGCGCCGTTGCCTCCTCGCCGTATTCCACGCCAAAGGTCACCGTGAGGGTGGAGAGTTTGCCGTCGAAGAGAACATTGCCGCTCTGCGTCAATGCACCCTCGGCCGCCGCATCCCTTTGGGTCCCATAGCTCACATACAGCTTCTTGCCCTCCATTGCGCCGTCGCTCCGGTCCACGGTGACGGTGTAGGGCAGGGAGGAAAGCGCCGTTCCGAAAGATTTCATGCAGTCGCTTCCGTCAAATTTTACCTTAAAGTTCTCCGCGAGCACGGGGCGGTCGACATAGACGCGCACGGAGTAGGTCTCCGCGGCGGTGGCGGCACGGCGCGCCCGGCGGGCAGCAGAGGAGGATTGCGCCTTGGGCGTTACGGTGATGATAACCGTTGCAAAGCCACCCTTTTGAGGAACAACATGGCGAATGCCGCCGCGCACTTCGAGCCTGACGGCCGCATCCGCGCCCTCTTCGACGGAGTAGACGACGTCTGCATCTGCGGGCTCGTTGAAGTAGAGGATGCCCTCTTCGCTCCCCTCGCTTGCCGCTTTGAGAAGGAGGGTTCGCTCCTTCTCGCCATTTTCAAATTTGGTCGCCTTGGTGCCGCTGCCGCTTGTCACGGGTGCATAGGCAATGCGGACTTCTTTGGAGACCTTCACGACGTCCCGTTCGCTCCCGTCGGCCTGCTTTTCCTTGGCAATCAACTCGATCACGGCGGTCACTTCGCCCGCGCGGGAAAACGTGAGCGTGCTGCCCGAGAACTGCGCAATGTCAGAGGCTTCTTTGAGGCGGTAAGAGATGTCGTTGGTGTGGTTGGCGGGCACAACCGAGATGCCGTTTCTGAGACTGACCGATTTCGAATCCATCGTGATCGCGGCGACATCGGAGGTACCCATGTACGAAAGAGAGACGCTCTGCGCGTTGCGAAGGACGGTGAGCGTGAAGTAGTCCTCATAGTCGGCAATGCCCTCGCCCGTCTTGTAGACGCGCGCCGACACATCCACTCGAATGGTCTTTTGGCCGACGGGCATCTCGCCTGCAAAGGAGAATTTCTTGGTTTCCTCGTCAAAGGTGAGAATGTCCGCAACGGAGTATGTCACCGCCTTAAATTCCTGATAGGAACCCTCGAGGGCCGTCGCAAAGGGGATGGGCAGGGTCTTGATCGCCTTGCCGTCCTTGAAATATTCGTCAAAATCAACGGTGTATTCCTTCTTCTCGAAGAGAGGCGGAAGATAGTAGCCATCCGTCGAGGTGTATTCCTTGGTCTTGGACACGGTATGCTCGCCAAAGTCGGTGGCGGTCACCGTGATCGCAACTTTGCCTTCCTTCAAGAAGGTGATATTCCCCTCTTCATCCACGGTGGCAATGGCTGGATCGCTCGAAATGTAGGCGAGATCGGCTTCGGCATCGGCCGGGACGCGCGTGACCGCGGGGAATTTCTGCTCGCGCGAAGAGGAGACGATGGGCGTTTGATCGAAACCGATGTCCGTGAGCTGACGATGGCAGGTGAACGTGGCGGTATCCTTTGCCTCGCCGTTGTCATTTGAGACGGCCGTAACGGTGGCAGTGCCCGCGCCGCGGGAGGTCACCGTGCCGTTGGCACTGACATGCAGAATGCTCTCATCGGAGCTGATCCACGTCACCGATTTGTTCTCTGCTTCCTTCGGATAGACGGTGACGGAGAGCTCCTGCGTTTCGCCCTCATAGAGCTCGGCCTTGTAGCCCTCGTTCAGGACAAGTTTGTGCACGGAAGTGTCGGTGACGAGCACCTTGCGCTTTGCCGTCGCCGCGGCATTCTCCTTGCTGGCGACGGTGACATAGGTCTCGCCGAAATATTTTGCGGTGATGACGCCATTTTCGTTGACGGAGGCAATGCTCTCATCCTCCACGGAAAAGCTCAGCCCGCGATTTACCGCTTTGAGCGGCAAAATGTTGACTTCGAGCTGTTCGGCTGGCGGGAGTCCCTCGTTGTCCATGACGAGTACCAAGGTATCGTTCTCGACAAACTCCACCGATTCCACATAGATATGCGTGACCAAACTCATGATCGCACCGCTGACCAGCATGATCGCAAGTAGCAAGAGCGGCAACAGTATGATCGTCGATGTCATCAATTTTTTCATATCGTATTTCCCCTTTAAACTTCGATCTTTTGATACTTTCTTTGGGCCGTGAACCCAAATACAATGATATTCACGCCCGCATAGATGAGGGCGACCGACACGGCAATGAGATAGGCCATCATTTTCCCGTTTTCGATGACGCGCGGGAAGATGATGGTGCACGCACCCATGATGGCGGCGATCACAAGCCCTATGATGAGCATGTAGGTGATGTTGATCTCCTCGGCCTCGCCGTTTGCCTTGGGTTTCAGGTTGGGATTGGCGAGATTGAGGTTGATCCCGTTAAATACCAAGCCCGTGGCGAGGATCAGTTGGGAGGCGACGAGCACGCCCAACTCCGCACCGTTCACAAATTCCAATCCCCAAATGACCGCCGCACTGATGAGCAGTGCCACGGCGCTCACGCCGATATTCAAAAATCCCTTGATGAGGAGCTGTTTGCGGAAGGAGACGGGGACGAGCTTGGTGATGTAAAAATTCTTGCCTTCGACGCTGAGCACCGTGCCCGTGAACGAGCAGATCATGGCCATGAACACGGCAACCACGAGCATGGATGCCCCGAAGTTGATGCCGGAGCCGATCTGCGCCTCCCCCACCATGGTGACAAGCCGGTTGCAGAAGAACACCATCACGGGCGTGGAGATGGCAACGCCGAGGTAAAAATAGGAGTATGTCTTGGTGCGCATGATCTCCTTGATCCCGTTTCGGAAGATTGCAAATCCGCTCTTGTAGTTGTCGATTTCCGTGTGCTTTGGAGGGATGCCGTTGCCGCCGTTGAGGGCCTTCATGCGGAAGTTTGCAGACACCGTCCGCGCCAGCGCCACGCCGCATGCGATGAGCAATGCGCTCACCGCGAGATAGACGCCGAGCCCCAGCGCAAACCGCTCGAAGAAGATGACGTTGCCCAAATAATAGGCGGGATTATAGTATGCGTCCAATCCCCGAAGCAGACCCTCCCAGATCTCCAGCGTGCCCGTCTCCCAATTTCTGTGAATGAAGAATTGGGACAAAACGGTGAGCAGATAGTAATAGAGCGCAAAGGCCCCCACCAGGAAGAGAATAAAGACGATGAGCCTTACGATCCCATGCCGTTCAAGCAGAGACATGATGGATACTGCGGGAACGGCAATGAAGATGGAGAGGGCAAACGGGATCATCGGCATCAGCAAGACGCCGAGCAGCACTCCCAGGAGATAAGCGGCGGTGAGGCAGTGCATGGCCAAACCGAACACGATCATCACGGGGAGCAACAGGATGGCGGAATAGATGGACAAATCGATGTAGTTCAAGATCAAATATCCCGCGAACAGCTTGAACGGGCTGAGCGGGAAACGCGCCGTGATCAGGAGATCCCCCGGGCGGTAGAGCCGCCTGGTCTGCATGCCCGTCGCAACGACCGTGAGCCCCACCATGATGAGAGTGAGAAACAACTGCGCCAACTGCTTTGTCGTGACTTCGAGGCTCGCCCTTAAAACGTATGAGAGCGCCCACACGAGCGCCAATACGAGGATGACGGCAAACAGCGTGGCGAGCGCGGTCATAATGGCGCTCGCTTTGTTGTTGTTGCGGTTGAATCCCCATTTCAGCTTGAGTTGGAGACGGATAAACTCACGCATTGGGGTCCTCCTCGGAGTTCCTGTCTATCGGTTGGCGGGGTGCCTGTCCGGGCGCAACGGAGGGATAGCCGGGATAGTACGCGGGATACGGAAATGGAACGAACTGCGCGGGCATGGTGGCCGCGGGTGCTGTGGGAGCCCCCTGTTTTTCGGCGCTCTTCGCCCCGCGCATGCCGTTCAACTGCATATAATATCCGTCGATGTCGAAATTCTCCTCCTCTCTGAGGTCGACGATGTTCGCGATCCTGCCCTTCTTGATGAAGATGACTCTGTCGCACGTCTTGCGGACGACCTCGAGATTGTGCGTGGAGAAGAGTACGGTGTGCTTTGCGTCCGCATAGTTGCGGATGAATTTACACAGCAACATCATCGTCTGGTGATCCAGACCGACCATGGGTTCATCCAAGATCCAAAGTTTGGGATCGTGCACGAGGGAACCCAAAATGCAGATCTTCTGCCGCATGCCGTGTGAATATCCCGCGATCTGCGAATCCAGCGCATATTGGATATCAAACCGCTTGGCGAGGTCCTTAGTCGCATACGCTTTCTGGGAGATGGTCGCGCCGTATAGGCTGCCCATGTAGTTGATATATTCCCTGCCCGTCAATTTCTCGTAAACGGAGTGGTCGTCGGGAACATAGCCGATGAGCTTTTTTGCCTTCTCGGGCTGCTTGACGACATCGTATCCCCCCACCTTGATCGCTCCCTCCGTGAAGGGCAGCACCCCGATGATGCTCTTGATGATCGTGGATTTCCCCGCGCCGTTGCTTCCGACGAGCCCGACCACCTCTCCCGTCGATAGGGAAAAGTTGATCTGGTAAGCGGAATAGTTCTTGTTATTGCGATATTTCTTAGAAAAATCAATTACTTCCAACATAACATTCTCTCGCACAATAGCTTTTTGACAATGACACAATGATTTGTATTGTCCTGCCTCCTTAGCTTGCCTCCCGGAAATTTTTTTATGAACCAATGACGGCCGAGGATGTACATAGATTCGTGTAATCTATGTATCACCCCGCCAAATAGTTCACAGGTTGATTTTACCCCTTTGCCCAAAAAAGGGCAACTAATTGACCGTGACACCTATCTCAGTGTCGAAATTTTTTCGTTTTTGTCATTTTATGTACATAGATTACACGAATCTATGTACTTTTTTATAATATATTTAAAACTTAACAACATTGAGATTCACCGCATCCGTGTACAAGATTGAAAATTTGTCAGAAAATATTTCTTTCATTGCCCAAACTCCCCTTGTTTTATTCATTCTTTTAGAATTACTTTTTTTGTCGGCGCCTCTCTTCATGCCGTTACATGAGCAGCTTGCCGACCTTGTTCATCATCTCCGTCTTGTGTTCGAAGAGCGAGTGCGTGTAGCGCTGCAACGTGATGACGGGATTCTTGTGCCCCAAGATCTCGGCGAGCGTTTTCACGTCCATCCCCACCTCCAGCGCGCGCGTGGCAAAAGTGTGCCGAAGTGCATGAAATCCTCTGTGCGCCACGCCGATCCTGCGGAGCACTCTTTCAAAAGTCCTTTGATAGGAGCGTATCTGCGCGCCGTATTCTGTCCTCCCCGTCACCACAAACTGCCCCCGCGTCTCCCGTTTCAATTCCCGCAAATAGACGGTGACCTGTTTGGGCAGGGGGATGACCCGCTCCGAGCTCAGCGTCTTGGTCGTATCGAAAATCTTGCAATAATGGCCGTTTTCCCAGCCGTCGTGGCAGGATTTTGTGACCGCCAACGTTCCCTTTCGGAGGTCGACATCCTCCCACGTGAGCGCGAGGAGCTCGCCGATGCGGAGCCCCGTGTAGAGACAGAGCAAGATCCCGAAGAGGTAGGGCGAGCGGCTCTCCAAGATATATTTTTCTATCTTTCTCTGCTCTTCCTTGCAAAAACAGGAGACCTTGCCCGCCCGTGCCTTGGGGCGGACGATGGCGCCCGAAAACTGCTTCTCCGCAACGCCGAGCGCAACGGCCTTTTTCAGAGACGCCCCCAACACGGAGAGGATCCCTTTCACCGTATTTGCCGCCAAATTTTTGCCGCTCAGCGAGGCCGAAAATTTTTGCAATTCCACCGCCGTGAGCGCGTTCATGTCATAGTCGCCGAGCGCCGGCACGAGATATCTTTGCGCATGAGAACGGTATTTTCGATAAGTCCTGTCCTTTGCCGCGACCTTGACATAGAGTTCCAGCCAAATGTTGATCCATTCCTTGTACTTCATTGTTTCCTCCTTGTTGTCGGGCTCGTTCCGTGTCCGCGGAAGAGCTTTTTGCGCTTTCAATAAAAATGACCGCCCGACATTTCGTTGGACGGTTGCCTGTGATGTTGCGAACGGGTTTTCCCCGGGGACAATTTAAGCAAAAACAGCGAGGGTGTCCCCTCGCTGTCATGTTCAGTCTGTGCGGCCGCATGCGCTGCTTTCGGGTTTTCCCGTCTCGGGGAGACTTCCCGTGCAAAGACGGGCACTTGCGGCAGAAAAAAACAGCGGGGAGATCTCCTCGCTGTTTTTGGGTCATGCGCCCGAGGGCGCCTTGGTTGCGGGTTGTGGATTACAGCTCGGCAAAGTACTTGATGGTGCGGACCATCTGCGAGGTGTAGCTGTTCTCATTGTCATACCAAGCAACGACCTGAACCTGATAGGTGTCGTCGTCGATCTTGGTGACCATGGTCTGGGTCGCATCGAAGAGGGAGCCGTAAGTGATGCCGATGATATCGGAGGAGACGAGCAGCTCTTCGGTGTAGCCGAAAGAAGCGGAAGCGGCGGCTTTCATGGCGTCGTTGATGCTCTGCTTGGTGATGTCCTTCCCCTTGACGACGGCGACGAGAATGGTCGTGGAGCCGGTGGGAACGGGAACGCGCTGCGCGCTGCCGATGAGCTTGCCGTTGAGGGCGGGGATGACGAGACCGATGGCCTTTGCGGCGCCCGTGGAGTTGGGAACGATGTTGACCGCTGCGGCGCGGGCTCTTCTGAGGTCACCCTTGCGGTGAGGCCCGTCGAGCACCATCTGGTCGCCCGTGAAAGCGTGAACGGTGGTCATGATGCCCGAAACGATGGGATAAGCATTGTTGAGGGCATTCGCCATGGGTGCAAGGCAGTTGGTCGTGCAGCTGGCGGCGGAGATGATGGTATCGCTCTTCTTCAAGGTCTTTTCGTTGACGCCATAGACGATGGTGGGAAGATCGTTGCCCGCGGGTGCGGAGATGACGACTTTCTTGGCGCCTGCCTGGATGTGCGCTTCGCTCTTTGCCTTGGAGGTATAGAAGCCGGTGCACTCCAAAACGACGTCTACGCCGAGAGCGCCCCAAGGAAGGTCGGCAGCGTTCTTCTCTTCATAGATCTTGATGGTCTTGCCGTCGACGGTGAGCGTTCTCTCCTCGTCGTTGGCGGAGACGGTGTGGCCCTCGTATCTGCCCTGCGCACTGTCATATTTGAGAAGATGCGCAAGCATGGTGGGGCTGGTGAGGTCGTTGATGGCGACGATCTCATACCCTTCGGCATTAAACATCTGTCTGAATGCGAGACGGCCGATGCGACCGAAGCCGTTGATTGCAACTTTTACGTTTGCCATGGTGATTCATTCCTCCGAAAAAATTCTTTGGCGCCCTTGGGCGTCTTATTACCATGGAATATTATACCACGCTTTTTTGCGTACGTCAATGCTTTTTTTCGAATTTTTCCGGTCGTAAATTGGGCAATTTGCACGAGAACGCTCTTTCTCCCCAAAGCCTCCTCCCGAGGGGGCCTTGGGTTACGGCTGTCATAAGAGAATGCGCTCAAAAACGCGGGCGGGACTTTCGCCCCGCCCGCGCGCATTCAGTTCAAATGATTTTTAATCATAAAACTTCCTCGTCAATAAATTCAACAGTAAGATTTCCGTTCTCGTCCACGTTGATGTTGAAAAAGAAGTTCACATAGGAGGAGTAACCAAGTTCTTCGGGATCGCCGCAAACTGCATAATTTGCGCCATCGATCCAATCCGCAGAATACTGATTTGTAATCGTCAACCCTTCATAAATTTCTCCTATGTGTTTTTCCAAACCGACAACGGAGAATTTGTTATGCGAATCGACAATGATCTCCAAGCGGAAGTCACCTGCCTCAACAGTCGTTATGGTTGGAATGTTCACCGTATTGGCTTCGGTATTTACCACATAATAGATCGTCTCTTCCCCGGAAACAACGATGATGCTATCCTGCAAAGTGGAGCTTTCCAGAAGTGATGCCGAAACCTCTTTCCCCTCCATCTTCATTCTATAAAGGACGAATTCATTCGCTCCATCCAAATAATAGGTAATTTCAACTCCGAGTTTTTCATCGTTCAACACAATGCAGTCATAAGCAAAAATCCTGAATGTGGGATTTCCAATTATAACTTCGTATATGGTCTCATCTCCGTGGACAAGATACTTCTTCAAATCGAGAGTGCTCACAAATTCCGTGTACTTTGCTTCGCCGACCGTAAGTTCAAGCGTTTGGATCTCATTGTTCTCGTCCACGACAACGTGCAAAGTGCCCTGTATATCATCCTCTTCCGCCGAATGAAGGGTTCGTTCGAGGATGACGAATGTCGACGTCCCCTCTGCCGCATTCACGGTGAGAGCGTAACGGTTCCCGTCCTTGACAATCGTATAGACACCGTCTTGCTCGCTCACATCCTCGGCCGAAATCTTGGTATAGGTGTTGTCATCCAAAACGCAGGTATACAGCGCCATGAAGCTGCCGTCGGCATTGAGGAACGCCACCGAGGAAATGCCATAGAGCACGCCGTCGGTGGAATTGCCCACGATGCCGTTCACCTTGGTCATCTCACAGGTGAGATCGGCAAGATCGCTGAACGCAAATGTGTAGCAGGCCGCGTAGCGATGGTCGTAAATGAGATAGGTAAACACGCGCCCCTCGGAGGAGACTTCGAAGAACTCCGTCCGCTCGGAGAGTTCCACTTCCTCATCCCCCTGCACAAAATAGAGGAGCATGCTCGTGATCTCGCCCGTCTGGTTGTTTTGGTTGACGGCGAGGCGGAGATTATCCGCGGAGAATTCAAAGACGGTGCGCTTTTCCAGAGTATAAGTATAGCCGAAGCTGCCGGCTTCCTGTCCCGCGGCCGCCTCCGTGAGGATGAACGTGAAGAGATAGCTGTACCCGTTGAAGAGAACGGGCTCCGCCGTAATCGTGCCGTCTTTCTGCTTTTCCACGGGGACCAGCACCCCGGTGAGTGCAACGTCATTTGCGTCGCGGATGGAAAGAATGCGGAAGGAGGCGGTCAGATCCGTCCCGTCCTCGTTGTTGCGCGCAACCGTGAGCACGCTGCCGTCCTCTGCCTCGTAGAAAGTGGGAACGGGGATGAAAGCCGAGCTCCCCATATCAAACGTCATCCCGGAATACAGGTCGATGTGGTAGCGATATCCGTTCCAATCCATCTCGAAGAGGATGGAACTGTTTTCATCCGTGCAGGAGATTCGCACCGTCACGTCATGGTCGGTCCCCTCTTTCGTATACTTCGCGGGCGCGGTGTAGAGCACGCCGGGGATGGCATAGACATCGGCATCGGCGGGCGTAAAGACGAGCTTTTCGCTCTCCGAATCCCACTTCGTCATCGTCAGTTCCGCGCCGGCCTTGGTGAATTCATAGCCATTGTAGAGTTTATTCGTGAACTTGCCGTCTTTGGAGAACGTCCCGCCCTCGGTCGTCGTGTACGTCTTTGCCTCGGGGTCGAACGTGTAGAGCGTGAGGTTGCCCTCCGCGTCGATTTCATAGGCGCCGAATTGACGGGTTTGATTGGGAATCACTTGCTTGGCGATGACGTTGAAGTCGATCAGATAGATGCCGTCGTAGTAGTAATAATACGTCCCGTCATACTCCGTTGCCGTGCCGACGTACGGGTTGTATTTTGCCCATGCCTCGTCTGCATAGAAAGCCTTGACCTCGGACATGGTAGGCACCTTGATCGTGTAGTTGGTCACACCGGCAAAGAGATCTTCACACACGTCGGCGGGCACCGTCTTTCCGCCGAGGACAAGCATGAGCGGAACTTGGTCGTAGCCCGCGGAGCGCTCAAAGACGCCCGCAACGTGCTCCTCAGAGGTGCCGAGTTGGACGAGGTGTTCGCCGAGCGTCACGCATTCGAGCATGAAGCAATCGAAGAACACGCCCTCATAGATATTTTCGATGGCGGGAAGTTCCACCGTCGTGAGTTCATGGCAATCGCTGAACGCCGACGAGTAGACCGTCTTGACGCGCTCGAAGCCGATCTCCGTGAGCGATTCGCAGAGGTGGAACGCGTTCTCGCCGATGGTTTCCAGCGCATTCATGGAGACGGCGGAAAGCTCGATGCAGGCATAGAAAGCATTGTCTCCCACCGTCTTGACAAGCGCGCCCGTGACGCTTTTCAGCTCTTCACAGCCGTTGAAAGCGTTGTTGCCCACCGTGACGACGTCTTTGAGGTCGACCGACGTAATCGCCGCGCCCTCGTAGTCCGAGCCCATGACGTGCTCGGAGAAAGCCAGCTCGGCAATCGTCTTGATGCCCTCCGTGATGACGATGTCTTTCGTGCTACCGCCGAGGTACTTGACGAGGACGTCGCCGTCCGTGAGAAAGCCCGTGGTGTGCACTTCGAAAGACTTCTCCGCGCCCAGCTTGATGTAGACGATGCCGTCCAGATTGTCCGCCGCAAATGCGTAGACGTGTTGGGAACGCTTCTCGTATTCGCCCTGATAGGTGATCCCATAGACGTCGGTGTAGTAGGCGTCGCCGAATCCGTTGAACGTGAAGTATTCACGGCGCGCCGACTTGTAGGTATCCGCCGCCTCGTCTTTCACGCGGTAGAAGAGCGTGATGTCCTCGCCGTCACTCACGGCATAGAGCAGGGCGTCGAAAGCCTCCTCGCCCTCAAAGGTGATGCGCACATAGATGTTCTCTTCGTCGTATCCGTCGGAGATGACGGCGTATTTACCGCTTTTGAGCTCTTTGAGCGTCTCGTCCGCGTTCTGTTGGGTGATGTTGTAGAGTTTCACCTCGCCGTAGCCGTTGAGAACGATCAAGTCGTCGGAGGCTTCATCGTAATACGTCCCCACCTCGTAGCCGCACGCGGTATACGTTCCGTTCGCGATGTCAATGTCGAAGTAGCCCTCGAAGAGGTTGCCTCCGATGTATCCGAGCAGGAAGATGCGCGTCTCGGAGTTGCGCACAAAGGCGTATTCGATGAGATTCCCGTCATACGTGGCCGTGTAGAAGCCGTCGAGCGCGAGGGTGTGCCCGTCGCCCGTGAAAGTCTTGGACCCCTCCCACAGCTTCGTATGCACGGTGAAAGTCCCGTCGTTTTCGACGAGCACCGTCAGCTCGGTCGTGCCGCACGTCACGGTGCCCACGCCGTCCTCGTTGAGCGTGTAGGTGCCAAGCATGCCCGCATCCTCCGCGCCGTTTTTGTAGAAAGCAGTGCGCGCGTCGCTGTCTTGGATGAGGAAGAGCGAGACATCTTCGAGCACTTCCCCGCCCGCATATTGATAGTAAATTCCCGTCTCGTCGCCGAGCACGGAGAACGTCGTGTATGTCTTTCCCTCCGCATCCATGAAGATGCCGAAATAGCGGGAGATGCCGGTGTCAATGTCCATGAACTCGGCAATGTCGTATTTCAAATTGAATTTTTCTTTCGGGATGACCGTGTACACGCCGAGGTAGGTGTTTCCCGCCCCGTCGGTGTAGACGGCATCGCCATAGCCGCCCGTGCTCGACATGTTCCACGTGGCGACAATGGTGCCCTTGCCCTCTTCCACTTCGGTGAGCATGAAAGTGCTCCCCTCATTCCCCGTCACGGGATACATCTTGAAGAAGTAGATATAGGCGTAGCGACCGTCCACCCAGAGGTAGTCCTCGCCCAATTCATATTGGAATTTTATCGCCTTGGAATCGAAGAGGAAACGGCCCTCGATGCCGTCGACCTCGGACACGGTACCCTCGATTTTGTTCATGCCCGTTCCGTAAGTCGCCGTGTTGCCCTCGCCGAGCGTGAGCACGGGCGTGCCGACTTCATTGGCTCCCGACTCGCCGTAGTAGCGGAGATACTCCCGGTAATCGCCGTCGCCGAGCACGGTCAGAGCGTGGCTCGCGATGTCGACACGGAAAGCGATCACCTCTCCCTCTTGGGGGATGAGGCGCACGATGCCGAGCAGGGGATCCACCGTGTACAGGCCGGAGATCTTGTCGCTGCCTTTCGTGTAGACGGCACTCTCGGCCGTTGCGCCGAAAGCGTCGAGTTCGAGCGTCGCACCGTCCGCACCGGTGTATTGGCCCGCGTAGCCGGTATCCTTATACCATACGGGCGTCCCGGAATACGACATGATGCCGACGGTGAGCTCCGAGATGTTGCCCTGGCTGTCCATGAGGATGAGGTCGACCTCCCCGTTCTCCCCGCGGGGCTGGTAATACCCGATGTAAATGACGGATAAGATCTGCAATTCGAGGCTTTCACCGTCGTATACGACGGCCGTGCCGTAGCCGTCAAGCACCAGCAGATCGCCCGTATATGCCGCCGCATTCCCGTTGACATAGGAGAGCGAGAAATTGAGGTAAGAGCCCTCCTCCATGCCCGAAACGATGAATGCAGGCGTGCCGTCCGCATCCGTGAGCATGAACTCGAACCCCTCGCTCTGATTGGCATCGTAACGGAACCGATATGTCATGTAGCGGGGATCATAGACGATGGAGCCCGCGTGCTCCCCCTCCGCGTCGGTGTAGACCGCCCCGCCGAACCCGTCAAAGGAGAGCTCGGCGCTGTCGGCGAGCAGTTCGCCCGTGTAGGCGTCGGCGTGCTTGTATGTAACGTCTGCAAGCGCGGTGCGGAAGTAGACAAACGTGCCGGCCGCCGCCTTGCCCTTGACGATCTCGTTGCCCTCCTCGTCCTCTATGAGGAAGGTCTCGCCGTCGCGCGTTCCGACGATCTCCTCGTCCACGCGCAGGAGGATGGCGACTTCGTCATCCGTTTGCGGGAAGAAGATGTAGTCGTCGCCGCCGAAGCGGTCGGTGTAGGCCACATCCCAGATGGCGTACAGAACGACGTTGCCCTCCGGTTTGATCTTGTCTCCCTTTTGATACTTCACGGCGCCGTCTTTGGCATCCGACCAGCCCGCAAAGCGGTAATTTTGGGCGACGGTAAAGTTCTCGCCTCCCGCCACGGTGACCTCTTTGCCATACTTCACCCGCTGGGGCTCGATGGTGCCTTGGAGGCCGGCATCCCGGGGCGCATTGCCGTCATAGACGACGGCATACGAGTTGAGCGCGTAGTAGGCCTTGAACACTTCGTTCTTGCCGAGCGCATCGCTCTTCAACTTCGTCTCGGCCTGATCCCCGTCCTGTGCGTAGTGCGGGATGGAGGGCGCCTTTACGGTGAAAGGCTCGCCGTAGATGGCCGTGCCCGTCGTGCTGTTCTCCTCCGATTTCTCAAAACCGTTCTCGCTTTCGAGGTAGACCTCAAACGTATATTGCGCGTAATATTTCGCAATCAGTGTCCCCCCTCCCGCGGGCATGGTATCCCCCTCTTGGATGGCGTCGTCTCCGAGATACCATCCCGCAAAGGTGAGCCCCTCCGGAGGCGTGGGCGCCTTGTCCTTTAAAAATTCGTAGAGATCGGCGTCGACCTCCACATCGTATTTGTCGCTTTCGACCGTGCCCTCCCCCGCATCGAGGATGAGTTCGGCCGTATTGTCGGCAGGGTCCTCTCCTTGGGGACCGCAGGCCGCAACGGCGAGCAATGCAAACAGCATCACCGCGACGACCGCCGCAAAGAAAAATCGGAACGTTCTCTTCATAAATGACCTCCTTGGAACGCAATCGTACTATTTAGTATATCATATCCGACGGGAAATGTCAACGCGCGCGCGGTGCGCGTTTTATGTTTCACTATAAATATCGCTTATAAAAGATATAAACGGGGAGCATGGCGAGGGCAGCCAAGCAGAATGTAAGGCGGAATGCCGGGCGGACGGAAAAATTTTCCGTGATTTTCGGCAATTCCCCTTGCAATTTCCGTGCGGTTGGATTATAATTGAAGAAAGTCAAACGGAGGGATAACTATGCCACTTGTAACAACCAAGGAAATGTTTGAGAAAGCGTATCGGGGCGGCTATGCCGTCGGTGCGTTCAACGTCAACAATATGGAGATGATCCAGGCCATCGTGGAGGCGGCCAACGAATGCCACTCCCCCGTCATCCTGCAAGTCTCCGCGGGGGCGAGAAAGTATGCCAACCCCGTGTATTTGCGCCACCTCGTGCAGGCTGCCGCAGAGACGACGGACATCCCCATCGCCATGCACCTCGACCACGGCGCAGATTTCGACATCTGCAAAGATTGCATCGACGTCGGCTTCACGTCCGTCATGATCGACGCCTCCTCCAAGCCTTGGGAGGAGAACATTGCGCTCACCCGCAAGGTGGTTGAGTATGCCCATGCCCACGGTGTGGTCGTCGAAGCCGAGCTCGGCAAACTCGCCGGGATCGAAGATGACGTCAAGGTGGAATCCCACGACGCCATGTTCACCTCCCCCGACGAAGTGGAGGAATTCACCTCGCGCACGGGATGCGACTCGCTCGCCATCGCCATCGGCACCTCGCACGGCGCCTACAAATTCAAACCGGGGCAGGATCCCAAATTGCGCATCGACATCCTCGAAGAGATCGGGCGCAGGCTGCCCGGCTTCCCTATCGTCTTGCACGGCGCTTCCAGCGTTCCGCAGGAGCAGGTCGCCATCGTCAACGAATTCGGCGGCTCTATGCCCAACGCCATCGGCATCCCCGAGAGCGAACTCAAAAAGGCCGCGGCGCTCGCCGTCTGCAAGATCAATATCGACTCCGACTTGCGCGTTGCTTTCACGGCGGCCATCCGCAAGCACCTCGCGGAGAACCCCTCGCACTTCGACCCGAGACAGTATCTCGGCGACGCCCGCGCAAACATGAAAGAAATGGTCAAGCACAAGATCATCGACGTTCTCGGCTCGGCCAACAAGGCGTAATTTGCGCTAAGGGCCCGCAGGGCATCTATTCCAAAGGGAAATTTTCCGAACATCAAACAGCGGCGGCTGCCAATTGGCAGCCGCCGCACTTTTTGTTTGATTTGCTTTTTCCGATTTTATTACTTCATCTTGTTGGTGAATTCCAAGATGCGCTCCGTGTTGCCAAAGACGACCAGCTGGTCGCCCTCTTCGAACACATAGTCGCCGTCGAGCTCGTAGCTCACCTCCGTGCCTTTCTTCACGGTGAGGATGTTCATGCCGAGCTTTTTGCGCGGGTTGATGTCCACGAGGCGCTTTTTCACCCACTTGGCGGGGCATGCGATCTCGAAGATGGAATACTCGGAGTCGAGGTCGATGTAGTTGATGACATTGGAGGAATTCAGCCTGACGGCCAACTTCTCCGCAATATCGCGGTCGGGATAGATGACCTCGTCGGCCCCCACGCGCATCAAGAACTTGCTCTGGATCTCGGTCGCCGCGCGGGAAATGATGCGCTTCGCCTCCAAATCCCTCAAATTCGAGGTGATTTCGAGGGATGCCTGAAAATCGTCCCCCACCGTGACGATGCAGGCATCGTAGGAGGGGATGTCCATCGCTTTGAGGTTGTCGAGATTCATGCAGTTGGCAATGAGCGCATTGGTATACTTGGACGCAAGGGAATTGATGACGTCCTCCGTCTTATCGACGATGGTGACTTCATCCCCCATTTTGAGCATTTTCTCTCCGAGCGTGCGCCCGAATTTCCCCATGCCGATGAGAAGAAACGATTTCATAAGAACTCCTTTTTGTTATCTGATTTTCCCTTTTTTGAAGAGGAGACCGCGGACATGGTACCCACCAATCGCGTCGTCAGCCGATGAAGAAAGTATCCACGGGATGACGGATCTCGGAGGTGTCGCGCTGTTTGGAGAGGGCAAAGGCGAACGTTAAGACCCCCACCCGCCCGAGATACATGAGCAAAATGATGATGATCTTGGAAACCACGGAGAGGGTGGACGTGAGCCCCTGTGAGAGCCCCACCGTTCCGAGCGCGGAGACCGTCTCGAAGAGGGTGCGCGCAAAGGTGTTCACGCCGTCCGGCTCGATCGCACAGATGATGACGGTGGACGTGAGGATCAAGAACAGGTAGGCCGCAAAGATGGCGAGGGCCTGCACGAGCAGTTTGTTGTCGATGCGTCTGTTCCCGAGCGCAATATCTTTCTTGTTGCGGAAAGCGGCGAGCATCCCCATGATGATGACAGTGAACGTGCCCACCTTGATGCCGCCCGCCGTCGAGCCCGAGCACCCGCCGATGAACATGAGAACGATCATCAGAAGATAGCCGCTGTCCGAGAGGGTGGAGGGATCGGTGGTATAGAAGCCCGCCGTGCGCGCCGTCACCGCGTTGAAGAGCGAGGCGAGCAGTTTTTGCCCGAAGTTGTAGCCCTCATAGCTCGGGTTGTTCCATTCGAACAGCAGAAAGAGCAGCGTTCCGCCGAAGATGAGGATGGCGCTCACGATGAGGATGATCTTTGTATAGAATTGAAACTTTTTGGGATTGAGTTTGCAGTCGAGCACATCCCCCCAAACGCAGAACCCGAGGCCGCCCACGATGATGAGCACGCAGAGGGTGAGCGAGACGAGGGGGTCGGTGGCATAGAAAGAGAGGGAGCCCGTGCCCGCGACTGTGCCGCCGAGGATATCGAATCCCGCATTGCAGAAAGCGGAGACGGCGTGGAACAGGGCGCACCAAATGCCCTGTGCCACCCCGAATGCGGGGATAAAGCGGATGCAGAGGATGGCCGCGCCGCCGAATTCGAAGCAGAACGTTCCGATGAAGATGCGGCGCACGAGCGTCTTGATCCCCGAGAGGCGGCCGCCGCCCATGGATTGCAACACGGCACGGCGCTGGTATTGCCCTAGCCCGCGCTTGACCATAAGGAGCAGCACCGTCACAAACGTCATGAATCCCAGCCCGCCCATTTGGATGAGGATGAGAATGACGATTTGGCCGAAGAGGCTCCAATGGACATTGGTTTCGAGCGGGACGAGGCCGGTGACGCAACCCGCGGAGACGGCGGTAAACAGGGCGTCGATGTAGCTTGTCCCCCCCTCTTTCGACGCAAACGGAAGAATGAGAAGAAGGCTACCTATGAACATCACGGCAAAATAGCCGAGCGCAAGATAGCTCCAAACATTCATCTTATGTTTCGTCTTGAAAAACTTCATGGGGAAAATAGTATCACGCTTTGCGTGCTTTGTCAACTGATTTTTCGAGGAAAGCCAAGGTCGCTTGCTCCCTCATGGGAGGGACAAGGCCTCATCGCCCGCTTCGCGGGAGCTTCCCCAAAGGGGAAGCCGAGAGAACGGACTTCGTATGAGGGGATACACTCGGGCTTTGCCCTCGGTATGACAGCGGTAACCCAAGCCCTACCCTTTTTGGGGGGGGCACGGCAAAGCCGTGACGGATGGGGGGGGATTGGCTTTTCGACCATGCTCCGTCGCCACCCCACCCCCTTGGGGAGTCCCCCTCCCATGGAGGGGGCAAGTCATTCCAAATCTCATGCGTGCAGCCGAATTCACTTCGGCGGAACGCACTCAATTTGCCGAGCCCTGTCGGCTTGTTGTCCGTTGAAACGATAAAAAAGACCAAAGTCGTTAAGACGCCAACGTCCATTTCCGTCACGGAAATTTGTTTTCTGTGCCATACCAAAGCGCTTTCCCAAGGGGATACGCTCGGGCCCGTTGCGGACCCTCGGTATGACAGCGTAAACAGAAAACAAATTTCGTGAGCCGATTCGCTTTCCTCATGCCAGGGAGACTCTATCCGAGACGGACTTCACAAAGATCCCTTTCTCCTCGCCGTAAGCAATGCAGTCGTTCAAGAATGCGTTGAACCGCTCGGTGGGATGGAACTCCCGGAACATGCCCGTCACAACGGCGGCGAGTTCGTCCATGTAGAGCGCCACGCGCTCCTCCAAGGCACCCTTGATGAGCGACACGATCTCATAGACCGTGTAATCCTCCTCCGTCCGCCGCACGGCGTCCTCCCCCTCCACGCGGAACTTCCCGAGCTGGATGGCCTTGGGCGTCTTGTAGAAATAGTCCACTCCCATGACGCGGTCGCGCTGGAACATGCACGCATCGATGAGCCCGTCGAGGCGGGCGTCCACGCGCGAGCCCGTCTTTACGATGCCGAACGTCGTGAGACACCGTTTGCGGAGGAAAGCGCGCGAGATGGGCTCCTCCGCCGCCACGATCTCTTTGAGGCGGGCCATGATCGCCACGTCATTGTCGCCGCTCGTCACAAAGACGGCCGTCTCCATGCCCGTCGCCTTGACGGCACGGTAGGGCTTCTTGAAGCGGGCGAGCCGCGCATCCGAATTCTTCTTGTCTTTCCCCGTCAGGCGGTCCAAGACGTCCTTGATGCGTTTGAGCTCCCGCTTGGGGTTGTTGTAATAGTTGACGCAGTTGACGCGCATGACATTCCAATTGCCGCGCTTCAAAGTCTGCACCTGCAAGACGTTCCGGTCTTTCACGGAGAACGTGTTGTCGCCGTCACAGATGATGCCGAGGATGAAGCGGTGGCGGTTGGAGGGATCCACGACGGCCACGTCGAGCTTGAAATCGGAGGCGCCCACGTCATAGCGGCAATCATAGCCATATCCGGACAGCTCCTCGGCAATGTGCTTGCCGATGCCCGCGCCGGGGCGCACGGTGCTCGATTTGACGGCCAGCGTCGTGCGGCCTTTTTCAGCAAATTCAAGGAATGCTTTGAGCCCCGCCACGCCCTTGGAGGACGTCTTGGCGAGGTCGATCATGGGTGCGGTCATGGTGGAAAAGACGAGCATCTCCTCCCTTGCGCGCGAGACGGCGACGTTGAGACGGCGCCAACCGCCTGCCTGGTTGAGCGGGCCGAAGTTGAGGGAGACCTTGCCCAGCCGGTCGGGACCATAGCACACCGAGAAGAGGATGACGTCGCGCTCATCGCCCTGCACGTTTTCGAGGTTCTTGACGAAGAGCGGTTCCTCGCGGTCATAGGCCGCCGCGTCGAGGTGGCGCGCCACGATCTCCTTTGTCAGCATGCGTTCGATGTCGTCGCGCTGGACGCTCGAAAAGGTGACGATCCCCATGCTCGAACGGGACAAAACGGGGTCCGACAGCCGCCGCACGACCTCTTTGACGAGCGCTTCCGCCTCGTTCTTGTTGCGCTTGGTGAAGCCCCTGTCGTAAACGCCGTCCACGAGCACCAATTTCACCTTGCTTTCGAGCGCGTCGGGAGAGGGGAACGTGCACAGGCGGTTGTCGTAATACATGCTGTTGGAGAAAGCAATGAGGCTCTCGTGCTTGCTCCTGTAATGCCATTTGAGGTGCCGCTCGGGCATGCCGAGCGCGAGGCAATCGTCGAGAATGCTTTCAAGATCCTCGTTTTCGAGGTTCTCCTCATCCACATAGGCGGAATGGAAGAATGCCGTGGGCGGCAACTGCTTGGGATCTCCCACGACGATGGCCGACTTGGCGCGCGCAATGCACCCGATGGCCTCGGCCGTGGACATCTGGGAGGCCTCGTCGAAGATGACGAGATCATAGCTGTTGGCCTCCGGCTTCAAATATTGCGCCACCGTGATGGGGCTCATGAGCAGGCAGGGGCAGACCACGGCAGACAGGGCCGGAATCTCCGCGAGCAGCCCGCGGATGCCCGCGCCGCGGAGGTTGGATTTGGAGAGCCTCGTGAACGCCGAAAGTTCGAGCGAGAGGCTCCCCTCGTCGTCCGCCTTGGGCAGGCGGGAGATGAGCTTTGCGCGGATATACGCGCGGGTGAGTTTGCCGTATTCCTCCCATGCGAGGCGGAATTTCTCCACCGTCTCTTCGAGGGTGCCCACCGTCATGCGCGAGAGCGCCGGGTCGGCGGGGATGTTGATTTCGAGGAAGTTCTTGTAGACGTTCTTCTCAAAGCCCGCGAGCACGTTCTCCACTTTGAGGCGGCCGCTTTCGAGGGAATCGGTGATGAATGTGAGGCCGTACCCCGCGAGCTTTTGCGCCGTGGCGCGGTACATGCACCAATTGGGGAGCATGTCCACGTTGTCGATGAGCGCGGAGGCCTTTGAGGAGAAGTAATCGGGCGTGTCGTCCTCCCGCAACTTGCTCCTGTCCGCATGGATCACTTCGAGGAAGCTCTCCTCGGCGGCGAAATAGCTCTCCTCGGCCTTTAAATACCCGTCGAGCACGGGCTTGGTATAGCCGTTTGCCGCGCGGATGCACATTCCGTTGAAAGCATCGGCATTGTAATCGAGGAAAGCCTCGGCCGCGAGCGCATGCAAATTGTCGAGGTCGGCGAGGAACTCCGCCCGCTTCTTGAAGATGATGTGTCCCCCGCGGTCGGTGAAGTTCTTGGAGAGGGCGGTGTTGGCGGTCACGCGGCGGGCGGCCGCCGCGATGTCGATGACCGTCTGCAAATACTTGGGCACGTCCTCCTCCGAGATCTCGTGCAGCGCAACGTGCATCAACTTTTTGATGAGCGCTTTGGCGGGGCGGTACAGCCTCCAATCCCCCTCCAATTCGAGATAGCGCCCGATCACTTCACAGTCATCGAGGTCGACGAGCGTCTTGAAGTGCTTGTAATAATAGGTCAGCCCCGCGTCGAGGCGCTTGTTGGCATTGTAGAAGCTGTAAAATTCGTCCTCCTTGACGCCCGCAAAATACTTCTCATATTTGCCCGTCGCGAGCCCCCGCGCGATGTCCGCAATGACGGTGAGCTTCCTGCGGGTGAGCGTGGAGACGCGCTGGCGGTAGAATTCGAGGAAGAGCCCCAGGAAAGATTTGAGGTGGCGGATCTCGGCGATCATGACCTCGGAGGCACAGTAGACGCGGTCGCGGATCTCCTGCGAATATTCGGTGAGATTGACGTTTTCAAAGGGAGAATTGAACACGCCGCCGCACTCCTTGGCGGCCGAGGCGGCCTGCAAGATCATCGTCTTGCATTCGGACAGTTTTTTCTCGGTGAGCGTGTCGTAAAAGGAGCTCTCGATGTCGAGGATGTCGGGAGCGTTCTTGTTTTTGAGATATTCGAGGATGGCCTGGTAGACGGAGATCCCCAGCCGCCGCTTCATGTGCAGGGCGCGCATGGGCTCTTTGAGCTCCTCTCTGAGGGCGATCAGCTCCCCCGTGCGTTCGCCGAACGTGACGTCCTCCGCCGTGCCCGCAAGCGCGAGCGTATCCTCCAAGCGTTTGAGAACACCCGCCTTGTCCGTCTTGCCCGAATGCAGTTCGAGGCAGAAATCTCCGATGCCGATGCCGTCGAGACGCTTTTTCACGACGTCGAGCGCGGCTTTCTTCTCCGCAACGAAGAGCACCCGTTTCCCCTGCACGAGGGCATTGGCGATGATGTTGGTAATGGTTTGGCTCTTGCCCGTTCCCGGGGGACCATGGAGCACAAACGAGGCACCCATGTCCGAAAGGGAGATTGCGGAAAACTGTGAACTGTCTGCGGGGAGAGGCAAGAGCACCTCCTCGGGATCGGCCGTATCTTCCTCGGGCGGCTGAGCAATTTCCTGCTTTTGCGCCCTGCCCTCAAAGAGTGCGGCGACGGTCGCGTTCTTCTTGAATTCGTCGATTTTGGTGCGAACGTCGTTCCAGAGGAGGAAGGTCTGGAAAGAGAACGCAGAGAGATACACATCCGTCGTGACATCCCATCCTTTCATGTTTGCCGTCTCCGCGCGCACCATGGCGATGATCTCGGAGATCTTCAAGCCCGAGACGTCCCCGCCCAGCCCGCGGATATCGATGTTGAACTCCTGTTTGAGGAATTCGAGCAGCGTGGCGTTGACAAAATATCCCTCCTCGGAGGAGGTGACGGAGAAATCTTCCCCGCCCTTTGCGCGGGCCAGGCCGACGGGCGCGAGCACGATGGGTGCGTGCTTGGGCAGGCCGTCCTCCTTGCAGACATAGCGCAAGAAGCCGAGGGCGAGATAGAGGATGCGGGCGCCCGATTCCTCCACCGCTTCCCGATTCTTGCGGAGCAGTTTTACGGCCGTCTCCTGTGCCGACCGCGTATCCGTGAGGGCGCGGAGGATCCCCTTTTGACGTTCGAGGGCGGCGAGCTCCTGTTTTTGCGTCGTCGTCCCCGCTCCAAAGGGAGCATATTCGCGCCCCTCGGCTTTGAGTTTCATCGTCTCCTGTTCGGAGAGGCTCCGATACAGCTCATCGCAATCCGCCTCGGCGAGATGCAGCGCATTCTTGCCCGTGAAAGAGAGGAGCGTATTCTTTGTGGTGAGGTCCAAAAGCCGCCTCTCCCACTGCTTGTTTTTGGGCTGTTTGCCGTCGAGTTTGAGGTCCTTAAAGACGGGCAGGGGCGCGGGCGCCGATTCGGGCGACATCTCCTCCTCGCGGTAGATCTCATAGCCTTTGAGGCCGCGGCCGCGCATCGGGCAGACGGCGATCCCCCCCATGCGGCAGCGTTTGATATCCAAAAAGCACTCGAAATAGCCCTCGCCGAGCTTCTCCTTGAAGTGCTTTTCGGAGGGCGTGTAAGCGACGTTCCGTTCGAGGAACAGATCCTCCACGTCGAAAAAGCTGAGGTTGTTGATGCCCTCGGAGATGTATTTGCCCACGATATCCGCATCGTCGGTCACGGCGTCGAGGAAGCAACTGTCATAGAGCCAGACGCCCACGGCGAGGTCATTCCTGCCGATTGCAATGACGGGATGCAGATGCACCGCTTCGAGACATGCGGCGGCAAACACGGCGAGTTCGAAAGGCGTGGCGCGGCGGTCCTTTAAAATGGAGGCCTCCCGCACCGCAAGGACGGGGAGATAGAGGTCGGGCACGCCGTCGTGCTCGATCCCCACGGCGCGGATGGAGGCAAACACCGCGGCAATGATCTGCCGGACGGCATTCTTGTCGGCTCCCGTGTAGCCGTAAAACTCCGCATCCTCGCGCCACTTTTTGAGGCGTTTGCCCGCCTCTTGCAGGATGACGGAACAGTCCGCAATGCGCGGCCGCACAAAGGCGGCAACGCGCTCCGCATTGCCCGTGAGCCCCTCCCAATAGTCAAAGGGGAGCACTGTGATCTCGGCCTGTGCCGAGGCGATCTCTTTCCCCTCGCTCAGGGCGGTGACGCGCACCGCGACTTTCTTCACTTCATTGCACTCCGCGAGGTAGAGCGGAGAGAAGATATTCTTGGGTTCGAGCACCACGGCGCTCTCGAAAGGCACCTCCACGCTCTCCTCATAGGGCACGATGAGGCCCTCCCCGCCGTCCACGGCAACGGTGAGCGCAACGGCCTCTTCAAAGCTGCTCTTTACCTGGATGGAGACGGAAGTCTGCAAAAAATAATCGGCATAGCCGACAAATTGGGGGAATCTCAGATCGAGCGTCAATTTTTCGCTGTTCAGTTTTCTCTTTTTGATCGCCATATGTTGTCCTTATCCGTCGGAAATATGTATCGAAAATGGTTGTACAGATACAGGAGGATTATACCATTTTTTAAAAAGAAAAGCAAGGTTACGAGCGTATGTTTGGGAATTTTTTTAAAATTCATCTCCGCCCCTCTTCTCGCCGTCTCGCCCCTCTTCTTACATCTCTTCTCGCCGCCCGTTCACAAATGCTACCCCTTAGAGAGAAACAAAAGCGGCGGGGAAATGTTCCTCGCTGCTTCGGGATGATGTTTTACCGCACTTCATCTAATGCCAATGGCCCTTGACCGCTCCGCCGCTCCCCCCTTGTATCGCGAACGGTGAGCCCGGACCAATCAATCCATGTAGGATTGAAAGCTGTTTTCAAACTGCGTTTTGACGGCTTCTTTGAGGGCGGCGGCCACATCGAACGCACCGCCGATTTTCGCCGTCTGCGCGGAATAATCTCCCGCTTCAAAGGCGAGGTCATAGGCGGAACGGAAACTCTTATAGTAGTTCAGTTCTGCACTGAAAAAGGGATCGGGCTGGATGAACATGCTGTTATATGCCCGGATGATGCCCGAGATCGGCACACCGTAAGCGTTGTCGTCCAGCGCCTCCCAATGGGCACATTGATACTTCCACGTCTTTTGATACGCGGCTTTGACCTCCTTTAAGGCGCGCTCCTCCGCCTCGCCGAGGGGTTTGAAGTTCTGCATATAGCCCGTGTTCTCCTCAACTTGGGCGAGGTTGCTCATGCCGGAGAGGACGACGAGCACGCCCTCGCGCGAAGCGGAAAACCGAATGGCAAAGCTCGCGGGAGAGGCGTGAGGGTCGATATTTTTAAGGATATGCTCCGCGCCCGACGGCACCCGGGCAAGCGTGCCGCCCTTGACGGGCTCCATGACGATGACACGCTTTCCGTGTTTGCGGATGACCTCATAGCACTTTTGAGACTGAATGAACGGCTCCTCCCAATCGTAATAGTTCAAGACGATCTGCACGGCTTCCACTTCGGGATGTTCGGTGAGAATTTGGTCGAGGTGCGCCGCATCGTCGTGGTAAGAGAAAGCGATGTGGCGGATCTTTCCCTCTTCTTTCCACTTCTTCATATAGTCGAACAGGTGCGCCGCCTTGACCTCTGCGGAATAGAGATAGCGGTTGAGGTTGTGGAGCAGATAGTAGTCAAAGTATTCCACCCCGCACTTTTCGAGCTGTTCGTTGAAAATTGCCTCCACGCTGCTCTCGGCGGGCATTTGGAACGTGGGGAATTTTGACACAAGCAAAAAGCTGTCTCTCGGATGACGCTTTACGAGGGCTTCGCGGATGGCCGTCTCGGAGGCGCCGTTGTGATAAACATAGGATGTATCGAAGTAGGTGAATCCCCGCTCCAAAAAGAGGTCCACCATTTTCTTGAATTGTTCCATGTCGATGTCGGCTCCGTTCGCGCTCTTTTGAGGCAGCCGCATGAGCCCGAATCCCAATTTTTTGATTTCACCCATCGTCGTTTTCTCCTTTTTTTATTCGGCATTGCCGTTTAAGTACGGCCTCAGCATTGCGGGCAGAAACATCGTGCAAAACGTCTTGGTGCGCGCCTCGAAGCTGTACGCGCCGCCCGCCATATCCCAGCAGAGCATTTCGCCGTACATGATGTCCGTCAAGGCATCGGCGAGCGCGTCTATGGGGGTGTCCTCTCTGAGTTCGCCCCGTTCCACGCCCGTTTTTAGCATTCCCCGCATGGATTCGGCGTCCATGCGGAGTTTTTCTTTGTCGTAAGGGTTCTCCACGAGATCGGGGTCCACCGTGTTGCGCACCCACTCCTGGCACAGTTTGAGCCCGTCCCTCTCGATATGTCCCGAAAAGTTTTGCATGTAAAAGGCCAGCCGCTCCATAAATGGCCCGTCGTGCCTCAGCGCCTCCTCGTAAATTTCACGAAACATGTCGTGGCTCAACGCAAACACCACGTCCTCTTTGCGCTTGAAATAGGTGTAAAATGTTCCGTTGGAAACCCCGCACGCCTTGGTGATCTCTTCGATGGAAGTGTTCACCAGCCCCTTTTCGCGGATGATGCCCTTTGCCGCCTCCAAAAGTTTCCGCTTCGTCTCCAAAGCGGCAAGCTTTCTGTTCGTCATCTTTTCAGACATAAATCCTCCGTTTCCCGCGCCGCCCTCAGGGCAAACGCGCCCTTAGGGCATAGCGCGCCCTTAGACATGAGCGCCGTTGGGTATAAAACGTCCTTTATTCCTTGTCTTTCAACAGGAGCAGGCAAAGCCCCATCACGGCAAAGGGTACGAGGACGGCCTGCAATACCATGCCCAAAAGTCCCGTTTGGATCTGCGACCAAACCACCTCTGCCGAGAGCGGAGAAATGCTCTGGAAAATGGCGGCAATGGCGAGGAAAGTGAGCCTGCCCGCGACCTGTGCAAGGAGCACCGCGGGGAACGCCATCCAGCCGTTTTTGCAGATGCTGCGCGAAAAGAGCCCGGAAACAGCGGCAAACACCGCGAGTTCAACGATCATATAGGGCAACCGGGCCGCGGCGGGCATGGGATCGCCGGCAAGCGACGTGATCGCAAAGCTGACCACGGGGGAGAGGATCCCCACGCCCAAGCCCCATTTCCAGCCGAGCAGACACCCGCCGAGCAAAATGGGCAGATACATGGGCAGCCACTGCATCCCGCCGGGCGCGCCGAGGGCGAGGTGTACGAGTTGCGGAAGGATCACCGCAAGCGCGATAATTCCAACCGAAACGAGCGCTTTTACCGTGATCTTCACGCGGAGAGCCGCGCTGTGACGCGTAAGAACTTGTTCAATCATCGAAAAATTACCTCCAATTTTATTTTAAATTTTATTTTGCTATGGGATTATAGGCACATTCTGAAAATCGCTTTCACATCCTTAGGGGTAAGCGTCTTGAATCCTTGCAGAGTCCCGCCGCCACAGGCTTTTTGCGCCATAACGGAGAAATTGCTGTCGTCAATGCCGAGTTCGGTGAGCGTACTTTGCAAACCGAGCGTATGGAAGAAGTCGGAAAGAGCGTCTATCGCGGCATTGGCGCCATCCATATCACTTTTTGAGTTCCGCACCGAGATGTTTTAGTTGGTCTTTTCCGAAATAGACCTTTGTGGTGTTTTGAAAAACAAAATCGTTCATTGTACAGTCTCCTTTTTGACCCTTCTGTTTTATTTTACCACATTCAATGAATGAAAGTCAATGATTTTCAATCATCAAGTTAAAAAAATTTTTTATCCCCTCTTTGGGGCATGGAAAAACGGTTTGGACAACCGCCAAACCGTTTCAATCGTTATTTATGGACGTCCGCCGGGTCGCGGCGGTTTTTCGGCGTCTACATCACATTGCGGGGCCGGTTGCGGAGGGCGCATACGTCCTTGCCGCCAACTCCTGATTGAGGGCATACAGCCCCTTGGCGTCGGTGCCGAAGAGCTTCATCTTTTTGATCATATCCTCTGCGTTGGTCTCCTCCTCGCCCTGCTCCTTGATGAACCAATCGAGGAACTGCATGGTCTTATAATCTTTCTGCTCGAAGGCCTCGTGGTAGATAGCCGTGATCAGAGAGGTGACATACTGCTCGTGCTCATAGCCCGCCTCCAAGGGCGCGAGATGGTTCTGAAGCGTCTTGTCGGGCATTGCGATGGCCTTGAATTGCACTCTGATCCCGTTGTTGATCAAATATCTGCGGATCATGAAAGCGTGGTCGCGCTCCTCTTGCGCCTGCACCTCATACCAATGCGCAAAGCCGTCGAGACCCTCGTCGGCATAGTAGTTGGCAAAATCCAGATACAGATATGCCGAATAGAGCTCTTTGTTGATCTGGTCGTTTAAAAGTTCTGCAATTTTTTTGTTTAACATTGTGATACCCTCCTTTGGTACGGCAAACAGTATAGCACTGCAATTTTCAAAAATCAAGCATTCTGCACGAAAAAATTCCCGCAAACTCTCATCAAAATCCCGCTTTCAGGCGGAAACGCGCGGCGGTCCGCTTTGCATGAGCCGCATTGTTTTTGGAAACGCAAACGCGGACATGGTATGGCTTAAAACCGTCCACGAAAAAATTTATAACTTCAAACCGCGGACATGGTATAGGGATACGACGTCATACTGCTTATTTGACGCTTTGGACATGGTATGGGGCAATCAATTGGAGAAGAACGCGACGCCTACGGCATTGGGCCCGACGTGGGCGCCGATGGTGCTGCCGATCAGGTGGGCCGGGATGCTGTTCGGGTCGTCGATATGGCCCGTCCAAAGCGCCGCGCTGTCGTGCAGATATTTTTTGAGATATTCATCGGAGAGCCCCGAATACATGAGCGCATAGGGCATGGAGAAATCGATCCCGCCGCACTTTTCTACGAGTTGCATCAACAGGTTGTTGCTCCGCTTGCTCCCAATTGTCTTGCCCACGAGCTTAACCTCCCCGCCGACGACCGAGACGACGGGCTTCACCGAGAGCATCTCGCCGGCAAGGGCCGCCACGCCCGAAATTCTCCCGCCCTTTCTCAAATATTTCAGCGTGTCGACGACGGCGATGAGCCGGATCTTCTTTTTCTTTTCGTTCAGTTCCTCGGCAACCGTGCCCGCGTCCTGCCCGCCCGCGAGGAGGCGCAACGCGTACTCGCCGAGAATACGCTCCCCCGCAGCGGCGTTCAGGCTGTCCACCGCAAAGACCTGCCCCGGATAGCGCTTGGCGGCATTTTTGGCGCATGCAAATGTCCCCGAAAGTTTGGAGGAAAGGGTGATCGCGATCACTTGGTCGCCCGCCCGCGTCATTTTCTCGAATTCCTCTCCCCACCGATATTCGTTGATTTGGCTGGTCTTGGGGAACCCGTCCTCCTCGATCAACTTCTCGAAAAACTGCTTGTGCGAAAGGTTGACCCCGTCCAAAAAGGTTTCCCCGCCCAGCCTTACTTCCACCGGGATCATCGAGATCCCCATTTGCTCCGCCTCTGCCTGCTCGATGTCGGAGGCGCTGTCCATCAAAATTCTGACCATAACATCACCCTCTCCGACCGGACGAATCGTCCTCGTCCTGCATCACCGCCGCAACCTGCGCACTGCGGGTGCGACGGGCGGAGAACATGTTGTTTTGGAAGTCGAACTTCCACTTGCCGTCGACTTTGTCAAAGCGATTCCACAGCCACAATAGGTAGCCGAGCACGACAAAGACCGCCATCAGCCCCAACACCCAGAGCACAACGCCGCCGTAACCGAGCTCATTCGCATCGAGGAAGAAGTAGGGATAGGTGAATCCGGGAATGACGGCGCCCAAGATAAAGATGTACCCCACATAGATGAGCGGGATGATGAGGCTGTATAGGGGCGCAAAGACGGAGATCGTCCGCTTCTCGTCGAACAGGATGTAGTCCAAAATAAAGAGCAGGGGCGCGAGGAAATGATAGGACATGTTCCCGATGTTCCGCCAATAGTCGGCCTCCAAGGGCGATTGCAGCAGGAAGATGACGACGAGGAACGTGACGAGGATCATGATGACCGTCATGAATTTGAACGTGCGGAGTTTGCGGTTACACCCCTCCGTCTCGCCCCCGCGCACGCGCTTCACTGTGTCGGCGAGCACAATGACGGAGACGACAAGCACAAAATAATTGCTGATGTTGGTGTAAAATTTTAAAAAATCCCACGAAAACTCGTTCCCGCCGTTTTTCCCGATGTAGAAAATGCCGAGCGACAGCAGACAGGCAAATGCCGAGACGACGCACAGCACGACGCGATATATGAGTTGCGTGACAAGATTTTTACACATAGAACAGCCCTCCACTTTTAAAATATTTTTGCACGCCCACCCCTATGATGGGACGTTTTGCAATCTACTCATGTCGAAGCTTATGCCGAGGCATTTTTTGAAACCCACTCACGACGGGTCCGATGGGTCGTACCGTTTGCAAATCTTTGTCAGATTTTTCGAGATGAGCCCGAGCGAACGGTAGAGCCCGTCGCGCGCGTCCTCCGAGATCCCCGCGCTGCCCTCTTCGAGGATGGCAGAAATTTTCTCGGCGACGATGCCCGCGATCTCCTCCCCCCGCTCCGTGAGGCGGATGGGATTTTTATACTTTCGCTCGCTCCTTTCGACATAGACGAGCCCCGCCTCGCTCAGCTCTTTCACCGTTCGGGACATCATCCCCTTGTCCTCGCCGCACATCTCGCCGAGCCTGGTCAAACTCGCCCCCTCGCTGCAATTGTAGAGCCAAAACAGACAGTGCACCTGCCTCCCTTTTAACCCGAGCGCCGCCATTTCGGCGTTCTTGATCCTTTGAACACACCGCGATATGTTGATCAACAGCAAAGAAAATGTCGTGTATCGTTGTTCCATATTTTCCCTCTCGGCTGATATCATACGCCATTTTTGTTGTCTTGTCAACAATTTAAACGCACGAATCCAATGTTTTTTTATCCTCCCTCGGGCTTAATTCCCGCCCGCATGCTCTCCGCGGGTGGCCGTGCGCCTTGAAAATGCACCTCAAACTTCTAACGCCCATCCTCGGACATGGTATGGGGATACGGCGTCAGATTCAGACCGCACCACCTCGGACACGGTATGGGCCTTTTCCGTCAAAGACGCAAAAAAAATCGGAACGAATGCGTTCATCCGTTCCGATCCTTTTCATTCATGCACGGTTTGCTATTCTTTGCCCTCCGTGATGCGCTTGATCCGCTCACAATCGAACTTCGGCGTGCGGTCGGGATAGAGGAGCCCGTTCACCTCCTGCTGCACATCTGTGAGCTGGGTGTAACAGAACCCGCGAAATTCGGGATGGGCATACACGCCCCGCACGAGATCTGCATAGCGGGCATAGAACGCCTCCGCGTCCTGTGCGCCGTCGTTGTAGCCCCAATTGCCGTCCTTCGTCTCGTCCGACATCGCAATGCCCCCGAACTCGGTGAGGAGAACGGGCTGTCCGCGGTAGGCACATCCCTCCGCCATCAGCCGCCGCCCCTGCGGATAGAGCTCGTGATAGCGGTCGGCGCGGTATTTCTCCGCAAAGAGACTGCTGTCATAGGCATAATCGTGAATGCCGAGCAAATCGGTCGCATCAAGGCATTCCCAGCCGTCGTTGGTGGAGATGAGGCGGGTGGGGTCCAGCGCCTTGGTCGCATAGTAGAGGGCGCGGGCGAAGTTCTGCTGTGCGGGGTCGGAGACGATATTCCGCACGCCCCAACTCTCGTTGAGCGGGACATAGGCGATGACGCTCGCAAACAAGCTCGCCTCGCGGACGATCTTCGCCCATTCGGAGGCGATGCGCGCCTCCTCCTGTGCGCAAAACTCATAGGCAGACGGCATCTCGCACCAAGTGAGGAAGCCGAGCTCCTCCGCATAGTAGTAGAAGTAGGGATCCTCGAACTTCTGGTGCTTGCGCGCGCCGTTGAAACCCATCGCCATGGCGAGGCGGATATCCTCTTTGAGCGCCTCCGCGCTTGGCGGTGTGATGCCGCTCTCCTCCCAATAGCCTTGGTCGAGGATGAGCCGCTGGAAGAGCGGTTCGTTGTTGAGAACGATGTTGTTCCCGTCTACGGTGAGTTTGCGGAACCCGAAGCGCGCCGCGGCGGCATCGACGAGCTTCCCGCCCCGATACAGCCTGAATTGCGCGCCGAACAGCACGGGATGCCGGGGGCTCCACGCATAGTCGGCATCCACCGCGTTGGGCTCTTTGAGCTTAAAGGAATAGCGGGTGCGCTTGCCGTCCAGCCCGAAGCGAACTTTTTTGAGTTCCTCTCCTTGCAGGGAGACGACGATCTCCGCTTCGTCCGCATGGCCCGCGGTGACGATCTCGCCCGAGACGGAGCAAGTGTCGTAATCGGGGAAGAGAGTGTGGGACAGGATGGCGTCCTCCCCCACCCAATCGATCCAGACGCTCTGCCAGATGCCCGTGTTGGGGATATACCAGCAGGCGAAGCGCTCTCCCGTCCAGCTCTGTTTGCCGCGCGGGAAAGCGGGATCGAACGGGTCATGGCAGCGCACAACGATGGTGTTCTTTCCCCGCTTCAACAGCTTTGTGATGTCCGCGGTAAAGGGCGCATAGCCTCCCTCGTGGGATATGGCATGCTTGCCGTTGATCCAAACGTCCGTCTCATAATCTGCCCCGTTGAAGGAGAGCAGGGCGTGCCTGCCCCCCTTCGCTTCGAACGTTCTCTTATACCACACGCACGGGTGAACGGCGGCATCGCCGATCCCGCTCGCGGGATACTGATAGCAAAAAGGCACGTTGATTTTGAGGGGGAAAGTCACCCGCCCCGTGTCGTAACCCTTTGCAAGTCCCTCGTCTCCATCGTCGAACGCAAATTCCCATTCTCCGTTGAGAGCGAGCCAATCTTTTCTTTGGAATTGAGGGCGAGGATATTCTGTTCTCTGTCGCATGTTCTCCCTCTCTATTTCTTATTTTCCGAACTCCTGCAACTTCTTGGCAACTTCCGCACTGTCCTGCGTGGCGGAGTAGTTGGTGATCTTCATGGGCGTGTTGAAAGAGAAGAACCCGATGGCGGCTTTGAGATCCTCATCGAACACGTTGAAATCGTTCTTTTCGATGACGAGGGTCCCGTTGCAGATGAAGTAGAACGCCGCGCCCTTGCGAATGACTTCGAGGGTGACCGTGTTCCCGTTCTTATACTGCATGCCGGGGACATCTTTGAGCGTTTCGTCCTGTCCCCACAGCCAATCGGTGTCGCTCATGTTGCGCTGGGCGCATCCGACCCGCCCGAGGGTGTAGTTGTTGGCGGCGTCCACATAGTAGATGATGGTGTTGTGGATGTCGTTGCCGAGCTCGTCCTTATCCTCGCAACGGATGGCAAAGCCGAACTTGGGATATTGGTCGTTGGCATAGCCCCTGTCCGCCGTGACGGTGAGCGTCGCCTTGGCATAGAACTCCGTGGAGAAGATATCCTTGAAGAAAGCGAACTGGTCGCGCGCGCCCGTCTGCAAGATATAGGAATCCGCGGTGCCCTTGTCGTTATCGACGTTGAATCCGTCGGTGGTCTTGATGTAGGAGGAGGGCTTGCCGTCCACCTCGACCGCGCCGAACGTCACGCTGTTTCTCTCGATGTGGGGAGAGCCGTACGTCGCGTTCTCATAGGTATACTCCTCAAAGGAATCGACGCCCTTGCACGCAACGTCCTTGCCGAGCACCACGAGCTCGCCGACGGCAAACTCTTCCGCGCCTGCGGGCATGTCGATGACAATGCGCATCTCCTTGATGGGAAGTTCCGCAAACTCCGCGATTGCCGCTCCGCCCGGACGGATGAGCCCGCTCTCGTCCTCGAAGCACCAATCCCAGTCGAAACCGAGGTTCTCGATGACAGCGGTCGCCGTGTCGCCGTTGGATCTGAGGTAGTCCATCTCGACGGATCTCACCGCGCTGAACGTGGTCTCATAGTCCCAAGAGTTGTAGATAAGGAAGCCGCGCGCCGTGACGGGGTTGGCCCATTTGAGAACGATCTCATTGGTCTTGGCCGTAAAGGTGCACTCGTCGCCGAGGCTGAGGTCGCGATATTTGAGCAGGCCGTCGGTGAGCAGGGCAAGGTTGTCGTCCCCATCCGCATTCTTCCCGTTTACGGTGACGGTCGCGGAGGGCGCGATGTTCTTATAGCCCGAAATTGCCTCGGGAAGAGGTTGGAGGGACCAGCTGGGGCCGTTGGTGTGCATGACCGTATCCCCCGCTTCGTTCTCCGCCCACACCACTCTGTCCACTGCGAGCGCACGGCCGTTGGAGATATCCTGCCTGTTGCGGAACGTGTGGTAGGCAATGAAGAGCTCGTCGCCCACTTCCACAAAGCTGTGGTGGCCCGCACTCTTGATGTGCGTCCAATCGGGGCTCGACGCGATCACGGTGCCGCCGTCCTCTTCGGGGATCTTCTTAAAGACGCCGAGAGGGTCGTCGGAGGTGGCCTGCATCACGCGGTAGGTCTCATCGGTGTAGCCGTTGATGGAGTAAGTGAGGTAGTAGGTGCCGTCGTGATAATACATGAACGGCCCCTCGTTGATGTGCCCCTCGACTTCTTCGAGGTCGGGAGTATGGGTGTCGGGATTGTGATATCTTTCGAGCGAGCTGTAACCGGGTGCGGTGAGCTCCGTGAGGGTGGTGTAGTCGGGCGTAAACCAATCTTTCATCTTCATGCCGAAGAGGTGGGTGCCGTCCCGGTCGCCCGATCCGACGATATCATACCATCCGAAGTAGAGGTATTTGTCTCCCGTGGCGGGATCGATGAACGGGCTTGCATCGAGCGCGCAATCAAAGCCCATGTCGCGATATTTCTGCGGGATGGCCGTGTTGCTCTCGTGGAGGTCGATGACGGGTTGGTCGGGGCCGATCTGCTTCATATCCGCATTTTCGCGGCGAGGCGTGGTAAAGGGGCCCTTGGGCGACTTGGAGGAGGCGACGGAGAGGCACAGTCTGCATTCGGGACCCAAATTCTCGTTCTGGTTCCACGCGTTGTAGACCATGTAATAGGTCTTGTCCTTCTTGTCGTAAACGACTTCGGGCGCCCAATAGTTATCGGTGGCCCACGCCACGGAAAAATCGGGGCTGAGCGCGAGGCCCGTCGTCTCCCAATGGGAGAGGTCCTTGGAGCGCCACGCCTGATAGCCGTGTCCGTTGATCTCGTCGCTCGTTCCATAGGCATAGAACCAGCCCTGCTCTTCGCCCTCCGTGATATAGATGACGGAGGGGTCCGCGACGCCGAATTCGAGGGAGTTCACATAGAAGAGGTTGGCGTTGTAGTCGTGCGCGGAGTCCTCCATCGCACTGAGCTTTTCCGCCTCATAGTGAAATTCCACCTTCTCTTCTTGCGGTTTGTCGTCGCCGCAAGCGGCGAGCGCGGGAATGGTCCCCGCCGTCATGCAGAGCGCGAGAACGACGGAAGAGAATTTTGCGAGTTTATTCATGATATCTCCTTAAATTAGTCTTTCAGTCCGCTCGAGACGATGCCCGAGATGAAGTACCGCTGGGTGAAGAAATACACGGTAAGCATGGGGACGAGCGCCACAATGCTGGCCGCCATAACCACGTTGGATCTCCTCTCATAGGTATCCGCGATGTTGTTGAGGGCGACTTGCAGCGTGTGGAGACGGTCCTCGTGCAGGTAGAGCAACGGGCCGAGGTAGTCGTTATACCCTCCGATGAATCCCAAGAGCCCCTGTGCCAAAAGGGCGGGGACGGCGAGCGGCACCATGATCCGGAAGAAGATGCCGAAGTAGCCGAGCCCGTCGAGCTTGGAGGCCTCGATGAGGCTGTCGGGAATGCCCGAATAGAACTGCCGCATAAAGAACACGCACGCGGCGGCACCGAACATTCCGGGGATCATGAGGGGCAACGGGGTGTTGATCCAGCCGATGGAGTCATAGATGACGTATTGCGGCACGATCATGATGGTCCCCGGGATCATCATCGTTCCCAAGAGGAGGGAATACATCCACTTCTTCGAGCGGAAGCGCAACTTGGAAAAGGCGTATGCCGAGATCGAAGAGGTGAGGAGCCCCAAGATGGTGGGCGGGAGCACATAGAGCAGTGTATTGATGAAGCCGTTCACGAGGGAAGGGAGCGTCGAATCCGACGAAGCCTTGTAGGTGAACACTTCCTGATACCCTTCGAGCGTAAAGCCCATGGGCGGCACCCACGAGAACTCGGAAGAGACTGCATCCTGCCACGTCTTAAAGGATGTGATGATGACGATGAGGAAAGGAAAGATGATGACGAGCGCATAGAGCGCGAGAATGGCATAGATCACCGTTTTCGTGACGGTATTCATGGTCTTTCCGCTGCGCATCTTGGGCGCTCTCTCCTTGACGGGCGCCGCGGGAGGCGTTTGCCGCTCCCCGGGAAGAGATTCTTCCGCAACGGGCATTTCAGTACGATCAGTCATACTTGACCCACCTCCTCGAACCGATGAATTGGATGAGCGTGACGATGAGAATGAGCGCTGCGAGCACCCACGATGCCGCACTCGCGACCCCCACGTTCTGCCAGTCATAGAGATATTGATACATAAAGAACACGATGGTGATACCGTGTTTATCGGGGCCGCCGCTGCTATCGAATACGTTGGTGATGGTGAACGATTGCAGCATCCCGATCACGCCCATGATGAGGAGATAGAAAGTCGTGGGCGAAATGGAGGGAAGCACGATGCGGAAGAACTTGGTGAAAGCCCCCGCGCCGTCGATCTCCGCCGCCTCGATGGCAGATTGGTTCACGTTGGTGAGCGCCGCCGTGTAGAGCAGAATGCCATACCCCATGCCCGACCATATGCTGATGATATTGATAGTCACATAGAACATGGCGGGGTCGTCCGTCCAGTCGATGGCGCCGTTCGTGATGTCTGTGTTGCCGAGGAATTGGTTGATGATCCCATAGGACGGGTTGAACATATACCGCCACATGATGGTGATGGCAACCACCGAGCACACATAGGGGATGAAGTAGATGATCCTCCAAATCCCCCTCCCCTTGATATCGCGGCTCAGAAGATAGGCGATGCCGAGGGCGAGGATCTGGCTGATAAAGGTGGAGATCCCGAGGATGAGGGTGTTCCCGATTGCCTCGAAGATGGAGATGCCCACCTCGTCCGACGCCGTCGAGAAGAGGTAGACAAAGTTGTCGAATCCCGCCCACTCGGCCTCTGCAATGTCCCAGCCCGTACCCATGTCGAGAAAGGCCATTGCAAAGGCGAGGATGAGGGGAACGAGCCCGAAGATGCAGAACCCGATGAGGGGAATGGCGGCGAACAGCGTCCCATAGATCTCCTCGATGTCGATCCGCCGTTTTTTGGGCCTGTTTGCGGGCGCCTGTTTCGTAAGTACGGGCTCGGCCTCCGTTGCCGCATCGAATTCGGCGGGAACATTGGCGCCTATCGCCGTCATATCGGCGGCATTTTCTGCGATTTCCCGTTCCATGCGGACCTCCCGTTACTTATTCTTCTTGGTATACGCTTTGAGGAGCGCGGGCGTGTTGCGGACCGCTTCGCTGTTCACGAGCTCATCGAAGGTCATGTCCCCTTCGCGCACCTTGTGGTTGAGGTTATCCGCCCACGCGTTGATCCACTTGTTGTCTTTGAGATACCACCAGTCGCCGGGGGTCTCGAACTGCGCCGCGCGCACGAACACGATGGAGTTGCGGGGGTTTTGGTTGGGTTGCAGGAACACGTCGGAATTGGCGAGATCCTTTTGCGAGGGAATGGCGAAGCCCGATTTGGCCTGCGCTTCCTGCCCCGTCTTTCCGCCGATGAACTCGGCAAACAGCCAAGCCGCCGTCTTTTTCTCAGACTTCTTGTTGATGCAGAGTGCCACAGAGCCCGAATGCCCGGCCTCCACGCCGTGCACCGTCACGTTGCCCTGTGCGTCGTATTCCTTATACTGAGGAAGCGGTGCAACATCCCACTCGAAGTTGCCGTCGCCCGTGGAGCCCGGCTTGTCGCCGCACACGGTACGGAAATCGACGACGTTCCAACGTCCGTCAACGAGCATGCCGACTTTCTTCTCCGCGAACTTGGTCGCCTTTTGGGAGTCGTCGCCGATGACCTTGGGGAAAGCGCTCACGGCATACCCGTTGTGCCCGGGAACAACTTCCTTGTTCTTGGGGGTGGTGAGGCTGACGAACTCGATCATGGCGTCTCTCTGGGAGGGAAGCTGGTTGAGTTTGCCCTCTTCTTTGAGTGCGGTGACTTCGGGACGGATGGACTTGGTGGCCGCTTTCACGTCTACGAGCTTATCTTTCCACGCGATGATCTCGCCCGCCTTGTATGCGGTGCCGTTTACGGTCACGGTGCCCTCCACGTCGTCCGCGACGATGAAGTTGGGCGTATCCTCGAAGAGGGTGAGGTCCCAATAACCGCCGTTGTATTGAGGGTCGCTGTCCGCGATGTACTCGATGCAGTCGCCGCCGACCGACCAGCCATAGTTGAACCACCACTCGGTGTAGTAGCCGCTATAATCCTTGGCAGTCGCGCCGAACTTCTGTTGGAGGAGATCCGCAACGGCGATGGTCTCATCCCAGCTCATGGGAACTTGGTTGTTGAACCATTTCTGCCCCTTGCTGTCTACAAAATATCCTTTCTCTTTCACCTCGTCGGTGATGCCGAGGTCTGCTTTCTTCTTGCCGCGCGCATCCGCCTTGGTGCCCGCGTTGAATGCGGCGAGGTCCTCTTTTGCGACGGAGAGCACCTTGATGCCCACCTCGTTGAACTGCGTCTCGTTATAGTAGATGACGATGGGACCGATGTCCTTGGGGATGCCCCAATAGTGGGCGTTGGGCCCGTCTTGCGTGGTCGTGTCCACGTCATAGAGATAGCGGTTGACCGAAGTCTCCCACATGTCCTCGATCTTGATCTCCTTGCTCGCGGGGATGGTGATGCCGTCCTCCGTTGTACCGCCCTTGATCCAGAGGTCGAGGGGTTCGAGATAGCCCGAGGTGGCATACGTCTTATAGTCGGCGTCGCCCACATAGAAGATATCCACGGAGGCTTTCTTGTTTTTGAGTGAGGTGAGCACCTTTTGGCCATACGTGCCCGAGGGCATCTGCTCATAGTGCACTTTGATGTGGTCGTCTTTATACTTTTCGTTGAATTGGGCGACGAGCGAATCGAACACCGATTTCTCGTTCTGGTCGCCATAGCCCCAGAAGTTGACCGTCGTCTCCCCGCTCGTGCTCGGGCGGATGTTGCCGTTTTCGTCGATTTCGATATCCCCGCCGCCGCCTTTATCTCCGCAACCGACGAGCCCGAACATTGCCGTTGCCGCAATGGTAGCCGTTACCGCGAGCGACGCAAATCTCAATAATTTTCTCACGTTTTGTTCTCCTTTTTTTAATTTTTTTGCACGCGATTGCCGCGCACCCATGGCGCGGCTATGGGGAGAGCCCCGAAGAGCCCTCCCCTGCCCTACCGATTTTTATTAGGAATCTTTGCGGGTGATTTCCACTTTGCGGGCGTAATCCTGCCAAGTGATATCTTCCGCGGACGCTTCCGAAGCCGCGGAGTAGAGACGTCCGCCGAAAGCGATCCTCAAAGAATCTTGATCCGTGCCCTTGAGCCAACGGTTGGAGATGAAGATCTCGAAGCATACCTCCGAACTGTCCTCATTCACCGTCATGCCCGCGTCGGTGGTGAAGCCACAGTGATACACTTCGCCGCCGAATGCCATGACCCTACCCGTCCAGTGGACCATAGCTTCTTCGTCATTGAAGAACTCAATGTTGCTGTTCTTCCACCAGCCGTCGTTCTCCTCCGTAAAGGTAGAAGTGACATTGATGTCGGTGCCCTTGATGCGGAGCGCGACATACAGACCGTCAGTCCCGAGGAATGCCGCATATTCAGCATCGGTGAGCGCTGCGCTGTGAACGGCGGGTTTGAACTCTGCCTCATCCCAATCGGAGAGGTCGCCGTCGATTAGCTTTACGCTACCCGTGCGGAAGCCTTTCTTGGTGATCTCACCTGCGCGCCACTGCCAATCGTAACCGATACCGCCGCCGGAGAAGATAAGGTCACCTTTCACGAAAGCGCCACCGGTCTCACCCTCGGTCTTGTATGCGAACGCTGCGGGGATATAGTCGCTATCGTAATTGTAGCCCGCGATGTTCTCATAGGAAACGAAGATCTCAATCGTGGTGTGATACTTGCCATCTTCAAGCGTTTCCGTATTCATGACCGCTTCGTCCACGGTGCGCTGTCCGTTCGCGGAGACGAGCCATTGAGGACCCTGTCCGAGGCCTTGATTGTCACAGAACGTGTCGCCGCCGAGACGGAACTCAATGTTCGTGCTTTCCCACCAGTGGGAATAATTCCCTCCGTCAAGCCGACCTTTCTGCGTATACTTGCCGTGAATGATGTCATAGAAGATGTTCACGCCATAGGTATCCATGTAGGCATACACGGTGAAACTTCTGCCGTCCGTAATGGGAACGCGGAACGGGTTGGTCTTTTCGGCAACCGTCCAGTCGTCGAGCTTACCGTCGATCTTCTTGGTGGAGCCTTGCGCCGCGGGAGCCTTGGCGTAAATTTCTTGGAGCACGGTCGTCGCATAGCCGCCCTTTGCGTACATCTCCATGTTGAAGTTGAGCACGCTGATCGCGACTTTCTCGTCTGCCGCGAATGCGGACTGCACGGGAAGCCCGACGACGTGGCCGTCTGCCGTGAAGTAGAGCTTGCTGCCCACCTTGGCGACGCCGAGGGTGATGAATCCCTTGTCTACCTTATAGTCGAACTTCACATCGTTCCCGAGATTGGTGTAGCCGTTCTCGGAGTTGTTGAAGTGCGGCTGGATGTTGTTCCATTCCCAATCTTTCGTCCAACCGGCCAGCTTTTCGGGACGCCATACGAGCGCCGCATAGTGATTGGTGTACACGTTTTTCGGGTTGTTGATAGAATTGAGGTCGATGAAGTAGTAGTAAGTTCCCGTCTTGGACATGATGGAGAGCCCGGCCTTGCCCCACTGTGCGTTGTGGGGGTCGCTCACGATGGAGAGTTTGGCCTCTGCATACACGTCTGCGCCGTAAGCGCCCTCGATGGGAAGAATGCTCTCCACGAGCGGCTGCTTCTGATTTGCATACCACACCGTTTCTTCGCCGTCGGCCTGTGCCTGGAATACCGCCGAGGGAGCGAGGTAGATCTCATCGTCCACGGTGAGGGTACCGAGGCCGTTCTGTGCCTCTACGACCAAGTTCTCCAAGCCGAGCGCGTTCGCGATCTCGCGGACGAGGAGCGCATAGCCGGGTGCGCTGTAATGCAGCCCGTCATAGAACCACATGAGGTCTGCCGCGTCGTTCGTCTTGCTGATGTGGGGACGCATATCGATGAAGTTGATCCCCTCCTGTTGCAGCACCCACTTGTTGACGTTTTCATATTGGCCTGCAAGCGAGTGGAACTGAACGTTGTCGACAAGGCTGATATAGTAGATCTTGACGTCCGGCCATTCCTGCTTGAAGCCCGCGAAGAGCTCGGTGAGCCTTTCGATGACTTTCTCATCCGATTCGCCGCCATCGATGTTGTTGACGCCGATGTGGATGATGATGTTCTTGGGTTTATAATGGGTGAGCTGTGTGACGAGCTGATCCTGCCAATATTCCACCTTGGTGCCGCCCACGCCGAGATTGATGGCTTTGAGGCTGCCGAAAGCGTCTTTCCAAGTCTGGAAGAAAGCAGTGTCGATGTAGCTGTCGCCGCAGAAGAGGTAGTCGACTTCCTCTTTCTTGGAAGTATCGACTTGATACTGTTCGAGCTTGGCTTCATCCGTTTCGAGCTTGTATTCTTTCGCTTTGAGGAGAAGATTGAACGAGACGATGCCGAAGTAGACATCCTCGGTCGCCTTGATGCCCGCGTTGTAGAGGGTGGTGACGACCTGCCCGTTGTAGACGAGGCTGAACACGATGCCCTGGCGGTAGATGCCGAGGGTCACGTATTGGTCATTCTGATAGACGCTCGAATCCGCGCCGACCGTCTTGCCGGGGATGGTGTTCCACGACGACCAACCGCCGTTCGTGCGGACATTGTAGCCGAGGTTGACCGAGTCCCCATTGATTGTGGGAGCCGCTGCATTGCTGACTGTGTCGACATAGAAGAGCACGCCGCGGGAGCCGTCTGCGGAATACACGATGACGCCGAACTTGGGATAGCTGTCATAGTTGCCGTCCGCCATCTTCTCCGCGCCCTTTACGGTGATCTTGGTCTCCGCATAGAAGCGATTCTGCCCCTTGGTTGCGGGCATGTAGATGTTGTTGTCCGTGCCGGCCTTGCTCGTCTGCATGTCGATATAGGGGACTTCCTCCGTGGAGACATCGTGGCTGACGTCCCAGTTATCCGTCCTCGAAAGGTACTCGCCGCCGTCGCCCCAGGTGTCGCCCGCGGGAAGAGCTTCCAAGCCCTCTCCGTTGATGACGTCGCCTTCGAGCGCCATGGCCCAATTCTGGGCCTGAGTGTCTACCGTGTCATACAGCTGACCGCCGATCCATGCTCTGACCGATCTCGCCGTGGGGTCGGTAAAGTTCTGCCGCGCGATGAAGAGCTCGAATACGAGTTCATCGTCTGCGCCCTCATTGTTCGTGAGCTTGGCGCCCGCATCGTTGATGAAAGAGGTGTGGTAAGCCTTGCCGCCGAAATAGATGACGCGTGCCGCTTTCAGAACGCTGGCCGCTTGCCCCTGAATTTCGAGGTTTTGGTTGAGCCACCACTTGTCATTTCCGTTGCCGTCCTGCCCGCTGACGAACTGACGGTCCGCCGCAATGGTCTCCGCTTTCACTTTGACCGCGAGATAGAGCCCGTCGTCTGCAAGGAGCGCCGTCCACTCATAGCGGTTCTTTGTGTTCCATTTCGCATCCGCCCAGTCGGAGAGTTCGCCGTCCATGGTCTTTTGGGTCGCGCCGAGGATGCCGTTCTTCGTGATGAGGATGCCCTGCGCGTCATTTCCGCCCGTTCTCCACCAGTCGCCCGTCTCCCAGACGTTGCCGGCTTCGCCGCCGACTTTCACATAGAAGTTTGCGGGAACGGGAGTGTCGTCATAGCTGTACGTTCCGCCCGTGATGGAGCCGTAAGGGATAAAGATCTCCGCAACGGTGTGGAAAAGGCCACCCTCCACCGGATCCGTATGGAAGTAGTAATGACCGTCGTCAATGCCGGGGTGCGAGCCGTTTGCCGCGACCATATACTGCTTTTCCGTGTCGCCGCCGAGACGGAATTCGACGTTGGTGTTGAGCCAGAAGCTTTCTGTTTCTTCCGTCTCGTTGGTCAAATGATACCAATCATAGAACAGGGTGACGCCGTTTTGGCCCTTGGTCGCATACACGGTGGCGCTTCTGCCCTGATCGGAGGGATAGATGAAAGGATTGCTCTTTTCTTGTGCCGTCCAGTCGTCGAGCTTGCCGTCGAGCTTCTTGTCGGACTCTACCAAAGGTCTTTCAAACCACGCGTCCATCTCTGCCTGATAGCTTGCGAGGTCGGCATCCGCCGTCAACAGCTTGTAGCCCTTGACATTGAGCATGATGTTGAAAGAGACGAGGCCGAAGTACATCGATTCGTTCGTCGCGGAAATTCCGCTGAGTTCGACTGCCGCGAGCGCGGTGCCGTTGACATAGAACTGCACCTTGTTCTGATTGCGGTAGATGCCGAGCGTGACATAGCTGTTCTCGCCCGCATACACGTCGGAGGATTCGCCGACGGTGCCCAACTTGGTCTCGGGCCACTTCCAAACGCCGTCCCACTGCACATAGCTGACTGCCGTTGCGCCCGCCTTGAAAGCCTTGCCGTCCGCACTGTTCGCATCCACAAAGTAGAGGTAGCCGAACGAGCCGTCCTGCTTGACGAGTTCGAGCCCGAATTTGGCCCCTTTATCGTTGTTGCGAAGTTCGCTTGCGTGGATCTGCACTTCCGCATACGCCTTGGGAACGTTGGAATTGCGCATGTAGACGTTGTTGTCCGCATCGAGCCCGGTCATTGTGATGTAGGCGTCTGCGGTGCCGTCGTCATGATCGAGGGACCAGATGTCTTTCATTCTGAGCCCCGTGCCGCCGTTGCCCCAAACCGCGCCGAGCTCCAAGTTGGGGTTCGCCGCAAACGTGCCGTCTGCATTGACGACGAGATAGGTGTGGATCTGCTTGATATCCGTGCCTTGGCTCTCATCGTAAAGCAGCTGTTCGGCATTCTGGAAGCCGAGGGCGACCACTGCATCGTGGCTATCTTTCGTCACACCGATTGCCGCATAGGGCATCGTGAGCTTGATGCGATAGCCGGCGACCGTCTTTTCGTCGAGGGTGAGATACTTCGTCTCGGCGGTAAGGCCCTCCACTTGCGCAACTTGCGTGTTGTGCATCGTCGCCGCCTGCACATTCCCGTCGAGGTCGGCACGCACGCGGTAGGTCTTTTCCGAGACGCCCCCGATGCGCTCCTGCTTGGCAAAGATGACGGAAATGCCGTCGTTGGCGCTCACGCCGCCGCCCACGGAAACGCTCTTATCCTCGACCCATGCCGTGATGACAAGCCCCGCATCCGCATACTCCGCGGTGTAGTGCGCTTTCGCGTCTCCGTTTTCGAGGGTGAGATTCCCGGCCGGGAAGCTCGCGATCTTTTCGGCATCCAGATCTTCGGGCGGAGGCGTCGGCTCTTCCTGTTTCCACTGTGCCGTGAAAACGACGTCGTGGGCGGGCATCGTGTACGATGCGCCTGCATCGTATGTCTCGGAGCCGTCGCTCCAATTCACGAATAAATACCCCCCCCCGCGCTGATACGTATCCGCGCCGCGCAGGGTGACCGTTGCACCTTCGGCATACGACTCGGCGGGAATGACTTCCGTCGCACCCGTGTACCCTGCTTCGTAAGTCACGGAATACTTCTTCTCGGTCTCGTCTGTGGTACATGCCACAGCCACTGCACCAAAGCACAGTACCGTTGCGATTGCAATGGAGATCGCAATCTTTCTGCTCTTACCTAACATACACTGTCCTCCTTATCTATTTCTTTCATCTTGCGATGGAAAGACCTTACTTTTGATAGAGACCCCGCTTTCGGGATTCCCCGCGCTCAGATCCAACTCTCCACGCCGACGACCTCGGTGATGCGGGGCATGTCCGCGCCCTCCACCCGTTTGACGATGATCTCCGCCGCCCGTTCCGCGAGCGCCCGCTTATCCGGGCCGATGGAGAAGAGCCCGTAGGGGATGTGCACTTCGCGCGCCACGCAGTCGTATCCGACCACTTTGAGGCTGGAAAGATTTTCCCGCGCCATGGTGTAGAGCGCGTTGTAGGCGATCATGTCGTTGAAACAGAAGAGCCCCTCCACGCCGTCCGCCGCGAGTGTCTTTAAGATCTCCGCGGTGGGTGCGGCATAGGCGTCCTGTGCAAAGCACGTCATGCCCAGCCGCGCCGCCTCCTCTTCAAACCCCGCAAACCGGTCGTATGCGCAGGTGATTTCCAGCGGAACGGTGAGGTATGCCGTCTTTTTGCAACCCAGCGAAAAGAGATGCCGCGCCGCGATCCTTCCCCCCTCCTCGTCGTCTGTGCGGAGATAGTCGACCTGCATGAGCTCCGTCCGCCGCCCGATGAGCAAGACGGGAATGGCGAAGTTCTCGATCATCTCCCCGATCCCCTGCACGGGTTCGAGGAAAGAGATGATGCCCCCCGCGTTGTGCGATACGGCGAATTGGTATGCCGCACCGTCGAGCTTGGCCTCCGCAACGGAGAGCATGAGAATGGAATATCCCCGCCGCCACAGGCTCTGTTGCAAGTAGTCTATCATAACGGAGAAGTAGATATTCACGAGGTTGTCGTAAACGACCACGATGAGGCGGCTGTTGCCCGCGCGAAGCGAGCTCGCCGTGCCGTTCATCACATAGTTGAGTTCGGCGGCGACGCGGAGCACCTTTTCACGGGTCTCCTCCGAGATATCGGGCGCGTTGCGAAAGGCGCGCGAGACCGTTTGCGACGTCACTTGCGCCGCTCTCGCCACATCCGCCATCGTAACCCTTGCCCGTTTCGCAGCCATCTCTTCTCCCCTCTTTTGCGTTCTATTCTGCCGCTTTTTCTATTCTGTCATATTCTCTATTCTGTCGCGTCGATAAAGAAGTTTCCGTCCTCGCCGAATCCCGCCTCCGCAATGCACATGCGGCGGTTGCCGCTGGGGTTGTCGGGATCGCTGTGGATATGGAATGCCGTGAAAAGTTTGCCCTCCGCGCGGAAAAAGCTGTTGTGCCCGGGGCCCGAAAAATCCCCCTCCGCCCTCTTTAAAACGGGCGCGGCATACTTTTCAAAGGGGCCGAAAGGCGAATCCGCCACGGCGCACCCGATGCAGTAATGGGGCGAATCGTAGCAGTTCACCGAATAATTGAGGTAATATTTCCCGCCGTGTTTGAGGAGGGCGGGGCCCTCGTTCCAGTGCCAATCGGGGGAGCGGTCGGTCTCCCAGCCGAGGCAGGGCCACGCCACTTTCACGGGCTCCGTCTCCAAGGTGCGTAAATCCTCCGAGAGGCGGGCGCAATAAATTTCGCTGGTGTGCACGCCGCCGATCACGTTCTCGCTGCAATCGCGCACATAATATAGATACACTTTGCCGTCGTCATCGAAGAAGAGCGTTCCGTCGATGCAGGCATAGCCGAAATCAAAGAGCGGGGCGGGTGCGAGGTCCTCAAAGGGACCTTGGGGGGAATGCGCAACGGCGAGCCCCAGCCGCAAGCTGTGATTCGCCTTCCACCGCCCCGTATAGAGCATGTAATATTTTCCGCAATAAAAATAGACCTCGGGCGCCCAGAAACAGTTTTCTGCCCACGCACTGTTGCGGTAGCAGTAGCCCTCCACGCGCCACTCCTTTAAATTATCCGAAGTGTAGCGAAGAAAACCATCGGGAGCCGAGGTCGCAAAGGCATGATAGACGGTACCTTCTTTGAGGATGAAGGGATCGCCGATGCCGGTGATTTTCGTCCGTATTAACATAATTTTTTTCTCCGTTATCGATAACGTACCCAAATTATAGCGTGAAACTATCAGTTTGTCAATAGTTTTCATGAAAATAATTTTTATTTTTTCCAAAAATGATCAAGATTCACAAATGCAACTAACCGCCGCCTTGATGTGCACACGCGAAATGCGTGCGGTAATAATAAAAGCGTTGGGCTTGCTTCGCTCAACGCTTCTTTCCTATACACCTTTCCCTGCTACTTCTTCGCTTTCACCAACTTTTCTGCAAATATTTCCTCAAAGTCCTCAATCGAACCCTTTACGATCAAGTTTTTCTCACAAATCCAGCTATTGCTGATATCACCGGACTTGAATATAATAATGTACCAACCTCCGGCATCAATTACCTTTCTTACTTGCTCGACCCGTTTGGTTTTCATGGGCTGCTTGCCGCCAAGGGCCGTTATTGAAATTTTATCGTTTTCAACGATTCGGAATTCACCTTTGCTTGCAAAATCTCACAGCAGGATCGATTTGAGTTCCGCGCTCATGAGCTTTTGCCTTTCTTCAAGAAATTTTTCAAAGTTTCCGAGTTCGTAAGAAATACCGGACGGCAGATATTTCACATTTTGCGCATTCGCGGGCACTTTCAGCCACTCCTCCAACGGTAAGTCGTTCTTGCTTTCATTTTCTCGCCCTTCCAGAAGTTGAAGATTGGCAAGAGTATTCCGCCGCCGTTGCCATTCCTTTATGGTATTTTTATCCAGACAGGTCTTGTCCGGACGAACGATCTTTGCAAGTTTTTCATCTGTAAAGCCGGAATACGGATGCATATGATCCTGGTGGAATCCATTCTGTCCGAATTTCAAATTCGGGTATAACAGAGAAAGGACCATAAAGGTGTATGCTCCGATTTCCAAAGAATCGAATAGAGCATCGATCTCTTCTTCCGTATAGCGTAGATTCCTGTCACCTGCAAATCGAATTCCCTGCAAAGACGACAGCGTGAACGGTTTGCCTTTTTCTTTTGCAAGCTCATCGCGGATACTTACAAGAGCCGACGTGGTCGATGCACCGAATATCTGTTTCAGTTGCGCCATAACCAAATATTTTCGCAATTCCGGTTTTGACGCATCATGAAATTTGCCGCCATGAAAGTGGTAGTAGACCACGGGTATGATTGCAACATAGGAAATGATGTTCTCATAGTAGAAACCGAACTCCCGAAGCAACTCAACCGTGTCTTTTACAGCCTGCCGAATATTCGCCCATTCCTTTTTGATGAGAAGAACACTGTCTTTTTTGAAGGTCTCGACCTTTAAGGAAATGGGAAGATCAAGCAAATACAAACAGGTGCGCATGATGAAATCGTTTGAAAAGCGATAGCCGTCGCCGCAACGATTGATCGAAACAAGAAGATTGTCGATCTCGTCACGAGCCTTGTCCCAATGGGAAACCACCGTCGAAAAGAGCAGATCGCTTTTTGATAAAACAGTACCGCCCGAATTCACCCTTACAAATATATCAAGCACATCATCAATAGACTCAGTTTCAACTTCGAAATAGTTGATCGATTCGTTCAGCACTATCCGCTCATGCAGTAGCAATATATTTTCCATTGCCACCGTATCGGTGTTCAGATTGTTTGCCATAACGGCATTCACGGTCACCTCTGTCTGCGATTTATACTGTATGATGTCCTTGACTTTGTACCACAACTTATTGCCTTTGGGAGCGGCAGCTTCGGCGGCAGTCAGAAACGCGAATTCATATGTAACTTCATCGTCCTCGGTTTGTTTTTCGCTGTGCAAATTAAAGTACAATTCCTTTTTGGGAAATGCATCGTCATTTGTCCAGCGTTTCATGGGGAGTTTGCGGCTCATACTCCCCTGCAATGCTATATAAAGAGAAGTCAATCGTTGCTGACCGTCGAGAACAGCCCATATAAAGTCATATTTACCCGTTGGGGAAAAGGGGTTCGGGGCGGCAGGGTTCTTATATGTATCCCGTTCGTGATAATCTCTGATGAACTCGTACATTGAGTATTGTTTGGCATTGACCACGTTGCGCTTGACCTTCCACAGCAGAAATGTGCCGATTGGATAATTCAGCATAATGGAATCCATAAGCCGCGCGATCTGATCTTCGCTCCAAACATATTTGCGCTGGATCGCGGGGAGAAACATATTCCCTCCATTGATTTCATCCAGCATATGATTGATTGTTTTTTTAATGTATGACACAGCACTCCTCCCACTATCGCAATGCGTTTTTTTGCTTGCACAAATCACTTTGAAATCGCCGTCATCTGAGACGCAATTAACAACAATATTATAGCACGTTTTTCGTGAAGAGGCAAACCTAATCCGACCGATTTTGCAATTCTGTTCCGATGAGTTCTTGAATTCATTGATATGTTCGTCCTGTTCCCAAATGCTATGCAGAAGGAAGAAGGAAAGTCGCCTCGGCAAGCGAACGAACGGCTGTAAAAGGGGGCGGCTTTTCGGAAAGACTGCCCCAAAAAATGCAATCAAAAGAAGTAAAAAGCCGATATTTTTGTGTCATATGCAGGCTATTTCGTTGCTCTTGTCGGAGGAGCAGGGAGCAAAAGCGACGCATAACCTCGGACATGGTATGCCCCTTTTACGTCTGTCGGCCTCAATGGCATTTGCCGATAGCAGTAGTCGATCCTTTCATTCAGCGCACGCAAAAAGCCTGCACACCCTTTCGGGTGCACAGGCTTTTTTGACTTTGACTCATCAAATGACCACTACCGCTTGAAAATAGCTATATACCCGAATGCTTTTCATGAAAGCGCGCGCGTCCTTAGGTAGGCTTTATCAAAGACTGTTGTAATATCGCTCAATCAGTTTTGCCATAAGAACACGTCTCTTTACAAGGAAATCGTCATAGTTTTCAACTGTCATTTTTTCTATTCCGTCAGGGATACAATTTTCTTCGAGGTTTTTCTTAAAGAGATTGATATCGGCAATATTTCCCAAAACGATATCCCCTGTCTCGCATTGATGAATAACTTTTGAGAAGTATACGCATGGAGCATCATCGCTGATTGCCTTATTTACCTGTGTATCAAGATAGATGTAATTGGCGACTTGATTGTATTTGGTTTTAGACTCCACCCCATTATCCTTTAAATAAGCACGAGGAAAGATGTGATGAACGTCACCGGAAATACTTATTAAATCGGAAATCTTTGTTCCATTCATCAACATCGAATTGCAATTCATGTTAATTTGCGCTGCCAAAAACACATTAAAAGCGGGGCTATTCACCGAAGATGTTTCAAGGTTCTGCGGAAGCGTGATGTTCCAAAAAGTATTCGATAAGTTTGAAGCCTCAGCTTCCGTCAAAAAGTTCGAAAACCCCTTCTCTTCAATACTTCGCATATCCCGATCCATGGTTGTTTCGGGAGAACCGATATAACGCGATGTCAAGGTTGCCAAAACAAACCACTTTTGAACATAGCGCTTGATCTGGCCATTGGGAATCGTTTTATCTTGTAAAAGAATTAAATATAATGTATATGCAAAATCCAACGTCATTTTCGAATTGAGAAGTTTGCTGGATACAAATCCCGCGCCTTTGATTGCCATTACAAATTGCGCAAAATTATATTGGTTAATAAAATTCATGATTCCGGCGCCAAGTTTCGCATAAGAATCTTCCACGATATCGTCGCGGAATTCCTTTGTTTTAAAATCGCGACCGGAAAGCAAACTGACAAGATCTGCCAGTTTACCGCGACGGAATTGGTGCATAAACGAAACCCGAAGCATATCGCCATAATCAGGGTCATAGATGTCGTCGTAATCTTTTGCAAGCCACTTGATTTTATCGGCATAGAGAGATGCCTGAAATTCCGCATCATGCACTACTTTCGGATAAAATTCCGGTTTTACCGCAAGATGACAGAAATAATCGACTGCTTTTCTCATCAATCCGCCGCCATGAGCGGTATCTGCCGCCATTTTCGACATGACAAAATCGGATTGACTCAATTCCGTTCCTTTGGAGTTGATTCGTATAAAGATTTCGGTTACTTCATCAATATCTAAATTATGATTGAGTTCGATAACGCCGATTTGCCTGTTTGCTATCGCTTTCAATTTCAGAATGGTTTCGGAGAGCTCTTCGGGATCGACGGACGGATTGTTCTTCAAATATTCATTTTCAAACGTGCGTTGCTTAAAGTCAACGGAAAAAACGACTGAAATATCAGGGATCCAGCGCTTGTCTTTTAAATGTGACGCATCTTGTACAGCAAAGCGCTTGCTCTCATCTTCCGCAACGGGGTTAAAGGCTATACGTATACGATCTTGATTGAAATCCTGATCGAGGACCTCCATCCCTGCAATTGCTGCCATAAGCGCGGTAATACGTTGTTGCCCATCAATCAGCACCTTTTTGCCGTTGGCGATTGCACCGTCTTTCGTGCGAACATCGGGATTTTTCCATGTGATGATATATCCGGTAGGATAGCCGTTATAAAGCGAATCGATTAAATCCCTGACTTGACTGCGCTTCCATACAAAGGGACGCTGTATTTCCGGAATCACAAAATCATCAGCTTCAATTAGTCCAAGGATTGCGCTGATAGAGTATTGCATCAAAGTGAATTTTTCGCCGTTCATACTGTGACCTCTATTGTTACTGCTATATTGCCGCTGATGCTCAATCTACCACAAAGTCCATTTTTTTCAGAAGGACAAGTTTATTCTTGACATCGCAATGGCATTATAGCATGTTGTTGGGAAAATATCAAGTGGGAAGATTACATGTTTACAAAATACGTCTGATCGTGTCGTACCTCGCGAGTCGGAGCAAAAAACATAACCGCCCTTTTGAATTTATTACAAATTTTGCGAGCGGACAAGCCAAGGGGCAAAGGGATATTTGTCGTGCCAAAGCGACGATATTCCATTTTTTGACAGGAGAAAGGGCAATTTTTATGGGGAAGTCTTGACAAAAACGAAAAACCCGTTAAAATATAAAGAAACAGACGCGAAAATCGCGGGTTCGGAGGAAGATATGAATACGGATTCGGCAACGATCATCTTCATCATAACGGTCGCACTGGTCGCGCTCGGGGTGTTGTTTTCGCTGGTCGTGGGGTTTATCGTCTATGTAAAATACGAGAGCAAGACGACGAGAGCGGGCGCGGATGCGCGGATGGCGGCTTTGCGGGACGCGATGGGACAGATTCCCGCGGATACCGTCACGCCCTCGCTGACTCAGATATGGCTTTCGAAACGTCGGGAGAATGACGAATACTTTTTGATCGTCACAAGACAGCTCAAACTGACCTTTGCGTTAGCGCTTATGAGCGCGGTCTTTGGGTTGTTGCTATTTGCGATCACGGTGTGCATTGCGCTGGCGTTTCAGGAGAAGGTGTTGGTGGCGTTGATCCCCGCGATCAGCGCGGCGATCGTGGAAATATTCAGCGGGATCATATTATCCGTCCACCGCGCGACGCTCAAAGAGGTCTCCAAACTCAGCAACGAAGCGGGACGCGAAGAGCAACTGTATGCCGCGATCATGCTGAGCGCTTCGCTCTCGCCGCAAAATAGGGACACCGTAATCTCGGAGATCTTGAAAACCGAAACAGAAAGTCTTACAGCCGTCGACTCCGAAAATTCCATGAAATAGTAAAAAAGCCTTTACCGAATTATAACCCACCCGCATAGATATTCCTAAATGCAGGCCCAAAAAAATCTGCTATGATAGCCTCGATGGCGTAGATAGCAAAACTCTTCTCCAATTCTCATATTTAAGATAAAAAGAATGAGCCGAACTTAAATCTGTTCAGCTCATTCTTTTTTGGCTGACCGAATTGCACGTAAAATAAAGGAGGGCTGTGTTTCACCAAATGACTGCCCTGACCCGAATGTTTGCTCTATACTTTATTATTGTTCTATAAATATAAGAAAATGTTTAACATCTAACAATAGAGCAAAATAAATATATGAAACTATAGCTGCAGCGACGAAACAAAAAATAACTTTCAGTTGTCAATGCCTGCAAGATAGTCGATAGAAACATCAAAATACTTTGCAATTGTAATCAGTTTTGAGAGTGTGGGTTCACATTCTCCGCGTTCCCAAAGGCTGATTATCGACTTGCCAACATCAAGTTCTCTTGCCAGTTGTAATTGCCCTATATGTTTTTCTTGCCTGAGTTCTTTTAATCTTTCCGGAAATAAATTGTTCATATAAATATTTTCCCATAATAGTGGGAAAAAGACTTGACTTCCCAGTATTATGGGAGTATAATGATTAAAGAACAATTCAACCGTTACTATAAAAGAAGAAATTGTGAGGGAAAATGAAATTTAAGATTGCATCGGATGTGTTCTATCGTCTATACGGCGATCATACTTTGCTCTATCGCACCGGAAGCAAGATGGTATATTTATTTAACGCTTCGGCAAAAGAAATTCTTGATTGCTTTCTTGAGGAAACGGATGTCGAAAGCTGTCTTGCTGTACTTGAGAAGAAATATGGCTATTCGGAAGATATTAGAGCCGGTGTCGTGAGTTTTATCGACCAAATTTACACTGCAGGAGTTTTAGTAAAGGAAAATGTGCTCGTCGAGGACAGAAATAACGCCGAAGTCCTTTTCAAAGATCAGTTTATGCCGGAAAACACGCTATATTCGGTTCTGTTTGAATTGACTTTCCGTTGTAATGAGAGGTGCCGCCACTGCTATTGTGTACAAGACGATAAGAATGAGTTAACTACACAAGAAGTGATGCGAGTCCTTGATGAGCTGGCCGAAATGAATGTATTTGAGGTCACTTTTACCGGTGGCGACTTATTTGTTCGTAAAGATGTATTTGAAATTTTAGAATATGCTTACCGAAAGCGATTTTTAATTTCCATATTCACGAACGGCATTGCATTGGAAGATCGCGATTTTTTGCGGTTAAAGGCAATTTATCCCAAAGCGATCCATTTCAGTCTTTATAGCCATATCGCCGAAAAACATGATGCATTCACGCAGGTAAAAGGATCTTTTGAAAAAACAATTGCTGCGATTAAAAAATGCGTTTTATTAAACATTCCTGTCAATATCAAGACGACAGCCATGGAGTATAACTATGAGGACATAGAAGGGCTGCTTACGCTTGCAAAGCGCCTCGGAACAACGATTCAAGTTGGGATGAGTGTAAATGCCAAGAATAACGGAGACCTCTCTCCCGTGCAATTTCGCATTGATTCTATTGAGAAGTATTCTAAAATCATCAAACTCATTGGTGATAATATTGAATTTTGCGGAGACGAAGCGCTCTATCCCAAAGAGCGTGATCGCATTTGCGGAGCGGGAAAACATGCGCTCAGTATAAATCCTTACGGAGAAGTATTCCCTTGCAACGCCCTTTTGTTATCTTCCGGAAATGTTTTGGAGTGCCCCTTAAAAGAGATATGGAATGGATCGAATACACTACAAAAGGTTCGATCGTTTACATTCTCGCAAATCAAGGGATGTGAGGGATGTTCAAGTAAAATAATTTGCAACTTCTGTCCCGGCGCTGCGTGGGCGGAGACGGGCGATCCGCTTCAACGCTTTGACGAGCCATGCAATCTTATGAAAGCAAAGAAGTTGGCAGAGAATCTATAAAGGAGGTAAAGTCATGTTTGTCATTCCCAAACTTCTTATGGAAAGCGAATATGTACAATCTTTAGTTTGTCATTGTCCTCGCGCTTCGACCAGTTTGTGCGGTATTGCATATCGTACCGGAAGCGCATAATGCAATAAATTCGCCCGCAAGGCGCCGCTCCGATTCGAAGCGGCGCTTATAGTTTCGATAGGCGCAAAATGTCCGAAGCGTTTTTACGCTTCGGACATTTTCTGGTTGACAGAGTTAGACATAAAATGAATGAAGAATGAGCCGAACTTAACTGTTTGACTCATTCCTACTTGGCTGCTCCTATCGGACTCGTAAGAAGCAAAAGCGGCATCCAACCTCGGACATGGTATGGGCGTTTTTCGCTTTTGCGGCGGAATAGCGACTGTTGCGATTGCCAACTTACTCTTCTTGTGTATCGGTTAGACCGCTCGTCTGGGGTTCTAATTCGAATTCCGCAAGAGATTTATACAAACGCGAAATTTTGCTTGAAAAACCTTTTACCCCATTTCTCCAACAGAAAAAAGTATTTTCCTCCCGTGGAGGGCATAATCACTACGATATTACCACTTATGGTCTTTTGATGATTGAAAACAGATGGCTATTATCCGGCGACACATAAAAGAGTTACAATTTATGATTTTTGAATGCAAATTAAAGTTTACATTATAAAATATAAAAACTTTATAAAGAAGAGTTGTTTATATTGCTTCCGCAAATGTATTATAATTGTTTCATAATGGCCATGAAAAATTCTCCTATGATTCTAATGGTGAAAACCAACATTCAGAAGTTCATGCGACAGAAGTGTGTGACCATCCGTGAATTGGCTCTGCGGACAGGTCTAACCGAAGTCGCTATCCGTAATTGGTTTTCTGCGGCAAATTACTCTCCGAGTTTAGCCAACATCGAAAAAGTTTGTGCTGCGCTTGAAATACAGCCTTTCGAGCTGTTCTGCGACATTGGAGATGACGCCATCCCCTTGACGGAAGAGAAGAAAACACTTCTCGAAAAGTACGACAATCTGACTCCCAAGCAAAAGGCAGCCATCATGACCATGATTGACAGTTACCTCGAATAACCGCACGACAAGACGATGAATCCACAGAAGTTTAACCGGATACTTAGTAAAATCAAATATGACAAGCAAGCGATTATTCCTATCTACCAAGAGTTCTATTCCAAAATCATCATACACCTTCGCTGCCGCTTCGGGAAGCTCATCTGCCCTGAAGATGTTGCCTCCGAGGTTTTTGTTGCGCTTTTGGAGGGGAAAGAGCATGAATACGTCCACGCGCCAACCCAATGGCTCTTTGCAATGGCGGACAACAAAGCCACCGATATTTTGCGGACACGCCATGAGGAAGTCGCCTACACCGACGCTTTAAGCCCCACGCCCGATTTTGACTACTCTGGTCTATGTGCAGATGTTCAGCTCGCCTTTGAGCATATCGATCCGCTGTCGCGCAAAATCTTGTACTTGCACTTTTGGGAGGGATACAGCCACAAGGAGATCGCCGCCATGCTCAACATGACCTGCGGCAATGTTCGCTTAAAAGCCAGCCGTGCCTATAAGATCCTCGAAAAATATTTGTAACATTTTTGCTTTTCAATCCGACATTATCTATAAAGGTATATATACCAACAGGAGGAAAATGAAAATGTTACACTTTGCATCCATTGGCTTAAGCTGCCTGCTTCTACTCGGCACGTTTGCCGCACCTTGCTCGATCCGCACGAACAGCGAAGATGAGGTTACATATCGCGACTCGGCAGTCATCTATGACGACAATGAGTACAACCTGCTCTCTTCTTCCATGCAGACGTTTCAAATCCCCTATAATACGCGCGAATATAGCGAATTTGATTTAGCTATCTTCTACCCCACATACACTTTCGCGCCGACAGCGGGTTCATGTGCCCCCATCGCGGCGGCAAATATCGTGGGCTTCTACGACAGATATGATGAAAATTTGATTCCCAATCACAAATCGGGCAACCTTATAGGGGAGTGGTATTCGTACTATATAGAAGATTCTGCCGTGGTGAGTGTTATCCGCGAATTGCACAGTCTAATGGGAACGACGGCAACGACCGGCACTACGGAAAAACAATTTTTGGACGGCTTGGAGAGCTTTTGCAAGAGCAAGGGGAAAACGATGGGGATTTTTTCCTGTATGTCCGCCGGTTCTTTTAGCTTTTCCAAAGCGCAATCCTACATAGAAAATTCCAATATGCCCATCGTGCTCTTTTTGAGCGGTTACAATGTGGGTTACATGAGCGAAGCCGATCATGCGGACGCCTATTCGTATTACAAGTCTAATGCAAACCATGTCATGGTAGGATTTGGATATGCTACCTATATCTATCACACCTCAGACGGCACTATGACTAAGAACTACTTCAATGTTGCCTCTGGCATATCGGGTAACTCGTCCGGGATTTACGACATCTCTCTAAGTACCAAAATCAACGATGCCTTAGCTATCCGTATCTATTGATTATGAACGTAAAACGCTATCTGAAAAAACAAGCCCGTAAGGATCGACAGGCAATCATAGATGCCGACGACGGCAAGACGCTCCGCGCATTGGGGATAGATTACCATGCGCCTAAGCCAAAAAAACGACGCTTAACGGGATGGTTGCTCGGCGCGGCGAGCGTCGCTGTTTCGTCCATCCTTATCGTTTGTATCGTCATGTTCTATCCTACTCAGCAACCACAAACGATCTATTGGGATATGAATTTCGAAAGTAGAGAATCAACATTATCGGAAATGAACTCTGAGCTACATGATTTTACTTTCGAAATTGACGAATCGATATATTTGCCGCAGATAGCGAGAACATACGACAGCGTTAGCAATGATCTTTTATACTATACGATTTCATTGAACAGCTATGATTCGTTTGTAACAATGGAACTGGTCGCGGTCTGTAATCCCCAATTTGAATATAAAAATTTTGAGTTTTCGCAGACACCGAGTGCCAAATCTCTTGATCAATATGACATCTTGTACGATTTTCGGACTAAATCTGAGGCACACTTCGGCTTTGAATTGCTCTCGTGTCTCGCTGAAATTGACGGGAAACAAGATATCGTTTATGTAAGAAAATATGAGGAACTCCTTGTGCAACCCGAACCTGCCTTCTTTGACATTATCCAAACAATCGTAAAGCCTGTGGAATAGCAATACGGGTCATAACGGCGGCGATGCCCTCGCCGCCGTTTTTCTTCGTCTTTGCGATTCAACCATCCTTTTGTATCCGATTGCGGCTTGGAGACGGGTCGGACCGATGGCTGTACGGCCAAATGGGAAAGCGTTTCTCTATATCGTAATTAAGTCCCGCTTCGCCCGCTTTCTCCCATTTCTGGATGATTTCAAGGCATTCGATATAAGCATACTTTTCTCCGATGGAAAAATCCCCGTCCATATCGTTGATTTCCAAAAGGTAGTCCTCAAGCAACTCTATCAGATATCTTAGGATCACTTCTGCTGTCTTATCCATTTTGTTCCCTCTTCATTTTATCAAATACTCGAGATTCTCGCCGCGAGATCATGTTCGCCCGCCGTCCTTCAAATACTCTGTATATTAAATGAGTCGAATGAACGAGAAAAAATGTTACAAAATAATTATCATGCAGACTCGTAAGAAACAAAAAATGCCCGAGGTGCTTTTGCGCTTCGGGTATTTTTAAGCTGACCAAGTTGGACGTAAAATGAAGTAAATATCCCCCACTAAAGTGGGGGCTTTTATTTTCGCCCTAAAGGGCATGAATACCGGCAGGTGCTCAAGCAC
>CANQJF010000006.1 GCA_947624225.1 uncultured Clostridia bacterium
GTCGCCAAAACACATACATGAGGACATTGATATAACTATTGCATTAAATCTTTTAAGGACTAAATAAATTTCAAATTAGCTGAATACAAAGAAGGCGAGGGCAGTTTTTGTCCTCGCTTTTTGCATAGAAAAAGACCAACCTAACTCGGTTCGAATTAGGTTGGTCGTGGTGCACCAAAAAAAGGCACCCTTATGGGTGCCTTTTTTTGGTGCCGTACAGCGCGTCGGACAATTCTGTTCGACCCCGCGCGAGGAGGCGAGACTGCAAGAGAATGTTTGATCGGCTTGATTTTCTCGCCGACGAAGCTCTCGAGCCGCATGCGGCGAAGAGATCACCGGCACTGTGCACGCATTGCGTTCCGGAAACAGCATGGGTGCCTTTTTTTGGTGCCGTACAGCGTGTCGAACAATTCTGTTCGACCCCGTGCTCGGTATGACATCCTCAGAAAACAAATTACATACCCCCCCCCACCACCGTCCTTTGAGCAGAGCCTCCTCTCGTTGGGGTAGGCCTTACGACAGCGAGGCGCTCTAATTGTCATTTCGAGCGAAGTCGAGAAATCTCTACCTTATTAGTCGTTCTTCCTCTATACAGGGTCGTAGTAAGATTTCTCGCAGATGAGCAATTCGTTGAAAGTCAAACCCCGTCGGCTCGAAATGACAGTCGTTTACTTCGCCCCAAAGGGGCTCGTGTCACACTTAGTCTACAATAGAAGCCTCGGGCGGGCAAATTGCCCCCACTTTTTAAGAGAAAAAAAGTTCGCCCATACCGATAGTAAGAGCGAACAAAAATTTTATGACCGGTCTCAAACGAGTGCGCCGATGACGGCGACGGCAATGATCACATAGATGATCACAACCACCACTTCGAGAATCACGGCCGCAAGCGCGCACTTTCCGCAGACGCTTGCCGTCTTGGGGCGGTCTGTTTTCCACATCAAAAACAGAATCAACCCCACGAGCGGAATGAAGAAAGACAGGATCCCCCACCCCGCTTTGGACCCCGAATCGGCTTCGAGGTTGGACGCTGCTTGCCGTTCCCGCTGTTCTACCAAATCGTCTTTCACTTTTACGCCGCAGTTCGGGCAGACATACGCATTGTTATCAATTTCCTTTCCGCAATTTTTGCAATACATTTTTATCCTCCGTTGAGAAATATTTTTCTCATATTGTGAATATTATAACAGCAATATTTTACTCTGTCAAGTGAATTTGAGTAATATTTTCTAAAATGAGTAAAATAGTAGGCGGAAAAATGAACCGGATCAAAACATTGCGCTTGGAGAACAATTTAAGCCAGCGGGATCTGGCAGCGAAGATTGGATGCAGTCAAAAATCGGTGGACTGTTGGGAAAAGGATTTGAGCGAACCGACGGCGGGTTTTATTTGCGCCCTCGCCGATTGTTTTGCCTGCTCCGCGGATTATCTGCTCGGGAGAGAGGATGACTTCGGTGTTGTGCGCATTGAGGGCGGTCTCACGCAGGACGAGCGGCGAATGCTTGACCTCTATGATGCGCTACCCGAATCCCACAGGAAAGAGCTTCTGAATTACGGCAAGTATCTCTCCGCAAAAAAAGATTAAAAAGGCGTTTTAATTTGTCATTTCGAGCGAAGTCGAGAAAGCTCTACCTTATGATTCGTTCTGCCATGCTTGGTCGGAGTAAGATTTCTCGCAGATGGGCAATTCGTTGAAAGTCAGACTTTATCGGCTCGAAATGACAATTGGTGCATCTGCTCGTTCATCATGTCATACCGAGACCCCAACGGGGTCGAGTGTATCCCCTTATACGAAGTCCGACACCCTCGGCGCCCCTGTAAGGGGAGCTGGCCCGCGCTCTTGCGGGACTGAGGGGTTTCAACTTGCTATTCGGAATGTTGTGGAAACCCTTTCGGCGCACAAAGGCAGTGCGCCACTTTCCCTTTTAGGGACAGCGAGAGCTCGACCGTGCCTTGTCGCCACCCCACCCCCATACCCGTTGCCTTACCGCTTTTGCTATCGAAAAAGCAACCCAAAATCGGGTTGCTTTTAAAAACGCACTCTTTCAAAATCAATTCCTTGTTAGATCGAACTATCGTCGACGATCTTATATCTTCCGCTGATGTGGCTGACGAGTTCCCCCTCGGGATTGTCGCTTCTGTAACTGTTATAATCTTGAAGATTGATGATATCCGCCGTGAGTTTATGCTCATCGTTCAAATACCACAGGAAGATGAGGTGCTCCCCTTTCTCCGGGTCGAGTTCCCAATAGACCTTGTGGAGCGTCGCTTTCCCCTCGTAATACTTCTTCCCGGTGGTATCATGAATCTTTCCGATATCCGATTTGAGCACGATATACTCGTTGACGGGAAGTTTTTTCAGAATGATAAACATCTCATAGCTTGCAAGGCGCACGAGGAGGTATTCGCGGTATGTGGAAATGGAGATGACCTTGCCCAAGGGCCGCGCGCCCCTTTCGGAATCGAGATAGAGGACCCGATCTCCCTCCTCAATTTCTTCTTCCCAGCAGTCATGTTCGGCGGCGATATTCTTTTTGTTGAACGTCAATGAATTCCCGTATTCATAAAAGACGATTGCCATAATTTCCCTCCCCCAATATTTTGTAATTAGATTATAACCTCTTGAAAGCGACTTGTCAAGATGCAACTAAAAAATTTATTTCAACAAGAAGAAGTGGGAATGTGCCCTCTTGCAAATTACTTTACTTTTGCGCAAAACTTTTTTATAATAGTGATATGAGCTATGAAATTTATCTGAAAAAAGGTGAAGAAAAACGAATCGCGGCGGGACACCCGTGGGTATATGCCAATGAGGTTGCGCGAATCGAGGGCAAGGACAAAAACGGCGCCCTCTGCACGGTCAGAAGTTTTGACGGCCGCTATCTCGGCAAGGGCTACATCAACCACGCCTCGAAAATTTTGGTGCGCATCTTTATCCGCGGGAATGAAGAGGACGGAAAGGCACTCTATGCCGCCCGCATCCACAGGGCCAATGCCTACCGCAGGGCGCTCGGCCTCACCCACTCCTACCGCGCTGTTTTTGCTGAGGCGGACGATTTGCCCGCCTTGATCGTGGATAAATACGGGGAGTACCTCTCCGTGCAATTTCTTTCGTTGGGCGTATATCTTCGCAAGAAAATCATTGTGGAAGCGCTCATCGAGGAATTTTCCCCCAAGGGCATCTATGAGCGGTCGGACGTGGCCGTGAGAAAAAAAGAGGGGCTCGAAGAGGAAGTCGGTGTGTTATACGGCACAGTCCCGGATGAAGTGATTATCGAAGAAAACGGGCTCAAAATGGCCGTGGACATCAAGGGCGGCCAAAAAACGGGATACTTTCTGGATCAGCGGGAAAACCGTTGCGCCATACGAAGATATGCAAAAGGAAGCGTTCTCGATTGCTTCTGCAACAGCGGAGGATTCTCCATGAACGCCGCCCTCACGGCAGAACAGGTCATCTCGCTTGACGCCTCCGAGTCGGCATTGAAGAGCGTTGAACGGAATGCGGAGCTCAACGGATTTCACAACATTCAAACGCTCTGCGGAGATGCCTTTGAACTTCTGAGAAAATTTCACACCGATGGGAGGAACTTCGACCTCGTCATTCTCGATCCGCCCGCATTCTGCAAGTCGGCTGCCGAGGTCCCGGACGCTTTAAAGGGCTACCTCGATATCAATCTTCTCGGGATGAAACTCGTGAAAGAGGGCGGCTTTCTCGTCACTTCCTCGTGCTCGCACTTTGTCACGCTGTCCATGTTTGAAAAGATGTTGGCACAGGCGGCAAACCGCGCGCATCGGAGGATCGGCATTGCGGAAATGCGCGCACAGGCCCCCGATCATCCCGCGCTTCTCTGTGCGGATGAGACGATGTATTTAAAATTCTTTATCCTGCGCGTGGAAAAATTTTAACCGCTATGGTCTAAAAAGGAGCACGGATGATCATCAGCTTCGGACAGCGTACCGATATCGTCACTTATTACACCCAATGGATGTTCAACAGATTCCGTGAGGGAGTTGTCTGTGCGCGCAATCCCCTCTTCCCCTCTAAAATCACCCGCTATCTGCTCACCCCGGAAAAAGTGGACGCCGTGGTCTTTCGGTCCAAGGATTACTCGCCCGCACTCCAAGAACTCCCGACCGTCACAAACAATTTTCGCACGCTTTTTCAGTTTACGATCAACGCCTATGGGAAAAGGACTGAGCCGAGATCGCCCGCGGAGGGCGAGGCCATAAGAACCCTTCGCGAGCTCGCACGCATTGCCGGGCGCGAACATGTCTTTTGGCGGTATGACCCCATTCTCTTCACAAAAAGATACGACGTGCGCTTTCATTTGGATACATTTGCCCGCATTGCAGAAAAAGCAGCGCCGCACGTGGCGGGCTGCATCGTCAACTTTGCCGAGCCATCTCTCGGGCTGCACGAGCGGCTCCCCGTGCTCTCTTTCGGAAAAACAGAACGTCGGGCCGTCCTGATGGGGATCGGCTCGATTGCAAAAAAATACGGGATGCCCGTACGCCTATGCGGGCGCGGGGAGGATTATTCCCTTTTGGGCATCCAACGGGGCGGATGCGTGACGCTCACGGACATTGCAAACGCGAATCATTGCACATTTCGGGAAGTCAAGACCGAAACAAGAAAGAGAACTTGCGCATGCGTGGCGATGCGCGACGTCGGCTGGTACAACACCTGCCCGCGCGGCTGCCTCTATTGCGACGCAATCCGTAAGCCCCTCGAAGTGGCCGACAACATTGCCCGCCATGACCCCGATTCCCCCCTCCTCATCGGAAACATCGGCGCGGAGGACAGCGTCGTGGACGGAAATCAGGAGAGCTATCTGTTCGAGCGCGAGGGACAGATGTCCATCTTCGACCTTTGACCTTTGACCTTTGATCAGACCGTGATCCGCGCGACAAAGAACCCCTCATAGAGTTCGCTCGGACAGACGGTGAGCGTCCCCTCCTTTGACGGCAGAAGCGGGATGCCCTCCATCGGGGGGATGGGCCGGAAACGCGCCTCTTTGGGGAGCACGCGCTCCAAAAGCAGTTCGTTTTCTTCCTTGAAAATGGAACAGGTCGAATAGACGAGCGTTCCGCCCTTTTTGAGCAGTTTGAGAGCCTTGCGCAAGAGTTTTTCCTGCATCCGAACGCATTTTTCGAGATAGGCTTCGGTGAAGCGGCAACTGTCCCGATCCGTCACGGTGCCGCTCCCCGTGCATGGCGCATCGAGCAGGATCTTATCAAACTTTAAAAAATCATCGAGCGTCGTTGCATCCTTGCAGATGGCATACACGCGGGAAGCTCCCTGCCGTTCAAGGTTGAATTTCAACCGTTCGAAACGATATTTATCCCGCTCACAGGCCGTGATGAGCGCCTTTCCGCCCGAAAGACAGTAGAGCTCCGTGGTTTTTCCGCCGGGTGCGGCAGTCATATCGAGAATGCTCTCCCCCGCCTTGGGCTCCAAGAGAAGCGGCGGGAGCATGGAAGAAAGGCTCTGTAAATAGAAATTCCCCTCTGCATAAAGAGGGGTATTTTCGATTTCGTCCTGAGGCGCATAGACAACGAGAGCATCCGAAAACCACGGGACGTGCGCATAAGCGATCCCTGCACGTTTGAACGACAAAAGCACCTCTTCAACGGTTGTCTTTGAGGTGTTAATGCGCAATGTTACGGGACGCGCGCGCATCCCTTGTTCAATTTGGCCGGACAGGATCCCGTATGTGCGGGAAATATGGTCAAACAGATCCATCAACCGATGAGGCTGAGCCACTCCTTGATATCGCTTTCTTCCGTTTGTTGGATCCGATCTTCAAAATAGACGCTCAAAACGGGCGCAACTTCTGCACCTTTTAATGCTTTTCGGAAATCACTGGGAGTGTGCCCAAGCGTGCCGCCGTTGGTTACAAACGGATACACTTTTCTTCCCGCCCAGTTCTTGCCTTTCATAAAGGATTTCATTGCAGGCGCAAACGTCGACCACCAAACAGGCGAGCCCAATAAGATCGCGTCATACTTATCCAAATCCACGCGGTACGGTTGAAGTTGCGGAATATATCCCGTCTTGACCTCCTGCTGGCCGAGGCCGAGAAGCACATCCCGGTCGTCGGGATAGGTTTTTACCGTACGGATTTCAAGGACATCCGCTTTCAACTGCTTGGCCATACGGCGTGCCAATGCGCGAGTGTTGCCTTCCAGAGAATAGTAGACGACAAGTATTTTCATGGTAATTTCCTCCGCTGTTTCCATTATAACACATTTTTTCGAAAATGTAAATATCCAAAATAAAAATTTTTGCATATTTTTTCAGAAAAAGATAAAACCCGCGGGGGGCATGTCGCGGGTTTGCTTTGAGTAATGAGGTCTTGTCAATAAAAAGTGGCCACTTCCTCTTCGGGCGGTTGCGCATATTCCAGCGCCGACGCTTTGAGGATGGGACCCTCTTGCGAGTAGATATCATGATATCCGAAATCGATGCGAGCGGTCACCGTAACCCAGTCTCTGAGGCGCAACGGCAGCACGCTTGCGTGCAGACAGACGAGACCGCTGTATGTGATATCGGCCGCACAGCACGTCATGATGTGCCGCCCGACAACGATTGTCCCATGCGGCATGCGCTTATCCATCGCGACCATCCCCTTGAACCGCACCGTCTTGCCGATGTATTTTTGCGTATCCTCAACGAGATCCCGATAGAAGAAAGCAAAATCACGGTCTTGGATCTCGACGATGCGGGCGTTGATATCAAAGGGCAGCGGATCGACGATTTCATCATAGACGGCCTGTCCGTTGGTGTATTCATAGACGATCTCCGGCCTGCGCGTCGCCGCGCGGACCACTTTGTGATATTCTTCCTGAGAATACGCCTCCTTGAAGCGGTTAAAGACGACCATATCGCTGTATTGCAGCTTGTCAAAGACCAACTGCCGCATGTTTTGGTTGTAACTCAGGAATGTTGCCGCATCAAAGAACGTCATCACCTGCGCAATCAGCCAACCGTCCGGCATCGCCTCGAAGAATTTATCCAGCGTGAGCATGCCGTTGTATTCCACGACAACTCTTTGGGGACGGTATTTTTTTTGAAGCTTTGTGAGCGTCGAGAGATTGAGCTCTTCTTGGGAGAGCACCTCGACTTGATAGTTTTTGACGGCAAAGCGGGCGGGATCATACTCCTCCTCGCCCTCCTCCGTGACGAGGAGCAGGGTGCGCTCCTTTCTGTCGTCAAAGCGGGGATCTTCAAACGTCTCCTGGATAAATTTTGTTTTCCCCGATTCGAGAAATCCGAGGAAGAGAAATACGGGAATTTGTTTCATCTATTACTCCGCAAAAAGCGCTGCGAGCGCATCTTCCTTTAATTTACAACCGATTACGCAAAGGCGGCCGGTGACGATGGCGCTTCCGGTGCGGACATCGGCTTCCTCGGGGACATAGTCAAAATGCAGCCAGTAATCTCCACCGTTTACAATGCCCTTTGCGCGCAAGATCTGCCCGTATTCCCCCGTGGAGAGTGCGGATAAGATGTGTTCGAGCTCTTCCTTGGAATAGACCTTTGCGGTCTCCACGCCCCAACTCGAAAAGACCTCGTCGGCGTGGTGGTGATGATGGTGATGGCATTCGCAATCGGGATCATCACACTCCTCCCCATCGTCGTGATGGTGATGATGCTCGTGTTCTTCATCCCCGTCGTCATCATCGTGATGGTGGTGATGATGCTCGTGCTCCTCTGCCGCCTCATGTGCCAATTTTTCAAGCTCGGCAGCGAGGCTGTCTGTTTTTTGCATCGCGGCGAGAATGTCTTTTCCGTTCAGCGCGTCCCAATCGGTCGTAACGATCGTGACCGCCGTATGCTCGCGAAGCAGCCCGACCGCTTCCTCCACTTTTCGGGGATCGGACGTGTGCGAAAGGACAATGCAGCTTGCGTTTTCCACTTGATCGAGGAAGAATTCCCCGAAATTCTTCAAATACATCTTGCATTTTTTTGCATCCACAACGGTACAAAAAGCATTCAGCTTGCTATCCGGGACATCTGCACGCTGCACGGCCTTGATGACATCGGAGAGCTTTCCGACGCCGGAGGGCTCGATGATGATGCGTTCCGGCGAGAATTTTGCCGCAACTTCTTTGAGTGCCTTGGAGAAATCGCCGACCAGCGAGCAGCAGATACAGCCGGAATTCATCTCTGTAATTTGGATGCCAGCATCCTGCAAGAATCCGCCATCCACGCCGATCTCGCCGAATTCGTTCTCGATGAGCACGACTTTCTCGCCCGCATAGGCTTCCTTGATCAGTTTCTTGATGAGCGTCGTCTTTCCGGCCCCCAAAAAGCCTGAGAAAATGTCGATTTTAATCATGGTAATTGCCTCTCTTCCTTGTATGTCTCTTTATTTTATACCCCGTCTCATTCGCCGCTAATCAAAAGCATTCAAAAAAACGCATTTCAACATGTACTTTTGATTGACAGTATACAGCCCCTCCCGCAGGAGGAGCTGTGACTGAATTTTGAGCGGTCAAATTGCCCAGTTTCCCTTTTCGAAGATCTTGATACGGTCGCCGAGGCGGGTGACACCGACGATTTCGAGATCTTCGCTTCCAATCATGAAGTCAACGTGGATCATGCTGTCGTTGATCCCCTTTGCGCGCAATTCGGGCAGGGAAAGCGACTCGTAGCCGCGCACGCATTCATTGAAGCCCCTGCCGAGCGCCAGGTGGCAACTTGCGTTTTCGTCAAAGAGCGTGTTATAGTAGAGGATGCCCTGGTTGTTGATGGGAGAATCGTAGGCAATGAGCGCGCACTCGCCAAGCATGCTTGCGCCCTCGTCCATGGCGATCATCTTTTCGAGAAGATGCTGATTCTTTTCGGCCTTTACTTCCACGACTTTCCCGCCCGCAAAACGGATCGAGAAGTTCTCGATGAGTTCGCCCTGATATGAGAGCGGCTTGGTGGAGTAGACGATCCCCTCTGCCTCTCCCGCCTTGGGAGAGATGAAGATCTCCTCGGAGGGAATGTTGGGGTTAAAGACATCCCCGCCGATGGTCTGTTCGCTCCCCCCGCAAAAGACGCTGTCCGGGATGAGCCCGACCTTAAAGTCGGTCCCGTTGGAGGATTTGTATTCGAGCGAGACAAGTTTTAAACGATTGAGATAGTCGCAACGCGCGGAGAGCTCGTCGTTGTGGCGCAGCCAATCCCGCACGGGATCGGCGCCGTCGGCACGCGATGCGGCCAGGATGCAGTCCCAAAGTTTGTTGACAGCGGTATTTCCGAGTTTGAGATCGGGGAAAACCTTTTTGGCCCACGCCTCGCCCGGAACTGCCGCAATGCACCACTGGTATTTGTTCTCCATTTCATCGCGGTAAGGCTTTGTCACCTTGGTACGGCTGGACCTCACGGCGGTAAATTTCTCTTGGTCCATCCCCGCGAGCCCGTCCGGATCGGCGGATTCGAGATAGAGCGTGGCGGGAAGTTCCTTTTTGCGGAGTTCGAGCTTTTCGATCTCCCACTTGTCAAACTTTTCGAGCCTCTCCTTTGCCTGATACTTATAATGGATGGGCGTCAGGCTCTGGTGCGACCATTCCACCGTGACCTTTCCCGCACCGGCGCGGTAAAGCTCCTCCACAACCATCTCCACAAATTCCGGTTGGTCAAGCTCTGTTTGAACGATGACCCACTGTCCGCGCTTTACGTTGACACCCACTTTGGCGAGCAACCTTGCATATTTTTTGAGCTGTGTCTTATTCATACTTTCTCCTTATAATGGTTTTGATATTTTATTCAAGGTAAAGGACGACTTTGCCGGAGGCAAGCGTCTTTTGCACGTCGATGACGCGCTGGTTGGACGAACCGCGAAATCTCAGGCGGATATCCTTTAATTCCTCCACGAACGGGCCGTCCACGAGGACATCGAGAAGAGAGATCAGCCGCCTTGTGACCTCACAGTTTGCCTGTGGTTCCCGAAGCGCGCCGTCCTCGAAAGTATAGCCCGTATAGCACCAGATATCCTTGTCGGGAAAGGCCGCCCGAAATTTTTCGACAAGGGGAAGAATGCCTCGCTGGTTTGACGGCTCAAACGGGTCGCCGCCGAGCAGGGAAAGCCCGCGGATATAATCAGGCGCAAGCGCCTCGAATACCTCCCGTTCCAGGGCTTCATCAAACTTTCTGCCGTAAGAAAAATCCCACGCCACGCGGTTGAAACAGTTTTTACAGTGCCTTGTACAACCCGAAACGAAGAGGGATACCCGAACTCCCTCTCCGTTTGCGATGTCTGTCTTTTTGATCTCGGCAATATTCATGGAAAAAACTTGACGGTATCCTTTGGACCTTACAAATGCAGAACGCGATCACGGATCTCTTGCGTGCGGCCCTGGTTCCAATATTGCGTTCCGATGTAACCGCAAGTGCGGCGTGCGACGTTCATCTTGCTCTGGTCACGGTTATGGCAATGCGGGCATTCCCACAACAGCTTCCCGTCCTCCTCGACGATGGCGATCTCCCCGTCATAGCCGCAAACCTGGCAATAGTCGCTCTTGGTGTTGAGCTCGGCATACATGATATTGTCGTAAATATACTGCATGACGGCGAGGACGGCGGGGATATTCCCCTGCATGTTGGGGACCTCCACATAGGAGATAGCTCCGCCGGGCGACAGCTGCTGGAATTCGCTCTCGAATTTGAGTTTGGTGAATGCGTCGATGGGCTCGGAGACGTGCACGTGATAGCTGTTGGTGATATAATTTTTATCCGTTACGCCTTCGATGATCCCAAACCGCTTCTGCAAGCACTTTGCAAACTTATACGTCGTGCTTTCAAGCGGCGTGCCATAGAGCGAGAAATCGATATTGTGCTCCTGTTTCCACTTCTTGCACATGTCGTTCATGTGCTGCATCACGGAGAGCGCAAAGGGCTTTGCCTGTGCGTCGGTATGCGATTTTCCCGTCATGTATTTGGTGCACTCATAGAGGCCGGCATATCCGAGAGAGATCGTGGAATAGCCGCCATAGAGGAGTTTGTCGATGGTCTCCCCTTTCTTCAAGCGGGCAAGCGCACCGTATTGCCAAAGGATGGGCGCGGCGTCCGAAAGCGTCCCCTTTAATCTCTTATGCCGCTCCATGAGCGCGCGGTGGCACAGTTCGAGACGCTCGTCGAAGATCTTCCAAAACGCCTCCATATCCCCGTGCGAGGAGAGCGCAACGTCGACCAAATTGATGGTTACGACGCCTTGATTGAACCGCCCGTAATATTTTGGTTTACCGTTTTCATCCACATAGGGCGTCAGGAAACTGCGGCATCCCATGCAGGTGTAGCAATGCCCCTTCCCGTTCTTATCGACTTTAAATTCCAGCATTTTCTTCTCGGAAATATAGTCGGGGACCATGCGTTTGGCCGTGCAGCGGGCAGAGAGCTCCGTGAGGTACCAATAGCGGCTTCCCTCGCGGATATTGTCCTCTTCGAGCACATAGATGAGTTTGGGGAAAGCGGGAGTCACCCATACGCCGGCTTCGTTCTTGACGCCCTGGATGCGCTGGTTGAGCGTCTCCTCGATGATCATGGCGAGGTCGTCGCGCTCGCGTTCGTTGCGCGCCTCTCCGAGATACATAAAGACGGTCACAAAGGGCGCTTGTCCGTTGGTCGTAAGCAGTGTCACGACCTGATATTGGATGGTCTGGATGCCCTTTTTGATCTCGTCGCGAAGGCGCTTTTCCGCAATGCGCGCAATGTGCTCCTCATCGCTGATGCCCACCTGCGAGAGCTCTTCCGCAACTTCGCTGCGGATCTTCTGGCGGCTGATATCTACAAAGGGAGCAAGGTGCGTGAGCGAAATGCTCTGTCCGCCGTATTGGTTGGAGGCAACTTGGGCAATGATTTGCGTTGCAATGTTGCAGGCCGTGGAAAACGAGTGCGGTTTTTCGATGAAAGTACCGGAGATGACCGTCCCGTTCTGCAACATATCTTCGAGATTGACGAGGTCGCAATTGTGCATGTGCTGGGCAAAATAGTCGGCATCGTGAAAATGAATGATCCCCTCGTCGTGCGCCTCCACGATATCGTGCGGTAAGAGCACGCGGCGCGTCAGATCTTTGGAGACCTCGCCCGCCATATAATCGCGCTGCACCGAGTTTACGGTGGGATTCTTGTTGGAATTCTCCTGTTTCACTTCCTCATTGTTGCATTCGATGAGGGTGAGGATCTGCGCATCCGTTGTGTTGGATTGGCGCACGAGGGCGCGCGTATAGCGGTAAGTAATATATTTACGCGCCACGACAAACGCCTTTTGGTCCATGAGCTGATTCTCGACAAAATCCTGGATCTCCTCGACACTGACGGCACGTTTCAGATCCCCCGCAAGGGCCGAAACTTTCTCGGCAATGTCCACGATCTGCTCATCGGTCAAGCGATTGCTGCTCTCGGTGACCTCATCGTTTGCCTTTTTGATTGCGTTTATGATCTTTTCGATGTCGAATGCAACTTCGGCACCGTTTCTTTTAATTATTTTCATGGCGGCTCCGTTGACTTCCTATGTATATTTTCCATTCCCGCCCAACATTCGCAACTGAAAGCGACTGGATGAGAAAGAGCGCTCCCTCAAAAGAGGGAACACTCTTATTATACAACAACGGTTTGAAGATGTCAAGGGTTCGGCACTATATTTTGGAAATAATTTTTTGCCGACCACTATATCTTGTGGTTTCAGAAAAATGCGTTTTTAAAGCGTGAAACAAGAGCGCACTTCGTTACACGGCATTTTAAACGAGCCGTACGCCATTGATATCGAGCGAAAAACGGCAATTGAGAAATTCTGCGGCCTTTCGGCACATCTGCATGCGGGTGAAATAGATCTCGAAATAATCCATCACGGGGCAGAGCATGGTGTCGATCTCGATGTTGAGCGCGATCACGGTCCCCTCCCGCTCCACAGTGACATAGGAGCGCTCAGCGGCCAAATTGACCCGATCGTGAATGTTGGCACGGAAAGCGTTGGGAACATTTTTCTTGACGCGGCTCTTGTGCACATCGGCTTTATCGGCGATGATGAGCGCGCTGGAAATATCGGAGACGGGCGTTCCGTACTTCTCGTCGTGGTTCCCGATGGCCATCATGATCTCGGCGGCATGCTTATAATCCATCCCCATCCGTTTTAAGATGTCATAGGCAAGGATGGCGCCGCTCTGCGCATGGTCGGAGCGGTTGACGGAATTTCCGATGTCGTGCAAGAAACCTGCGATTTCGGCGAGGCGGATGCGCTCCTCCGGGTAGGACAATCCGCGCAAGATATCCCCCGCCCATTTGCTGACGATGCTTGAGTGCCGGCGGGAATGCTCTGTGTACCCGAGCGCTTCGATTTGGCTCTCGGCCATTGCCATAATGGCCTGCACCTCTTCATCTGCTTTAACTTGTGATAATTCGGGAATCATATCAGAACTCCGTAACGGTCAAATTTGCATAGACCTCTTCATACTTCGCCTTGGTGAAAGAGATGGTGCCGAACGTCGTGACGGTTGCGGTCCCGGCCGCAACGCCCGCGCGAAGGATCTCGGGCAAATCTGCTCCCTCCTGCATCTTTACAGCAACGGCGGCGACCATTCCGTCTCCGGCGCCCACCGTGGAGTTGATGGCGACATTGATGCTCTTGCAGTAATAATTCTTGGTGCCGTTGGTGATGATCGCTCCGTCCTTGCCGAGCGAAAGAAGCACGCATTTCGCGCCCCTGTCGAGGAGTTCTCTGCATCCCATCAGCATATCGTCCCGCGTTTTGAGCTCGCGGCCGAGCGTCTCCTCCAATTCTTCGAGGTTGGGCTTTACGAGGTCGATCCCCGCTTCGAGCGCCGCAAACAGCTTTGCGCCCTCCGTATCGGCAATGCGCAACGACCTTTGGTCCACTGCGCGGAAGATCTCCCGGTAGTAACTTGCATCCACGCCCCGCGGCAACCCGCCGGAGATCACGGTCACATCCGAACGGGAGGAAAAACCGCGGATCATCTGCATGAGTTCCACGAGTTTATCCGCTCCTACCTGCCCGCCGACATCGTTGATCTCGGTGAGCATGGAACGCTTGTCGATGCACTTGTAATTTTCACGCACTCTGCCGCTGTTCCAGACAAAGGAGAACGGGACTCCCTCCTTGTCGAGCGCGCTCTCGAACATGGCTCCGTTTTCGTTGTACATAAATCCCGTCGCCTGTGCTTCCGCGCCCAGCCTTGCAACGCCGATGGCGACATTGATGGCTTTCCCCGTGAAAGAGAGCGTTTTGCTCTTGACGACGTTCACTTTGCCGACATTGAGCGAATCGAGCTCGATGGTGACATCGACGCTCGGGCTCATGCAGACCGTTAAAATCATAGTTTCCCCCTTCCGCGCTTTTCATGCGCGGTTTCGGGAGGCGTCCCCTCCCGCCTATCCCGCCGCATCCGTGTCGGAACTCACGGCAGTCAAATTTACATGGAGATCATCTGCAACGTCTCATACAGTTCATAGTTGAACTTCTTCTTCATGGAGACAGCTTCGATGATGTCCATATCGATGATCTCATTCTTGTGGATGCCCACGACGCGGTTGCCGATTCCGTCCTTTAAGAGGCGGACAGCCTTGTTGCCGAATTGGGCCGCAAGCATTCTGTCTGCCATGGAGGGTGACCCGCCGCGCTGGATGTGCCCGATGTTGGTTGCGCGCACCGAATAAGTGGTCACCTCCTGCAACTGCTTTGCAAAGGCCTCCGCGCTCGTTGCGCCCTCCGCGACGACGATGATGTTGGAGTGCTTTCCGTTTGCACGGGAGCGATTGATCCGCATCACAATGTCATCCATATCGTATGAGATCTCCGGCACAACGATGATCTCGGCGCCGGATGCAATGCCTGCATACAGGGCAATGTCACCGCAATGACGCCCCATGACCTCCACGACGGAGATGCGCTCGTGCGAATTCATCGTGTCGCGCAATTTGTTGATGACATCGAGGCAGGTATTGACGGCCGTATCGAATCCCAACGTGTAGTCGGTGTATTCGAGGTCGTTGTCGATGGTGCCGGGAATGCCGATCGTGGGAATGCCGAAATCCTCGGTGAGGCATTTGGCTCCCCGGAAAGAACCGTCGCCGCCGATCACGACAAGACCCTCGATCCCGCGCCGTTCCAGCGTCTCGACAGCCCTCTTTTGGCCGTCTTTCGTGAGCATTTCAAGACAGCGCGCCGTGCGGAGCTTGGTCCCTCCGCGCTGGACGATGTCCGAAACGCTTCGCATTTCCATGGGCATCATCATATCGTCGATGAGCCCTGCATAGCCGCGTTCGATGCCGTAAACCTCCATCCCGTAATAGATCGCCGTTCTGACGACCGCACGGATGGCGGCATTCATGCCGGGAGCGTCGCCGCCGCTCGTTAGCAAGCCGATTCTTTTCATAAAAACCTCCGTACCCCCTGATCGTAACTATTATAGCAGATATTTCCGCAATTGAAAAGAGGGTTTTGTGATTTTTTTATTTTTTTTCTCAGACAAGTTTGATACAGGAAGCCGGCAGATACAGACGGAGTTCGGAAGCGAGGGCGCGATTGAGGTTGACACCGTATTCATAGCGCTTGCCTCCGTGGAGGATCTTCGTCACGGTGGTCCCCGCATAGCCCATCACCGTCTCGATGAGTTCAGAGAAATCCTCCTCGGTCAAGGCGCGTGCATCCAGCCAAAGCACTTGCGCTTTCTCCTCCTGCTCCGGCGCGCTTTCCTCTTGCGTCTTTTCGGCGGGAGGCGTGAAATTCTCCATGGAATCGAGGATGAGAACGGGAGCCTTTTCGGGATCGATGTCCACTTTCCCGGAGACGCTCACGACGACATCCGGCCGCAAGAAACTTTTCACTTTGTCATAGACCTTGGGGAAAACAACGCACTCGATGCTCCCATAGAGGTCCTCCACCGTCACAAAGGCCATAATGGCGCCCGACTTGGTGTTGTTCTTCTTGATATTTGTGACGATCCCCCCCATCGTCACCTTGTCACCGCTCTTGATGCGCTGGTAGATGCGCTCGCCCGTCTCCTCGTCGACCTCGAAGTCCGCGAGCATTCCGCAATGGAAGTTGCTGTCGCCGAAATATTTGGCATACATGGCAAACGGATGACCGCTGACATAGACGCCGAGCACCGTCTTTTCTTTCCCGAGCAGGTCCATCGTCTCCCACTCGGGGATATCGGGATAGTCCGCCTTGGGCGCTTCCTCTTCGAGGATGTCGCCGAAGAGGGAGAGCTGCAACCCGCTCTTTTGCTTATCCATCCCCGAGATCCGACGCATCAGATCTTCATAGATTGCAGCATATTGCGAGCGGCGGTGGCCCATTCCGTCGAAAGCGCCGCCAAAGATGAGCGCCTCGACCATCCGTTTGTTGACAAACTTGGTGCATCTCATCAGGAAATCCGAAAAATCTCGGAACGGCCCGTTCTTTTTGCGCTCGTCGATCACGGCCTCCATCGCGGAGATCCCCACGCCGCGCAAGGCGCACAGGCCAAACCGCAAGCCGTTCCCCTGCACCGAGAAGTATGCCTTGGAGAGATTGACATCCGGCGGATACACCTCGATGTTCTTTTCTTTCATGTAGACGACATATTTGGAGATCTCGTCGATCTTGTCGATCCGGTTGTTCAGAACGCCGGCAAGGAATTCCTTGGGATAATATTTTTTCAGAAATGCCGTTTGATAGGTGACGACGGCATAGGCGGCCGCATGGGATTTGTTGAAAGCATAGCTTGCAAAGCTCTCCATCTGCGCGAACAGTTCCGTTGCGACCTCGGGAGCGATCCCGTGCGCCTTGCACCCCGTGATGTTTCCATAGATGGGCGTGCCGTCTTTCTCGGTCCCCACGATTTTGTCGACATCACCGTATATGAACTTGTCCTTTTGCGCCATCAACTCGTTGAGGTGTTTTTTTGCCATGGCGCGGCGGACGAGGTCTGCCTGCCCGAGGGAGTAGCCAGCGAGATTTTGGAAGATCTGCATGACCTGCTCCTGGTAGATGATGACGCCGTATGTCTTTTCGAGAATGGGCTTTAAAAGAGGCGTGAGATATTCGATGTGCGCGGGATCCGCCCTATTCTTTAAATAGGTCGGGATGAAATCCATGGGCCCGGGGCGATAGAGCGAGATGCCCGCGATGAGGTCTTCGAGACAGGTCGGTTGGAGCTGTTTCATGAACCGCTTCATCCCGCCTTGCTCCAACTGAAAGACTGCGTCGGTGTCCCCCTCCGCAATGATCGCATAGGCGCCCTGATCGTCGCACTCCTGCCCGAATTCGATGTGTTTGCCGTAATCCTCGTAAATGTAGTCCAGCGTTTTTTTGATATCCGTGAGCGTTGTGAGCGCGAGGAAGTCCATCTTTAACATGCCGATGGACTCCACCTCTTTCATGTCGAACTGCGTCGTCACGTCCTCGCCGTTTCTCGAAAGCGGAACGTTGTCCGCAATCTTTTTTCGGCAGATGACAACGCCCGCCGCGTGCATGGAGGTGTTGCGCGGCATGCCCTCGAGTTTGAGGCCCATATCGATCACGCGCGTCAGCGTCGGATCGGTCTCGTAAATCTCTATGAATTCCGAATTCCGCTTTGCCTCTTGCTCTTGCAGCTTCTTCTGCGCATTGTCGAGATCGCCCTCAAGCCCGGCGAGCTTGATCTGCTCCTCCGCAACCGTCGCCGCCGAGGCAGCCTGCACTACCCTCTTTTGTTCCTCCACTTTGTCTTGAAGAGCGGCGACTTTCTCCATCCCGGAGGCGATATTCAACCCCAACAACTCACGGATCGTGGATTTTCCGTCCATGAGCTTGGTGACGCGGTCTGTCTCGGAATACGGCACGCGCATCACGCGGCCGACGTCCTTGATGACGGCACGGGAGGCGAGGGTACCGAACGTGACGATCTGCGCCACATTTTCCGGATGATAGCGCTTTCTGACATATTCAATGGTCTCCCCTCTGCGTGCAGTGCAGAAGTCGACGTCGAAATCGGGCATGCTCACGCGGTCGGGATTGAGAAACCGCTCGAAGAGGAGGTCATAGCGGAGCGGATCGACATTGGTGATGCCGATGGCATATGCGACAATGCTTCCCACGCCCGATCCCCTCCCGGGGCCGACGGGGATGTCGTTCAAGCGCGACCAGTTGATATAATCCCAGACAATGAGGTAGTAATCGGCGAACCCCATCTTGATGATGATATCGAGCTCATATTCCGTGCGGGCTCTGATCTCATCGGTTATGACGGGATAGCGCCCGGGGAGGCGTTCCCACGTGAGACGGCGCAAAAACTCTGGAGAGGGCGTGCCGTCATCCGCCGTATAGAGAGGGATGAGGGATTTATCATAGACGGGATCGCCGTTGTCTTTCAGATTGAACGGTGTATCGGTATCCGAAACTTTATTGGCAATGACGCGCGTATTCGCAATGGCTTCCGGATAGTCCTTGAAGAGCTCGGCCATCTCGTCGCCCGATTTCATGTAGAACTCATGCGTCTGCATCTTCATGCGCGTGGGATCGTCGAGGGTGCGCTTTGTCTGGATGCACATCAACACGTCCTGCATCTCCCAATCCTCTTTTTTGAGGTAATGCACATCGTTGGTCGCCACGAGCGGGATGCCCGTCTCGCGAGAGATCTGCACGAGATAAGGCAAGATCTGCTTTTGCTCGGGAATGCCGTGATCCTGGATTTCGAGATAGAAATCCTCCCCGAAATCCTCTTTGAGTTCGAGCGCAAAGGCCTTTGCCTGCTCGTATTCGCCCGCCATCAACAGCCGCGGGATGCGCCCGGCGAGGCATGCAGACAGGCAGATGACCCCCTCGGTGTGCTGTTTCAGCACCTTATAATCGATGCGGGGACGATAATAATATCCGTCCACAAAGGCGAGGGAATCGAGCTGGACGAGATTGATGTAGCCCGCCTTATTCTTGGCGAGCAGGATGAGGTGGTCGGCCTTTTGGTCTATGTGTTCGCGGTAGTCGTCTACAACGTAAAATTCGCACCCGATGATGGACTTGATTTTATTCTTCTTGCATTTCTCGGCAAATTTCAGCGAGGCATACATATTCCCGTGATCTGTGATCGCCACGGTGTCGATGCCCTGCTCCTTGCAATGGCGGACAAGATCGTCCACCTTTACCGCCCCGTCGAGGAGGCTGTATTCCGTATGTAGATGTAAATGTACAAAATCCGTCATATTTTTTTCTTTTTGGCCCGAATGTGCAGTCCGGCAAACGACGGGGATCCCCCGAGATCGTCGCTCACATCGGAGACAAATTCTCCGCGTAAAGTTTCATCAGTTTTCTGATGCGATGATTGAGGCAGCTCTTGCTGACGCCGAGGTGCTCGGCAAGTTCGGCGAGCGAATACTCCGGACGCGCGAGCCGCCCCTCCGCGGTCTCTTTGAGCGCGGCAGGCAGCGAGGAAAGGAGTCCGCTTTCCCGAAGCCTTTCAAAGGCAAGCACCTGTGCAACGCTGGCCGTTGCCGCCCTGTCCGCATTCCCTGCCATGCAGTTTCCGATGCGGTTTTCGTTGTTGTTCTCCTCGCGCAAGGAGGCGATCCTCTCCAACCTTGTGAGCGCGACGGGCGCTTCCATGACGGATAAGACGTCGCAAATGGTCTCGCGACTCTTGCAGTAGACAAAATACGTGTCTCCGCGCGGGGCAACGTTTCCGAGGAGTTGCAGAGAATCGAGCAGATCCGCAAAATCCTCCGCCTCGGAGCGTTCTTCAAAGATAAATTCGAGGTGATACCCTGTTTTTGCGCCCTCGCTGGGGAGCGTACAACTCCCGCTGCCCAAAAAGGCCCCCTTTACAAAGGCCGCGCGGCAACAGGAGGAAGTGAGGTCGGGCGCAAAGTGCGCGGAGATCTCCTCCGCAATTTCGCCTGCGTCCGAGAGCGAATAGGAGAACGTCAGCTTGTGACGGCCTTGCTTGGGATCGCGGCGCACGGCATCCATCGTCATGCGCACGCCGAACAGCTCCTCCGCAAGCGCAAGCATATATTCCGCCACCTCTTCATGCTCGCTCGTGAAAGAGACCTCGTCGCGGATGCCGACCCGCCCGAGGCTCAGATAGCCGCTCGTCTGGATAAATGCAGCGAGGAGAGAAGTCTTGCAGCAGCTTTTGGGCGGAACGCTCTTCATGAGTTCTCGTCTGATCTCGCTTGTAAAATTCACGTCTTACCTCTTAAAGGTGTTTTTTGAACTCGGCAAACCGAAAATTGGGGAGACGCCCGTCAATGTTGTCGATCCGATCGAGGGGGACCCCCACCCGTTTGATCTGTTCTTCGGCGAGTGCAGTATCGCCGATGCGGTCCACGGAGTGCGCATCCGAATTGACGATGAACCGCACCCCCGTATTCACGACGGCGGCAAGTTCCTCATCGCTGAGGTGCTCTTTCTTCGAACTGATTTCAAGATAGGTGCCGTAATCCCGGCAGCATTTTGCCACCTCCACGGCATCGGCAAAGCACTGATAATTCAAGTGCGTCACCGCGTCGAGCGGATTTTTTTCCACGGCATTGATATAGGCGCGCGTCGTCTCACGGATCAGGGAGGCCGACGGTTTGATGCCGAGGCTCTTCCGAAGCCATCCGCCCCATCCGAGTTTGGTGTCCGTAGGTTTCTCGTAACGGATGACGATGTGGATGCCGGCGAGATATACATCGAAATTTTCAAAGTCTTTCTCGGTGAAATCGCACAGCCCGGATACGCCGCGGATATTGCTTTCCATTCCGCGAAGAACTTTCACGGAGGACTGCTTGTCCGCTTCCTCCACCATGGCAAGCCATTCCGCGGTCTCTTTGCGCTTTAAGCCGCGAAAATAATGCGAATAGCCGTGCTCGGTGATGGCAATGGCTTCGAGGCCGATTTTTTCGGCTGCCAATGCGTTCTCGGTTGCGGAATTCTTTCCGTCCGAATAAAAAGTGTGCGTATGGTAATCTGCCGTAAGTTTCATGCTCCCGCCCCCGCGTCCCTCCTTGCCATATGTACTAAGGGATTCGCTTGATCTCCTCTTCCAAAAGGATCCCCGTTGCTTCGTACACCCTGCGCTTGACAAGCGCAAGGAGCGCCGCCACATCCTCGGAGGTCCCTCCGTCATTCAAAATAAAATTTGCATGCACATCCGAGATGCGCGCACCGCCCATCCGGGTCCCTTTGAGCCCGCATGCCTCTATGAGCGCGCCTGCCGGCTTGCCCTGCGGATTGACGAACACGCACCCCATGCTCCTCCCCTTGGGAAGATGGGCGCGCTTGCTCCGAAAATCCGCTGCCCGCGCAAGACTTTCTTTCTCGGACATTCTTTCGAGTTTCAGGCGTATTTCTGTCACGGCGATCCCCGATTGGAACACGCTCTTCTTTTCGCCGAACATGCAATCCCTGTGAGAGAATACGGATACGGCGCCGTCGGAAATGCCGCGGACTTCTGCGACCAGATCCCCGATATGCGCCCCGCGGACGCCCGCATTCATGACGGCAGCTCCCCCCATACTCAAAGGGATGCCCGTCAAAAACTCCGCCCCGCCGAGGCCATGCTCGCGGGCAAAACGCAACAGTCTCCCCCCTGTGACGCCGGCGCCGGCAATGAGGAACTCTCCCTCGCATCGCAAGCGGGAAAAGCCGTCGAAGCGGATGACCGCACCGTCGAACCTGCCCTCCGCGGGCAATACATTGGCGCCCGCGCCCAAAAAACAATGAGCAATGCCCTGTTCCTTTAAAAAGCGGAGCAGCGCGACGAGCTGCCGTTCGTCGGAGGGAGAAAAAGCCGCTGCGGCCGTGCCGCCGCAACCGATCGTCGTGTGCCGCGCAAAAGAAAAATCTTTTTCCCCGCGCATCCGAGGGAACGCCTCTGTTACGGTCGAAAATATACCCAATATAATACTCCTACTATTCTACCACATCTCACCGCAATTTTCAAACGGTTTTGAGAAAATTGTCAATGTTTTTTTGCTCGCCCGCCTCGGCAAGCCGTTTCAGCTCTTCCAAAGCATTATTATCCGTAAAAACGCTCACAGTCGATTGGCTTGCATCTCCCCGCACGGGCAGCATTCCGATTTGGGAGAGCTCCGCCTGCATGGGCTCCGAGAGAAGTTGGTCTATCAAGGCGAGACACTGCGTCCGCTTTTCCGCGGAGAGCACCGAAATATATTGATAGAGGTCGTTATAGGCAAGCAGTTCCCTTTGGGCAACCTCCACCCCTCTTGCGCGAAAACGGCATACGTCGCGCTGTGTGCCGAGGAGATATTTGCATTTGCCCGCAAGGAAATCGGTGTAGGCGGTCAGCGACTCCTCTTTTTTTCCGACGATCCCGTTTTTTCTCGCCGCAACTCCCACGAGATTGTTTCCGCCGTCGGACAAGATGGTTTCCCCCTCGCCCTCGAAGCCGCTTTGGGAAAAGAGATAGTATCCCCCTCTGCACCACGCAACGGCCAAAGTTCTGCCGCCGAGAGTGCCTCCCGCGCTCTCATAGGGGAGAGGCAGACTGCTCTCGGCATAGGCGGAAAACCCCACCCCGAAAGAGATAAGGTCGGGCCGTTCTCCCTTGCGAAAGGCCTCCTCCGCGCCCTCTTGGGTGTAGCTCGTGATGAGATAATATACACCCCCGTTCGCTTCCTCCACGGCATTCGCCGCGCGCTTTAAGAAAGAGGTCCGCGAGCCTTTCCCGCCCTCGAAAGTATCCACATTCCAGACGCGCACCACGACGGTCACAGGCGCCTCGGCCCTCTCCCGCGGATAGCAGATCAAGGCAATGACGACCGCGGCGACGAGCACAAACGGTAAAAAGAAGAGAAATATTTTTTTAAATTTTCTTGCAGCCCTCATATCAAATTACTATATGCGCTGCATCTTTTTCTCATGTCCACCCAAATTCCGTAAAATAAGGAGAGGGTGCAAATGCTCCCTCCCCGTGCTTGGATAAGGGGAACTCCCCTTTCCCAAGCTCTATATAAAGCGGATCCTCCGCAGAGAAAAGTTTGCGTAAGCTCTTTGGGTTTTATACAAAAAGGGAGGAACCCCGAAGATGCCCCTCCCCTCTGCTTTATTGTCTCTTTTCGAAACTGTCGCAACAGGTGCAGTGCTCACAGTCGCAAGTGTTCCCGACATGGATCTTGTTGAGACGGCAATGCATGCCGTCATGGTTGAACTTGCAATCGGTCACACCGCAGGCGACGCCGACGTTCATGTCCCGTTCCATATTTCCCTCCTCAAAAGCAGTATTTCCCTTTTCCGCAAAAATATCTTGACAAATTGCGGGAATCTCTGTTACAATAGGAAAAAGGAGAAAAAGTATGAAAGTTATACTCAAAGCAGACGTCAAGGGAAGCGGCAAAAAGGGCGACATTATCGAAGTTGCAGACGGCTATGCCAAGAACTTCCTCCTCAAACGCGGACTCGCCGACCCCGCAACGGCAGGCGGCATCAACGATGAAAAACAGCGGAAAAATGCGGAGGCCTTTCACAAGGCGGAATTTGTAAAGGCGCAAAAAGAACTTGCCGAAAAGGTGAACGGCACGGCCGTCACCGTCTCCATACGCACGGGGAAGAACGGGAAAGTTTTCGGCTCCGTCACCTCGGAAAAAATTGCGGACGCCCTATCCGAGCTGGGTTTCGACATCGACAAGAAAAAAATCATCACAAAGGAAGCATTCAAGAACGTCGGGACCTATTCCGCGGAGATTCGTTTCATCGAGGGCGTTTCGGCGAAGATTACCGTCAATGTCGTTCCGCTCGAATAACATGCGTCCGCTTTTTTCCAACGAGCATTTTTGACATTTGCAATGCAAGCGGAGCATTGGCTGCCCCACTGCTCTATGAATGCGATCTACTGCAAAAGCGAGGCTTTCGGCCTCGCTTTTCGCTTGTCTTGTTAATTTTTATTTTTTTCTGTTTTCCCTGCCGTAATAGGCATTGAGATACATTTCCTTGATCTCGGAAATGAGTGGATAGCGAGGATTGGCTCCCGTGCACTGGTCGTCAAAGGCGTCCTCGCTCATCCGGTCGAGTTTATCGAGGAATTCCTCTTCGGTCACTCTGCCTTTGAGAGCTTCGGCGATTGTCTCCGGCTGACCGATGCTCCTCTGCAATTCTTTCAGTTTTGCAATGAGCATTTCCACGAGCGCCTCGTCGTCCTCTCCGTGAAGCCCGATTGCGCGGGCCGCTTCGGCATAGCGGGCGCGGGCCTGTGGATACGCATACTGCGGGAATGTCCCCATCTTCACGGGCGCCTCGGAGCTGTTGAAGCGGATGACCTCTTCGAGCAGGAGCGAGTTGGCGACCCCGTGGGCAATGTGGAAATATGAGCCGAGTTTATGCGCCATGGAGTGACACACGCCAAGGAAAGCATTCGCAAACGCCATACCCGCCATTGTGGCGGCATTGGCAACGCGCTCGCGCGCGACCGCGTCCTTTGCACCCTCGCTGTATGCGCGGGGCAGATATTCGAAGAGTAGCCTCAACGCTTCTTTGGCGATGCCGTTCGTGAATTCGGTCGCCATCACAGAGGCGATTGCTTCAAGCGCATGCGAGACTGCATCGATGCCGGAAGCCGACGTGAGCCCCTTGGGAATATCCATCATGAGGTCGGCATCGACGATTGCCATGTCGGGCATCAATTCGTAATCGGCGAGCGGATATTTTGTCCCCGTCCTTTCGTCGGTGATGACGGCGAACGGCGTCACCTCGCTGCCCGTCCCCGCCGTCGTCGGGATCGCGACGAAGAGCGCCTTATCCCCCATGTGCGGGAAAGTGTAGATGCGCTTGCGGATATCCGAAAATCTCATCGCCATGTCGGCAAAATCCACTTCCGGATGCTCGTAAAGCACCCACATGATCTTGGCCGCATCCATCGGCGAGCCGCCTCCGACGGCAATGATGACGTCGGGAGCAAAACTTCTCATGCGCTCCACGCCCTCTTGGGCGCACGCGAGCGTCGGGTCGGGCGTCACATCGAAATACTCCGCATATGCGATGCCGCTCTCATGCAGCAGATCTTTGATTTTCTCCGTAAATCCGCTCTCGAACAAAAATTTATCCGTGACGATGAATGCGCGCTTTTTATGATATACCGTTTCGAGTTCCTTTAATGCGACCCCGAGGCAACCGCGCTTGAAATACACCTTTTCGGGCGTTCTGAACCACAACATGTTTTCTCTCCTCTCCGCGACAGTTTTGATATTGATGAGATGTTTGACGCCGACATTTTCCGAGACGGAATTGCCGCCCCAGCTCCCGCACCCGAGCGTGAGCGAGGGGGAAAATTTGAAGTTGTACAAATCGCCGATGCCGCCATGCGATGAGGGCGAGTTGATGACGATGCGGCAGGTTTTCATGCGCTCGCGGAAAAGTTCGATCTTCTCCGGACATTTTGCGACATCCACATACAGGGAGGATGTGTGCCCGAGCCCGCCGTCGGAGATGAGCCGGTCGGCCTTTGCCAAGGCATCCTCGAAGCTCTCGGCGCGATACATTGCAAGCACGGGCGAGAGTTTTTCGTGTGCAAACTCCTCGCTGAGTTCGACCGATTCCACTTCGCCGATCAGGACGCGCGTCTCGGGAGGAACTTCGAAGCCCGAAAGTTTGGCAATGGTTGCGGCAGTTTGGCCGACGATATGCGAGTTGAGCGCGCCGTTGATGATGATGGTCTTGCGAACGAGGTCGCACTCCTCGGGCGAAAGAATGTAGGCGCCGCGCAACTTCATCTCTGCCTTGAATGCGTCATAGATGTCGCTGAGCACGATGACGGATTGCTCGGAGGCACAGATCATGCCGTTATCGAAAGTCTTGGAGTGCAAAATGGACGAGACGGCGAGGCGAATGTCTGCCGTGCTGTCGATGACCGCCGGCGTATTGCCCGCCCCCACCCCGATTGCGGGTTTCCCCGAGGAGTAAGCGGCCTTGACCATGCCGGGGCCGCCCGTCGCGAGGATCATATCCGCTTCGTGCATGATCATCCCCGAGAGCGGAACGGTGGGCTTGTCGATCCAACCGATGATATCCTCCGGTGCACCTGCCTTGACGGCCGCCTCCAAGACGATGCGCGCCGCCTCAATCGTCGACTGTTTTGCCCGCGGATGCGGAGAAATGATGAGTCCGTTGCGCGTCTTTAAGGAGATGAGGCACTTGAAAATTGCGGTCGACGTCGGATTGGTGGTCGGAATGATGGCGGCGAGCACACCGATCGGCTCGGCGATCCGCGTATACCCAAAACCCTCATCCCGCTCGATGACGCCGCACGTCTTGGTGTCCTTGTATGCGTGATAGATATATTCGGAGGCATAGTGATTTTTGATGACCTTATCCTCCACAACGCCCATACCCGTCTCTTCTACGGCAAGTTTTGCAAGCGGGATCCGCGCCCGGTTGGCAGCGAGTGCCGCGCGGTAAAAGATCTCATCCACCTGTTCCTGCGCATACGTTGCATATTTTCGTTGGGCGGCCCGCACGCGCGCCAAGAGTTTTTTCAGAGAATCCTCATCTTCAACGAGAAAACCTTTCATGTTACCCTCCTTTCTTCCTATCATTATTATAGCTTTTTTCGCAATTATAGCTTTTTTCGCATGAATGTCAACATTCGGAACGTAAAAAAGCGCGCGACGGACTAAGCCGACACGCGCGACGGTTTATGAAATTGATTTCAACTGCTCCTCGACTTTCTTCTTCATTTCAAGGTACTTGTCCCGCTTTGCATACTCGTCGTCCACAAGTTTTTTGGGCGCCTTTGCAACAAAGTTTTGGTTAGCAAGTTTCCCCTCGGCACGGGCGATCTCGCCCTCGATCCGGGCAAGCTCCTTGGTGAGACGGGCACGCTCCTCCTCGATGTTGACGAGGTCCCCGAGGGGCACAAAGATCTGCGCGGCGCCCGTCACCTGCGAGACGATCTTCTCTCCGAGTTCCGCGCCGTTTTCAACAAATTCAATCTCGGATGCCCCCGCAAGACGGAGGATGGCACCCTTGTTGACGGAGAACAGCCTGCGCGCGTCCGTCATCAAATAGAGGTGCACCTTTTTGGAGGGCGGGCAATTCACGGAGACTTTCATGGCGCGCACCGCCTTGATGAGCTCGATCACGCCCTCAAATGCCTTTGCCTCGCTCTTGTAGGCAAGTTTGGAGTTATAGCGCGGATAATCCGCGTCGATGATCATGCCCTCTCTGTTGGGCAGATACCCATAGATCTCCTCCGTGACGAACGGCGCAAACGGGTGCAGAAGTTTCAACAAAGAGGTGAGCACAAACATCAGAACGCCTAATGTGGCACGCTTCTTCTCCAAATCATCCCCATAGAGCGCGGACTTGGAGAGCTCGATGTACCAATCACAGAAGTCATCCCATGCAAAGCTCGTCAGCTTGTCCGCCGCGATCCCGAGATCGTACTTTTCCAAGGCGACGGTCACCTCGCGGATGGTCGCCATGAGGCGGGAGATGATCCACCTGTCGGCGGGCGCAAATTTGATGCCCGTGAGATCTTTGGGGACATCCACCCCCTTTGCATTCATCAGAACAAAGCGGGAGGCATTCCAAATCTTGTTGATGAAGTTTCTCGAAGATTCGACTTTCCCCTCCGTAAAGCGCGTGTCGTTGCCCGGCGCCACGCCCGTGATGAGGGAAAGGCGCAAGGAGTCGGCGCCGTAACGCTCAATGATATCCAGAGGATCGATGCCGTTGCCGAGGGACTTGGACATCTTTCTCCCCAATTCGTCCCGCACGAGCCCGTGGATGAGCACGTCGCGGAAAGGAACTTTCCCCGTGTAGCGGATACCGGAGAACATCATGCGCATCACCCAGAACGGAATGATGTCATACCCCGTGACAAGCACGTCCGTGGGATAGAAATATTTAAATTCGGGCGTCTCCTCCGGCCAGCCGAGCGTGGAGAACGGCCACAGCGCCGAGGAGAACCACGTATCGAGACAGTCCTCATCTTGATGCAGGTGAACACTCCCGCACTTCGGACAGGCGGTGATATCCTCTTTCGCGCACGTCATTGCCCCGCAATCGTCGCAATACCATACGGGAATGCGGTGTCCCCACCAAAGCTGGCGGGAGATACACCAATCGCGGATATTTTCCAACCAATTATAATATATCTTGGCAAAACGGTCGGGCGTAAACTTGGTCTTATTCTTGGCGACGGCGTCGATGGCGGGCTTTGCGAGGGGCGCCATCTTGACAAACCACTGTTTGGAGACGATGGGCTCGATGGTCGCATTGCAACGGTGGCAATGGCCGACATTGTGCTTGTGAGGTTCGATCTTGACGAGCAATTTCCGCTTGTCCATCTCCTGCACGATGCGCTCTCTCGCCGCATAGCGGTCGAGACCGGCGAACTCTCCGCCCTGCTCGTTGATGGTGCCGTCGTCGGCCATGATCCGAATCATGGGCAAGTTGTGCCGGAGGCCGACGTTGAAGTCGTTGGGATCGTGCGCGGGCGTGATCTTGACCGCACCCGTTCCGAATTCCGGATCGACATAGTCGTCTGCCACGACGGGGATCTTCCTCCCCACGAGGGGAAGAATGAGCGTTTTCCCGACCAAATGCGAATAGCGCTTGTCCGCTGGATGGACGGCTACGGCCGTGTCTCCGAGCATCGTCTCCGGGCGGGTCGTTGCAATGGTGATGAATTCCTCCGAGCCCTCGACGGGATACTTGAAATACCAAAAATATCCCGCGTCCTCGGAATAGATGACCTCCTCGTCGGAGAGCGCCGTCTTGCAATCCGGGCACCAATTGATGATGCGGCTGCCGCGGTAGATGAGCCCCTTTTCATAGAGGCGGAAGAAAGCCTCCCGCACGGCACGCGAACAGCGCTCGTCCATGGTGAACGCGAGGCGCGACCAATCGCACGAGGAGCCGAGTTTTTTGAGCTGTTCGACGATGGCGCCGCCATACTGCTCTTTCCACTCCCATGCGCGCTTTAAGAACTCTTCGCGGCCAAGTTCTTCCTTGGTGATGCCCTCTTCGCGCATTTTCTCGACGATCTTGTGCTCGGTGGCGAGGGAGGCGTGGTCGGTCCCGGGCTGCCAGAGAACAGAATAGCCCTGCATGCGCTTGAAACGGATGACGATATCCTGCATGGTTTCATCCATGGCATGGCCCATATGCAATCTGCCCGTGATGTTGGGGGGCGGCATCATGACCGTAAAGGGAACCTTTGCAGGGTCAATCTTGGCCTTAAAGCACCCCTTTTTCATCCAGTTTGCATAAATTCTGTCCTCGAATTCTCTCGGATCGTAAGTTGTTTGCATGTCTTTCATGGCGTTTATCCCGATTGTGGTGTTTTGTTTATTATACTCCCTTTTTCGGGCATTGTCAATAAATCCGCGCCGCACATAGAATATATTATTCTTATTTTTCACGGAGTGAATATATGAAAAAACTACTCGCAGTGCTCGGAGCGGCAGTTCTTGCCCTCCTCCCCCTCTCCGCTTGCGGAGGGCCCTCCGACGGTCTCACCACCGTCAAGATAAACGAAGTCACGCATTCCATCTTCTATGCACCCATGTATCTCGCAGATTCCATGGGCTATTTCGAAGAGGAAGGGATCAAAATCGAGCTGACAAACGGCGGAGGCGCCGACGCCGTCATGGCATCCGTGCTCTCCGGTGACACCGATATCGGATTTTGCGGACCGGAAGCCGCGCTCTATGTCGCCCTCGGCGGCTCTCAGGACGTTCCCACCGTGTTCGGCCAACTTACCAAACGCGACGGTTCTTTCCTCGTCTCGCGCAAGGACGAGGCGGCGACTTTCCGGTGGAGCGACCTTGCAGGAAAGGAAATTTTGGCGGGCCGCCGCGGCGGTGTCCCCGCGATGACTTTCGAGTATATCCTCAAAGAACAACATGTCGACAACTACAAGCTCAACTTCGACGTTGCTTTCAACCTCATGACGAGCGCATTCGAGGCGGGCACCGCCGAATATTGCACGATGTTTGAACCGACTGCCTCCGAATATCAGGCGGCCGGCAAGGGATACATCGTGGCGGCCGTCGGAGAAGCGGGCGGCGAAGTCCCCTACACGAGTTTCATTGCCAAGCGCTCGTGGCTCGATAAACATGAGGACATCACCAAGGGATTTCTCCGTGCCATGCTCAGGGCCGTTGATTACGCCCAAACCCATGAACCGGCAGAGATCGCCGAATACCTGTTCAAACAGTTCCCCTCCACCTCTTACGACTCCATCACGACAAGCATAAAGAGCTATCAGGGGATCGATGCGTGGGTGACGGATATGGCGATGACCAAATCCAGCTTTGACCGCCTGCAAGACATCATCGACGCGGCGGGCGAACTTCCCGCAAGGGCCGAATTCAGGCTGTTTGTGGACAACAGCTACGTCAATGGCGTCTATGCCGAACTGAACAAGTAAACATTTCTGCATATCACGCAAAAGGAAGCGCATATGAAAAAGGAAATTCTGAGATTTTCCGATGTAACGCTCATCTATCATACGCCGCGTGAGGAGACGATTGCGGCAGAACATCTCACATTTTCCGTCTCCGAGGGAGAATTCGTGGCCATCATCGGACCCTCCGGTTGCGGGAAAACCACGCTCCTCTCCCTCGCCGCGGGGCTCTTACGTCCCTCCTCCGGCAAAGTAGAGCGGGAAGGCAATTGCGGCTACATGCTGCAACGCGACGAGCTCTTCCCGTGGCGAACGATCGAAAAAAACATCTACCTACCTCTCGAAATCATGAAGATGAACGACGGGGAACACCGCAAACGCGCAAGAGACCTCGCCGTAAAATACGGATTGGGTGATTTTTTGGGGAGCTACCCGTCGCAACTTTCGGGGGGAATGCGTCAGCGCGCGGCACTCATACGAACGCTTGCACCCGATCCCGACCTCCTGCTCCTCGACGAGCCTTTCTCCGCGCTCGACTACCAAACGCGGCTGAACGTCACCGAGGATGTCTCGGAGATCATACGGTCGGAGGGAAAAACCGCCGTGCTCATTACGCACGATATTTCAGAGGCCGTATCTCTCGCCGACCGGATCCTCGTCCTCTCAAAGCGCCCCGCACATGTTGCCTATGCGCACGAGCTCGACTTCGGAGAGATCAAGAATCCCTTAAAACGGCGGGAAGCGAGCGGTTTTTCCCATTGGTTTGAATTACTTTGGAGGGAATTGAACGGATGAAACACAGACCAAAAGCACTCTATTCGTCCGAACATCTCGAATATTTGCGACACAGAAAATATCACAGCATCGTGGTTTGGTCGCTCCGGCTCGGACTGCTTGCACTTTTACTCGGACTTTGGGAACTCGTCACGTCCGTCGGGTGGGTGGATCCCTTCATCATGAGCTCCCCCTCCCGCATCGCATTGACCATTGCCTCGCTCTACACAGACGGTTCTCTCTTCTACCATATAGGCGTGACGCTTTGGGAGACGCTCGCCGGGTTTGCCATTGCCGTCGTTCTCGGTTACGGCATCGCGCTCGCGCTCTGGTGGAGTGATCTTCTCCGCGAGACGCTCGAACCCTACATCGTCGTCTTGAATGCACTCCCCAAGATCGCATTGGGACCGCTCATCATCGTGTGGTTCGGCACGGGGAGCCGCGCCATCCTCTTTATGACTGTGCTCGTGGGGATCATCGTTGCCATCATGCACATGCTGTCCGCATTCATTGCGACGGATAAGAACAAACAGCTGCTCTTGCGCTCCATGGGCGCGAGCAAGCTGCAAATGCTCACAAAACTCGTGATCCCCTCCTCGCTTCCCTCCTTTATCTCCATGCTGAAAGTCAACGTGGGAATGGCGTGGATCGGATCCATCATGGGAGAATACATCGTTTCAAAGGCGGGGCTCGGCTATCTGATCGTGTACGGCGGGCAGGTGTTCAAGCTCGACCTCGTGATGAGCGCCACCGCCATCCTGTGCTTGCTTGCCGCGGGGATGTACTTTCTTGTGGTGCTTCTCGAAAAGATACTCGTTAAAAACGCAGAGTAAGACAACGACAAGCCCCAAAATACCCTCGGCGGGATAGAGATAGGTCACGATGTCTTTGAGTCCCAGCCGTGAGAATAAAAACGCCGCGAGGAGAATGCCCCCCTTTGCGGCGTATCTTTTTTTGCCGAGAAGCCCTTTTGCCGTCTCCAAGAGCGGAAACAGCGATGCCGCAAGCGAAGTGAAAATGGCGAGAGTCACCGCAACCGAAAAGACTGTTTTCCCGCGCATGACGTATAAAAACGGCATTTCCGCATTGAACGCGCTTGCGCCCTCGCGGTAGATGCAACCGAGAATAGTCGCGGCGCCGGCCGCGATCAAGACGCCTGCCAACGCGGAGGCGACAAACGGGTGCGGAACATCCTTTCCGGCATCCAACAAAACGGGCAGCAGCAACAGAGCGTTCATGGAGGCATATAAAACCGCGTTGCCCATCCCGTAATCGGTTCCCGCCGACGGACAAGCAAACATCTTTTCTCCGCGGCCGCATAGAAACACAAAGCCGAGAAGAATGGGGACCAGCAACAAGTTGACCGATGAGATGCCCTTCGTGCCGCGGCGAAGAACCGCGCAGGAGAGCGCGAGCCCGCACAGGGAGAGCAAGGGCGCGCTCTCCGGCCAAAGCGCATCCAGCCCCGCGAGCATCCCGGCACACGGGACGAAAGAGGCAAGCGCGATCATTGTTTTCAAAGCGGGCGCGGCCCCTTTGAAAAGCGCCCGCAGCGTTCCGTCATAGCCGCCGTGTTTTCTGCCGATCAAAAGCAGCAAGGCGGCAAATAACGCAAACAGAAATGAAGAGACGAAAATGGGGAATATAATATTTTGTGTATGAAAAAAACGCACGAGTTCGGCCCCGGAAATAAATCCCGCGCCGATCGTCCCCCCGATCACGATGACTGCCCCCCGCAAGGTTTTCATGCTTCCTTTCTATGTCTCACATAGGCGAAAAATACTCTTTTTTGTAAAAAAAGTTGCAATTATGTCACACATAGTACTTTGCAGCCCTTGACAAATGCCGCCGAATTGTGTATAATTATGGTAAATAAGGAGGAAACACATGGACGACGAATTCACCCCCGCCGAGGACGACGGGCAGGAAGAGCCGAAAATCGCCGAATCCGAAGAAAAAGACGAGAAGGAAGAAAAGGAAGGGAAAGAGGAAAAAACCATATCCTCCGATCTCATCCGCGGGCACATCAATACGATCATCCTTCGCGCCCTCTATGACGGTGACAAATACGGTTATGCCATCATTGCGGAAATCGAGCGAAAGAGTCACGGACAATACAGCATGAAACAACCCTCTCTGTACAGCGCCTTGAAGCGCCTCGAAAAGGACGGTTATATCACCTCCTATTGGGGCGGTTCGGTCGGGGGAGGCAGAAGAAAATACTTTTCTCTCACTGAGCTCGGAAAGGAGATCGCCGAGCAAAATCTCACGGAGTGGGAATACTCGCGCACCGTCATCGATTCCCTCATTTCAGACCGTGTCTTTGATTTCAGCAATCCCGCCCCCACCGCTGTCGATATGCGCGTCTTGCGCAGTTCCACCTCCCGCGTCACGACCCGGGGCGAGGAGGACGACGAGCTGGATTATGAGCCCAGCTATGACGACAGCGCCGAGCACGAACGGATCGCAGCCGAGTATGAAGGGCAGGCTGCCGAGATCGCCAAAGAGAGGCAGGAATTCGAGGAAGAGAAGAAACGCTTCGAGGAAGAGGTGCGTGCAAGGAGCGCGGCCTATCTGACCGAGCGTGCATGGAGAGAGCACGAGTTGGCCGAGCGCGAACATGCGTTGGAAGAACGCGAGAAACTTCTCGAAACCACCCGCAACGAACACCTCCTCTATCTCCAACAGCAGGAGGCGGAGGATGCGGCTTCGGCCGCCGAGGAAGCGGAGTTCGATGAACGCGTCCGGCTCTTCGAGGCGGAAGAGGCTTCCCGCAAGGAGGCCATTGAAGCGGAGGAATCGGAGAGACGGCGCCTGCTCGATGAAGAGGAGAGCCAGCGCAAGGAAGCGCTTGCCGATGAAGAGGCTTCCCGCCGTGAAGCACTCGCCGCGGAGGAGACGGAGCGCCGTCGTTTGCTCGACGAGGAGCTGGAAGAGCGCAGGAAGATCGCCGAGGACGAGGAAAATGATCGCAAGCGCGCCTATGAGGCAGAGGAATCGGCACGTCGGCGTGCCCTCGACGATGAGGAAGCCGAACGGCGCCGTTTGCTCGACGAGGAACTCGAAGAGCGCCGCCGCGACTTTGAGGAATCCGTCGAGAACAAGCTCCAAAGCGTTGCGGCCGAATCGCTCGTGACAGAGCAGCGCGCAAAAGAGTCGGAGGAAGCCCTCCGCGCCCGCGACGCACAGATCCGTGAGATGGAGCAGACGCTTCTCAATCGCGAACAGCAGTTGCACGAACAGGAGGAAGGTCTCAAAACGCAGGAACAGCAGCTTCGGCAGACAGAGACGTACTACCGCAATGAAACGGTGCGGCTCACCGACATCATCCGCCAGAGAGAAGAACAGATCGTCTCCGAGCGTGCCGCACATGCCGCTGAATTGGACACCCAGCGCGAGGCGATCATCAAGGAGCAGCAGACGCTCTTCAATGAGAGAGAGCAGCAGCTCCTCCACCGGAACTACCTTGATTTGGTCAACGGGCCCGCCACGCCCCAAGCGCAAGAGCCGGATGGATTTTCACATTACACGCCCCCCGCTCCCGAGCCCACCGAGTCCGAACCGGCCAATGCGGAGCTTACGGACGGGGATTACCGCAAGGTGATCACCGGCATATACAGCGGAACTGTTGCGGAGCCCCAAGAGCAACCGGCCCCTCAGCAGCAAGCGCAGGCGCTCTCCGGCATCTATTACGACGATCTCGAATCGAGAGCCGCTTACGACGGCATTCGCGTTACGACGGCAGGCGGAAAGACGCAAAAGAAAGCAGCGGAGGAATCTTTTAGCCTCGTACATAAGGGCAAGGCGCTGTTCCTCAGTGCACTCGTTGTCTTTTGTGTCTGCATTGTCGAGGGAGCGATTGCATTCGGTGTACGGGAAAAATACAGTCTCCCCGTCTTTTACCCCTACTTCATTTGGTGCGCGGGCGTTGCGCTTCTTCTCGTGACGGGGCTTGCCTATGCCAACCGCTATGGCGAACGTTCCATCCGCAGAAAAGCCCCTATCCTCATCAATGCGGCTGTGGCCTACACGCTGACCGTCATCGTGACACTCATCGTTGCACTCGGCGTAAACATTGACTTCTCCAATGCAAGCGCTCTCGCCACTTACGTCATTGTCCCGGTCATCTTCTTCTTCTGCATCGTCATCTTCGGAACGTGCTACTACCTCTTGACCCGTCCCAAGAAAGACTGAACTACAACTTAACACAAACGGCTTGGCAAAAGTGCCAAGCCGTTTTCGATTGTAATGAAGTTATTTTTTTATAGGCGGGACCTTGCATATTCTGCCGCGCCATACAGACCGGCATCGTTGCCGAGCGTCGCACAGAGGATGTCCAATGGCGCGTATTCATCCGAAACGTACAAGCGCGGACGGACAAATTCGCGAAGCGGGATCAGAAGATTGTCTCCCTCATAGGCCACCCCGCCCCCAAGCAGCACCGCTTGCGGGCGCAACAAGTTTACAAGATTGGCGATCCCCTCGCCGAGTGCCGCGACATACTCCGCGACCACCTCTTTTGCCGTCGAATCCCCCTCTCTTGCCGCGAGAAAGGCCGTCTTTCCGCCCGCATGGCCGTCTTGCTTTTTGTATTTGTGAAGCAGACTTTCCGGATGCGCCCGCATGTGCTCCTCCGTCATTCGGATGAGCCCGCTTGCAGAGGCATAGCGCTCCAAACAGCCCCTCCTCCCACAAGTGCACAGCTCTCCGTTTTGACGGATGACCATGTGGCCGATTTCCGTTCCCGCGCTTTTGAACCCCTCGAAAAGTTTCCCGCCGAGAATGATACCGCCTCCGACGCCCGTCCCGAGCGTCAGGAGGATGCTGTCCTCATATTTGGCGCCCGCACCGTACTTTGCCTCGCCGAGCGCCGCAGCGTTCGCGTCGTTTGTTACAAACACGCGCTTCCCCGTCTTGGCGGCCACAAGACTTGCGAGCGGGATATTTCTCCAATTGAAATTAGACCAGAGCACAACATTGCCGCACGCACTGTCGATGACGCCGGGCGAACCGATGCCGATGGCTTCGATCTCATCATAGGAGATCCCAGCCGCACTTGCAGCGCTTTTGGAAAGTTCGGCAAGCGCCTCTGCCGTCTCCTCGGCAGAGCTGTTTGCGGAGGTCTCCACGCGCACCCGCTCTGTAAGAGCATTGTTTTGAAGGCAAGCCGCCTTTGCCGACATTCCGCCGAGATCGATCCCTACAATCATGTTTGTCTCCTCTCTTGTTTAAGGTTTGTAGACACGCAGCCACTCCGGGAGCCGTGCCACGAATTCATCGTTGTTCTTTGTGCGCTTCATCATTTCAAGGAGGCCGGCGGAATTTTCCACGATCCCGCGCTCACGCAATTTATACACCGCGTCAAGCTCCTCTTTTTTGAGAAGAAGCTCCTCCTTGCGAGTTCCGGAACGGCGGATATCGATGGCGGGGAAGACCCTCTTTTCCGCAAGATCGCGCGAGAGGAAGATATCCGAGTTGCCCGTTCCCTTGAACTCTTCATAGATGATATCATCCATACGGCTCCCCGTCTCCACGAGGGCAGTTGCCAAAATGGTGAGGCTACCCGCCTCCACGGTATTTCTCGCCGCGCCGAAGAACCGCTTGGGCTCGGCAAATGCAGCGATATCGAGGCCGCCCGTGAGCGTCTTGCCCGTGCTCTCCACAGAATAATTGTAGGCGCGCGTGAGCTTGGTGAGCGAATCGAGCAAGATCACAACATCCCTCCCGAGCTCCACCAACCGCTTTGCGCGTGCAAGCGTGAGCTGTGCCGCGCGAATGTGATGCTCGGCCAATTCGTCGAAAGTGCTGTAAATCACCTCTGCACGCGGGACGCTTTCGCGGAAATCCGTAACTTCCTCCGGCCGCTCGTCGATGAGAAGAACGATGATCTCCAAACCGCCGTACTCCGAAAGAGAACGGGCAATCGTCTTTAAAAGCGTCGTCTTTCCGGCCTTGGGGGGCGCGATGATCAGCCCGCGCTGGCCCTTTCCGATTGGAGTAAACAGATCGATGACGCGAAGCGCCAAGTCGTTGTTGACCTTGGAGAGATCGAGACGCTCCATTGCATACTTTGCCGTAAACGACTCGAACTGCGGGCGCTTTTCATAGCTTCCCACAGCCATGCCGTTGACACCGAGCAGGGTGTCGATTGCGGGGGATTCGTTTTTGACGCGCGGCTTGGTGGTGCAACAGATATAGTCGCCCTCGCGAAGTTTGAGCGAATGGATCAGCGGTGCGGCGATGAATACATCGCCATCCGCGGTGGGTTGACAATTTTTTGCGCGCAAGAACCCATACCCTCCCTGCATGAGTTCGAGCACCCCTCTGCTCGTCACGCCACCATAGAATGGCACAACCACATCCGGCTCGGGCGAGGATACGCGATATTCCACCGTCGGCCTTTCGGCGCGCTTCATGGCGCGCTCGATTTCCGCTTCCACGGCGGGGTCGATATAGCTCGTCTTTGCGGGAGCGCCGCGGTTTGAGCGCGCGGGGGGGACCGTTCTCCCGACAAGGATGTCAATTGTCCCGTCGATCAGTTCTTGCTTGTGACATGCCGAAGCGTGAGGCACGCCATAGCGCCTCGCGAGGATGCGCAACGTTGCAATGGGTAGAGTTTCAAAGTATTGTCTGAGAGCGCTGTCTGCCAACATCGAATCGATCATTTCACACGCTCCATCACAACGATTTTTTTGCCATCCGAGGGGCCGTTTACCGAGAGCGCGCCCTCACGCGAGATCGGCGCATCGGGAAACAGCTTCAAAAAGTGCTCGATCCCGGCAATGGGGATATTCAGATCTGTCGTCTTATAGTGCATGGGAATGACGATGCCGGGCTCAATGGCGTCCACATATGCCTTTGCGCCGACAGCATCCACCGTGTACACGCCGCCCACGGGCAACATGAGCACGTCGATCTTCCCCAATTTTTTTACGAATGCGGCTTCGCATGCCTGACCGATGTCGCCGAGATGGCAGACGGTGATCCCATCCGCGGTGAAGCAAAACGCAAGATTGCTCCCCCGTTTTCTCCCGCCTGCATCGTCATGCCAACAGGCAATCGCTTGGGCTTTGACATCCCCAAAATTGTAGCTGCCCGCCTTGTCCGCCACCGCAGGCCTGCCCTCCACGGCGGCGACTTCCGCATGGTCGTAATGGCCGTGGCTGACAGTCACAAAGTCGGCCGAGACATGCGGAAAGGCGTAACCGATATCACCGAACGGATCGGTCACGATGCGCGTTCCGCCATTCGAGACGAGAAGAAAGCTCGAATGACCGAGATAAGAAATCTTCATAAAACCTCCAAAAAATCAACAAAAATTTTTAAACGGATAAAATCCCGATAAGTATTCGAAGTCCTGTATTTCAAAAAAATTCTGAGACGGCCGGGCCGCTCCATCATATACAGGCTGTCTGTATGGATCAAAATCTCCCCTTTCATTCCTCCTTGTTCCACCGTGATGGCCGAATCCTGCCCCGAGAGAAATCGGGCATCGATGGGAAACTCTCCTCTTCGTTCCATGGAGAGCTCTCCCTGCCGAACATGAAAACGCGCCTCGTCCCGTGAAATGCGATAAAAGACCTCTATGCCCGTTTCCTTTCGCTCCAACATACCGTTCACGGTTTCGGTGTGCACCGACCCCGATGACTGCGTCTCAAACCGAACCGTACACGCTATCATATGTGTATTATACTATATTTTCCTCACAAAGTAAATGATTCCAAAGAAAATTTTCCATCGAAAAATGGCGCATTTGCCTTGCCTGCAAAGCGGGGTATTCCCCTTTTTCGGATGTACTATTCCACGCATACTACTTCGCAAACGGGGATTTTTCCCTCATGAAAGGCAGTTCATCGCCCATAAATATTTTTTCAGTTCCATGCGGCGGGCGTGATAATCGGGCAAGATCTTTTTTACCTCCGCCCAAAAGCGCGGGCTGTGATCCATGCTCCTCGTGTGGCAAAGTTCGTGAACGGCAAGATAGTATGCAAGCCTGTCCGGGAGGAATGCCCCTCGGAACGAGAAAGAGATGTGCCCTCTCGCACTACAAGATCCCCACCTGCCGCGCGCCGATGTCACCGAGAGTTTGGTATAAGAAAAACCGTATGTCTTGCAGATCTCATCCAAATAGACTTTCATTCTTTGGCGCGTCAGCTTGCGCAAAAGAGCTATGAGCGCCTGCTCTCTCCCGTCGGTGGGAAGATATAAGACGCCCCCTTGCAGCATCGCTTTCGGTCCGGGCGAGATCGTGTATTGCTCCCCCATGAGCTCCACGCGGTCGCCATCGGCAAACCGCGGACGGGCGGCATACTCTCTGAGCTTTCCCTCGATCCAATCCAGATGAGAATTGACGAATGTGTCGATCTCCCTCTGGGATACCCGCATGGGAGCGTTTACGATCAGCTCTCCATCGTGTGAAAAGTGCATGCTCAACGTTTTTCTCTTGCTTCGTTTGAGGAAATATTTCATATCGATCTCACGTAATCAAGCGGTAGCTTGGCTATATTATAGCAAACCGTTTCTTGAAATTCAAGCCGTAGTCTTGACTTTCGCCCAATTTCCCTCTATAATAAACGCATGAACCCCTATTTGGTCAAAAAGCTCGAAAGGCATGAAATTGCGGTGAACGTTCCCGCTTCCAAAAGTATTTTAAACCGTGCGCTCATGCTATCGGCGTTTTCCGGGAGGGAAATACAACTTGCCGCCGGTCCATATGCGCAAGACACGCGCGCACTCATCGATTGTCTTTTGCGCCTCGGCGTTCAAGTCCGCCCCACGGAGGCGGGGCTCTCCGTTTGCGGCAAAGAGATCGCGCGGGAGGCAACTCTCGACGTGGGAAGCGCGGGGACCGTTGCGCGCTTTTTGACGACGATGCTCGCATTCCGCGGCGGGAATTACCGCTTTACGGCTTCGCCGCAGATGACGGCACGCCCCATGGATATCCTTGCCGCACTCGAAAAGGCCGGCGTCTGCTTTGAATACTCGGGAGCCGAGGGACATTTCCCTTTCCGTATGCGCTCGGCCGGGATCTCGGATTCTCAAATGCAGCTCGACACGGATACGAGCACCCAATATGCAAGCGGCGTGCTCCTTGCGGCGGCCGTGGGAACGGCCCCTCTCACGCTTACACTCACGGGCAAGCGCACTTTCGGCAGCTATATCCGGATGACCGTCCGCATGCTCCAAGACTTTGGGGCAAGGTGCGAACGTTGCGAAGATGCGCTCACGGTGTTTCCCGCCACGAACTTCCCCACGCAATATTGCGTGGAATCCGACGTCTCCGCCGCATGCTATTTCTATGCGCTTTCCCTGCTTTGCGGCTGCCGCGTGACGGTTTACGGCGTACACCGCGACAGCATGCAGGGAGACATCCGTTTTCTGCAACTGCTCGAAGAAAGGGGCGTCGTCCTCTCGGACGGGCAGGACGGGCTCACTGCCGATGGGAGCAAGGTTACATCCTATCCCGGATTTGAGATCGATATGCGGGATTTCTCCGACCAATCGCTCACGCTTGCCGCACTCGCGCCATTTGCCGCAACGCCCACCGTCATTCGGGGAATCGGCCACAGCCGCATGCAGGAATGTGATCGGGTTGAAGCCATTCGAACAAACTTGACGGCGCTCGGTGTTCCGTGCGAGACGGAGAAAGACGGCGTCAGAATCTTCCCCGCGCCTATCCGCCCCGGGTGCATCAAGACATTCGGGGACCATCGCGTTGCAATGGCCTTTTCGCTCATCGGTTTGAGAACGGGCGGCATCACCATCGACGATCCAGACTGTTGCAAAAAAACATTCGAGAACTTTTTTACCGTTCTCGATGGGCTCAATGCCTGAGATCTTGCGCCGACCCGGTCGGCGCAATTTTTTTACTCCGTATATGTTTTGATCGTCTCGCAAAGTTTTGCGCTCACTCTGCCCGCAAAGCCCGCAAACCGGAAGTTGACCACCGTCTCCCGCTGTCCGTTGATCTCCTTGACGCGCGCACGCTCCATGACTTCCGACGGAAGCACGATCTTTCTTTGATAAAACTTTTCCCCCATCGTATAGAGTAAGCGCTCCGAGAAGATCTCCATCCCCTCTGCCGTGATCGTCAAAGTCTTTCCGTTGTCGTCGCGACAAAGCGTAATTTCAAGAATATTTTTCTCCGCGGCGGGATCTACGCTCATGTCATAGCAAAAATACCCGCCCTTGCGCGCATAGCGATAGGTGCCGGAGGAAGTCACGGAGACGGTATTCTGCTCTTGCATATCGTGCAGGGCGTCCGTCTCATACTGTCCGTACCCGGGCTGGACACTGTCGAGCGCCTCGCTCTTGAACTCCTCCGCGCCGCGTTCCCCATCGCAAAGATGAAAGTAAAGCGCATACCGTTCGCGGTAGAGTTTATAATACATCCCGAACGTGAGCGGGATATCCGCGCCGCGCAAGGTAAACTTTTCGCCGTCGCGCACGAGAAAAGCGGCGGGATCGGCCAGCACGGCATTCACATCGCGAAAATACAGCTTCTCCGTTGGCATGATTTGCCGCGCGGGGATATTGACATCCACGCCCGTCTCCGTCTCCCTCATGTTCTCTGTGCCGAGGAGGGCGGCGAGCACAACGTTTCCGTATTGAAAGGCAAAGACATCGTCCGAATCCGGGAGCCCGTGCAGCGTCACACCAAACTCCAACCGCAACTCGACAATATCCCCATACTTGACCCGGATCTGTGCTATGCGGCCGCTATGGTCGATCTTTTCGCCATTTTTCGTGAGAACGGCATGGCTACACCAATCCGGGATACGAAGGCAGAGCGTGAATTCACGGGTGCCCTCCACCCGTATGACGGCGAAATCCTTTTCGGGAAAATCTGCACTTACCGTGAGGGCAATGTCGCCGCAACACAACTTCGACGAAAGATACCGTGCGATGACGACCTTCTCTCCGCAGACATAGAAGATGCCCTCTCCGAGCTTGGAGAAATTCTCCATGCCGCTTCCCGTGCAGCACCAAAATTTATCGTACGGACGGGAGAATACCTTAAAAAATCCGCCCGCCATGGGCTGAAAGTATGTCGTCATGCCCGTTTCTGGATTTTGCGAGGGCAAAATCGCATTGGTGAACGCTCTGTCGTAATAATCGAGATACTTTTCATCTCCCGTCACGGAGTAGAGGCCGCGGGCAAGTTTCAGCATGTTATAGACGTTACATGTCTCACAGTTGCAATTGGTGCGCTCCGCATTGAGGATGTCGTCCTTGCCGAAGTGCTCCCACTCCGAATTTCCGCCGGTGACATAGGTGTGATGCAAGATCACCGCATCAAAGAATTTTTGGGCGGCCTGCAAATAGAACGTCGCATCCACGCGCGCTCCCCCGATTGTTTTGCCGTGCAGAACGAGATAGCGCTTCAACCCGCCGAGAAATTTCGGGATGGTCGTGTTGGCATGTTTCCCGTCGAGAAAATGCTCTTTCGCATGGAGCATGCCAGCAAAGAGTGCATCCTCATCGAATACATGTGCGGCAATGGCATACCGCTCATCCCCCGTGAGGGCATACAGGTCGTAAAGGCAGTCGTTCATCCCCCCGTATTCGACCGCAAGCACGCGCTCTCTCATTTTCCTATCCCAACGCGAGACGCGTGCCACGACCCAATCCCCAAGGCGACGGGCAATGTGCAGAGCCTCCGTTGCGATGCAGCCGAAGAGTTGCGCCGCCTCCACGAGCCCCGCAAGCAATTTATGCAGCGTATACCACGGCACCCACGCCTCGCGCTTGATGTTCGTCTTGCCCGATTCCACGTTGTCGAACTGTGTCTCGATGCCCCCCCTTACGGGCGCGGCGCCCCAAATGAGCCCGTTGCCGAGGAATGCTTGACATTCGGAGAGGCCGGTTAGAATTCTCTTGATGTGTGCCGCGAGCGCCTCGTCTCCCGAGGAGGCATAGGCGAACGACAGCGCGGAGAGATAGTGCCCGAGCGTGTGCCCGCCGATGAGCATGCTCTCCCAGCCCTCATAGCGAACATAGGGCGTCTTTAACCCGGCATTTTCATAAAAACCCGCGAGCAGACGGTCCACCGAAAGCGACAAAAGATAATCGCGTTCCTTGGAAAAGGCATTCGCACAATACGCGTCCGTCACGCGTACATATTTTAAGAGAACAGGTTCCCACATCATGTTCTTATTCATACGCTATATGCTATCACTTCCCGCCGAGAAAGTCAATTGCATTTTTACAGGAAATTGTGTGAAAAAGTAAGCTCCGCGGCGTCGGTTTTTGTCCCAAAATTCACGCACCTCTCCGATGCCCTAAAAAGCCCGTTTGCGTGTGTCAAAAACCGAAATGCTTAACATAAAATTCAAATCTGAAACCGAATTATAATACTATATTTAGTAAATCAAATTGATTTTGTAAAATTGTTTTAATTTGAAGTAAACATAAATTTTTTTTATAAAAATGATTGCAATGCATATGTATATTTAGTATAATGATGCCATGAAGATTTTTGCAGAACGACTTATGGAGTTGAGAAAGGAACGCGGTCTCTCGCAAGCCACGGTTGCGAAGGACCTCAATGTCAGTTTGGGAATTGTCTGTTATTGGGAAACAAATAAGAGCGATCCGACTGCGCATAATCTTGCGAAGGTTGCCCGTTATTTTAACGTTTCTTCCGATTATTTACTCGGGCTCTCCGACTGATTTCTCTCTACAAGTCTACAACTTCATATCCCTCGGCGTATTGCTCTGTTGTTTCCACCGTTTTCACGGGGATTCTTTCACGAATGAAATTTGTCTGCCCTACTGGGCAGATTTTGATTTTTGTCATCCGACAGCTTTTTTTCAAGTTCCTCGATCCCGCGAAGCGGGCTCTTTTTTTCTTGAAAATTCCCCACAAGATACTCGCGGCAGCGCGCTGCCTCGCCCATGATGTTCTCCGGCAAGTCCTCGATTTCATCGAGCCGAACCAGCGTCTCTTCGGCCTCCTCCCGATTGCCTTCGAAGAGCAAATATTGCGTGCGCAAGAGAATGAGAGCCGCAAACGCTGGAAGATCTTCTCTCACAACGGGGACATCGAAGAGAAGCGGCCGCGGAATATCCGAAAAGCTCCCGCGATAGAGAATGCCCTGCGCCGCCAATACGCGCAACATGACCTCCTCTTCGGGGGTCTTTTTCATGAGACCGAGCAGGATGGCTCCGTCCGTTTTTCCCGCGGGAAGTTCCGCCGGAATGAGCGCGGCACAGCCCTCATAAATCATAAAGGGGGCAAGCATGCCGCAAAAAACGGTTGCGGGATGAAGCGGAAGTGCAAAATACAGCGCGAGAAGAACTCCGCCGACGATCAAATTGACGACGGCCCCACCGACTGCAAGCGCAAAAAATTTTCCGCGGACATGGTTTCCGTTCCTCGGAAAAGCCTCAATTGCTCCCGCATAGGCAGGATTGACAGGCCTTATCTTTCCCCCGCCGATCCGAAAATAGGAGAGCGTGACGGAGACGCATTTCATCCCCGCGAACGCCCCGAACACGAGATGCCCGAGCTCATGGACAACGGCAGTAAGGCGAAGCGCCCACGCCAGCCCCCATGCAATGACAGGGACAATGAGGAAAATCGGTCCTTGGTAAAAGGCATTGAAAAGCGCGATCCAGACCGTTGCCGCAAAAGCCAAGAGGCAAAGGATGCAGTTCCCCGCAATGTATACGATCCTCTTTGCTCTGCCGCTCATGCAAGCCCCCTGATTTGAAGATACCCCTCTAAATTGTCGCGGTCGGAGGCATAAACCTCGAGCAGAGACATCTTTTTGAGAATGTTTACGAGGAGCAACGCCCCTCCCGCAATGATATCTGCGCGGCGCACATCCATCCCTTTGAGATTCTTTCGTTCCTCCGCCGTCATGGAAAGCAGCTTGTCCGAAAGTTGATCAAGCGCCGTGCGCATCATCTTAAAATCCTGTATCATCCGCGCATCGTATGTATCCAAACCAAGCAGGAGCGAGGCAAGCGTGCTGCCCGTTCCGCCGATTGCATACATCTTCCCCGCCGTCGTATGGGTGAGCGGAGAAAGGGCGCCGCGGATGGTCTCTTCGAGCAGCGAGGCTTGATCGCCACAGCGGTCATAGAGCCTCACCGCACCGATGTCAAGGGATACGGAGAATGCGATCTTTCCTCCCTCGCGGATGCAGATCTCCGTGCTTGCACCGCCAATATCGATGATGCCGCCATCTTCCTGTCCCAGCGCTCCATAGAGACCGAGGAGCGCCTCTTCCTGCCCGGGGACCACGTCGACCTCCACTCCGCAGAGCTCTTTCACGCGCTCCACGAAGGCGCTCCCGTTCCGCGAGGCCCTTACCGCGGCCGTTGCAAATGCGTAAACCGCCGCGCCCGCGCTTCTCCCCTCTTCGGCCAGCTCTTGCACGGCCAGCGCCGTGCGTTCGATTGCCGCCGGCAGGAGCATCCCCGTATTGGCGATCCCCTCTCCGAGACGGGTGGTTTGCACCTTCTTATATAAAGTTTTTCCGTCCGCCCAAAGCATAAGGCGAACGGAATTGGAACCGATATCCAGAATTGCGATCTTCATGAGCGGGGTGTACTCCAACCTTGTTCGAGCGCCTGATGATACATCCCGAGTTCGGATTCATAGTACTCGAGATCTTCACGCTGCTGTTCGACGAGTTGCTCATAGCGCTCGATCTCTGCTTGAAGCCGAGCCCGCTCGGAATTTGCAACGCCGATCTTGACGAATTGTACAATGAGGACGGCAATCAAAAAGAGAACCATGAGAACGCCGGCTACGATTGCAGCAACGGCGATCCTTTTCGCTTTCTCCTCCGGCATAAGCCACTTCTTGTTCGACATTTCCTCTTATCCTTTCTAAGTTGTCCTATCTCATTATACACCATTTTCCCGAGAAATGCAACAAATTTATGAAAACTTTTCCGATAGAGGAAAATTCCGACCAGACAACCGACTGCCATGAAGAGACGAAAATCGGGAAAATGAAATAGAACGGACGCAAAGAGGAAAAAAACCGCATAGATGAGGCAGAAGAGCACATCTGTTCCAAGACGCACGAGACGAACTCTTCTGAGAGGGAACCGCAAGCAGGAGAGAACGTCGTAAAGAATGCCTCCGATGAGTCCGAGTGCCGTGCAAATCAAAAATATACGGATCTGCCCGCTCATTTGAAAAGTTTCTTAAATCCTCCTTTCGCACCGTAACGCACGGAGCTGATTTCACCGCTTGCCGCAAAATTGCCGCTCCCCTCAGAAAACGCGAGGACTTTCAGACGGTTGCCGTAGATCTGAACGCGCATCCCGTTCACGGTGAGTGTGATGGCGGTTTCGGAGAATGCGTCCACGGAGGAAACGCCCGTCATTGTGAGTTTTTTCTGTTGCTCGATTGTGAGAGTGCTCTGCTTGATTTCCATGCCATAAGGTATGTCCGCGCCCAAAGATTTATGATGCTAAAAATATTGACAAATACATAAGACTATGGTACGATAAAAGAAAAGGGAGGAATATCATGTCAAGACACAAGTTCGCGGAAGATCTCGTTGGCAGCGTCATCGGATCGCCGCGCATGGCATCAAAATATCGTAAACTCATGGAAGATCCGCGTGAAAGAAGAGTAACGGAATACTTCGGGAGGAAATCTGTCCGCGGTTCGGTGGCCTGTATCATTTGCTCCATAATCGGCATCATCTGTGCGGTCGGGCTGCTTCTCGTCGCCGACGTCTATAAAGTCGACCCCACCGTGGTGTTTGTCGCATTCGGCTCCATTCTGCTTCTCGCGGCATCCGTCATCTTCGTCGTCTATCCCTTTGTGTTTCTCATCCGCGTGTTCCGCTATGCGAAATTTCAAAGGAACCTCAACGACCTCCCCGTGGGGAGGAAAGCAAAACGGCTCGCCGTGTTTGCGACTCTTCTCAACATCGTGGCAGTAGTGATCGTGGCCATCCTCATCGTCATGGTGATTGCGTTTGTTTTCAGTGCATAAAGCACATAAGAATATGAAAAAGACGGCTCAGCCGTCTTTTTTTCGTGCGATTTATTCTCCCGTCTTGGCCTTTGCGCGTGCCTTTGCGCGAAGCTCCCCATCGAGAATGCGCTTGCGAATGCGGACATTCTTGGGCGTGATCTCCAACAGCTCGTCGTCGGCAATGAATTCGAGCGCTTCTTCCAACGAAAGTTTCTTGGGCGGGATGAGCCTGAGCGCCTCATCCGACGATGACGAACGCGTATTGGTGAGGTGCTTGGTCTTGCAGACATTGACGTTGATGTCTCCCTCTTTGGGCGAGACACCCACGACCATGCCCTCGTATACGGGCGTGCCCGGCGTTATGAAGAGCATCCCGCGGCCCTGTGCATTGAAGAGCCCGTACGTGACGGCCTCGCCGGTCTCAAAGGCGATGAGCGAACCGGAGAGTCTTCTCTGTATCTCGCCCTTATAGGGTTGGTAATCATAGAATACGGAACTCATGACGCCCTCACCCTTGGTGTCCGTCAGAAATTCGCTCTTGTAGCCGAACAGGCCACGCTCCGGGACAAAGAATTCGAGACGCATGCGGGAGCCCATGGCGCTCATGTGGACGAGTTCTCCCTTGCGCGTCCCCATCTTTTCAAAGACGGCGCCCGTGGATTCCTCCGGGACATCGACAATGAGGCGCTCGACGGGCTCATATTTTTCGCCGTCGATCTGCTTAAAGAGCACCTTGGGGGAGCTGACTTGAAATTCATATCCCTCGCGGCGCATGGTTTCGATCAGAATGGAGAGGTGCATCTCTCCCCTGCCGCTGACCCGAAATGAATCGGCCGAATCGGTATCCTCGACGCGAAGTGAGACATCGCGGAGAAGCTCACGGTATAATCTATCGCGAAGATGGCGCGTCGTGACCCATTTGCCCTCTTTCCCCGCAAAGGGAGAATCGTTGACGGAGAAGATCATCTCCACCGTGGGTTCGGAGATCTTCACAAAGGGAACGGCCTCGACCGTATCCGTGGCGCAAACGGTATCCCCGATGTTGATCTTTTCAAGGCCGGAAAAACAGACGATATCCCCCGCCGACGCCTCCTCACAGGGCACACGGTTGAGCCCTTCGATTTCATACAGATTGACGATCTTGCCGCGAAGATTGACGTCTTTGTGGTTGTAGTTGCAGACGGCGACGTCCTGTCCCTGTCGGATGACGCCCCGCTCGATGCGGCCGACACCGATGCGGCCCACATAGTCGTTGTAGTCAATGGAGGAAACGAGGAGTTGCAGGGGGCCTGTTTCATCGAGTTCGAGGGGCGGGAAATGCTTTAAAATCATGTCAAAGAGCGGTTTCAGATCGGTGCCCTCGCTGTCCTCGTCCAAAGTCGAGGTTCCATCTCTGCCCGAGCAGAACACGAACGGACTTTCGAGCTGTTCGTCGGAGGCATTGAGATCCATCAAAAGTTCCAGCACCTCGTCCACGACGGCTTTCACGCGTGCATCGGGCCGGTCGATCTTGTTGACAACGATGATGAGCTTGTGCCCCATTTCCAGCGCTTTCTGCGTGACAAAGCGCGTCTGCGGCATGGGGCCCTCGGCGGCGTCTACAAGGATGAGAACGCCCGAGACCATCTTCAAAACGCGCTCAACTTCCCCCGAAAAATCGGCGTGACCGGGCGTATCGACGATGTTGATCTTTACCCCGTTATAGTGGATGGATGTGTTTTTCGCCAAAATGGTGATGCCGCGCTCGCGCTCCAAATCGCCGCTGTCCATGACGCGCTCCTCCACGACTTGGTTCTCGCGGAAAGTCCCGCTCTGTCTGAGCATTTGGTCGACGAGGGTGGTCTTGCCATGGTCGACGTGCGCAATGATTGCAATGTTACGTAAATCTTCTCTAATCATAATCCTGTGTCCTTTCAAATCCAACGAGCATTATAATACATTCGGCCAAAAAATACAACAAAAAAGAGAGGCTGTCGCAAAAAATTACCTCTCATTTTTTGGTTTTTTATAGGGCAACGGCGCCAAATTCTCGTAAGTGCAGAAGCGGATCGGATAGCCGTTGTCGCACACGGGAGCACTCTCGGATGTGAGGACAAAGTTCTTATCCGCATCGAGATCGGGTACAAACACATCCGCACCGCCGTCGGCGTCCACCTTGGTGACGAGCACCTCGGTGCAGTAAGGAATGAGCGCACGATAGACGCTTGCCCCGCCGATGACAAAGACATCCTCCGCGGAATACTTTTCGACCTCACAAAAGAGCTCTTCCAAGCTATGGACGGTGACAACGCGCTCCCCTGCATCCACGGGCGAAAGCACAATGTTTGTGCGGTTCCGGAGGGGCCCATTCGGAAAGGAATTCAGAGTATTTAAACCCATCACAACGACCTTCCCCCACGTGGTCTCGCGGAAGAATTTCATGTCCTTGGGGAGAGAAAACATCAAACCGTTGTTTCGCCCGATCCCCCATTTTTTGTCTGCATGAAAAATTGCTTTCATTCAAATGCACTCCGTTAAATTGCCACGGGGATCTTGACATCCAGCGAGTGGAACTGATAGTTTTCAAGCGTGAAGCTGTCCGTCGAGAATTGATAGAAATCCGTGATATTTTTGTCTATGTGGAGGCAAGGCGCGGGCATGGGTGCCCTCTCTATGATCTCTTTTACGATGGGAATGTGCCGATCATAGAGGTGAGCGTCCGCAATGACATGCACGAGTTCGCCCGCTTTGAGCCCTGAGACCTGCGCAAACATCGTGAGTAAAATTGCATATTGCACGACATTCCAATTGTTCGCGGTGAGCATATCCTGTGAGCGCTGGTTGAGGATGCCGTTTAAAGTGTCCCCCGAGACATTGAAAGTCATGGAATAGGCACAGGGATAGAGGTGCATCTCATGGAGGTCCTCAAAGTTGAAAATATTGGTAAGGATCCTTCTTGAAGCAGGGTCATTTTTCAATAGATAGAGCACGCGGTCGACCTGGTCGAATCGTCCCTCGGCGTAAGAGTGTTTTTGGCCCAACTGATAGCCGTATGCCTTGCCGATAGACCCCTCCTCGTCGGCCCAGCTGTCCCAAATATGCGATTTCAAATCGTGGACATTGTTGCTCTTCTTCTGCCAGATCCAGAGAATTTCGTCGATACAGCTCTTGAACGCGGTACGGCGGATGGTGAGGATGGGAAACTCTTCGCGCAAATCATACCGATTGACGATGCCGAACTTCTTTACGGTATGCGCCGGCGTCCCGTCCTCCCAGCGCGGGCGGACTTTGAGATTGGTATCCCAAACGCCCTCCGCAAGGATTTCCCTGCAATTTTTTATAAAAATCTCGTCCGCTCTGCTCATACGATCCCCCCCCCTGCTTCGATTGTTTCTACAAAATCAAACGTTGAGAAGTGCCGATATCCGTGCGCGGACCTCTTCCTCACCGAGGATCTGCATGATGGTCCAAAGGTCGGGCGTGTTCGCCTTGCCCGTCGTCGCGATCCTGAGGATCTCCGCAACATCGGCGACGCTCCCCTTGTAAGCACCCGGATCGGCCTTGTAGTCTTTCATCTCGGCAGCAAATCCGTTGCGCGAAGCAATCTCTTTGAGCTTGGAGAACCAAGTCTGCGCGTCATCCTCATAGCAATAGCTCCCGAGGAAATCAGCCATGATGCACCCGCGATCTGCCGCGGACACTCTGAATTCTTCAAATGCCGTGGGCTGCTCGAAAAAGAATTTAATAAAATTCATTGCCTGCGATGCCGTGGTAAGATCTTTCCTGCGTTTTTTCCCGCCAATCCCCATGCACAGAGCGAGCGCGCGCGACAACTTCTGCTCATCCTCAAAATATTTCAACTGTTCTGGCGTACCAAATTCATCGGCCCACGCTTTCAAGAAGGCTACCATGTCTGCAACAGACAACTTCGCAAGCTCATTCTTTGAGATGTCGTTGAGTTTATCGAGATCAAAGAGCGTGCCGCTCTTGGACATCTTTGCCGCTGTGAATTTAAAGTCATCGAGGGGCGCCTCGGGATTCTTCAAATACCATTCCTCAAAGTTAGAATTCAAAAGAGTAAGCATATACACTTTGACCGCGCGCGGGAAATACCCCTCCTTTCTGTAATACTCCAATGACAGTTCTGGATCCTTGCGCTTGGAGAGCTTGCGGCGCGTTTCGCCCTCCTGTTTCATGAGCGAGCAGTTGTGTCCGTAACGGGGACGCTCAAATCCAAGCGTCTCGAAAAGCTCGATGTGGATGGGCAAACTCGAAAGCCACTCCTCGCCGCGAATGACGAGCGTTGTGCGCATGAAGTGGTCGTCGATTGCATGGGCAAAGTGATATGTGGGGATCCCGTCCGATTTCAAAATGACGATGTCTTGATCGTTCTCGGGCACGGTGATGTCGCCCTTGATCTCATCGTGAAATTTGTGCTTGACCTCGGGATCTCCCATCGAGCGAAGTCGGATGACATAGGGCTTGCCCGCATCGAGGTTTGCATAGATCTCTTCCTCCGTCAAATTGCGGCAACGGGCATATTTCCCATAATAGCCGGGCACTTCTTTCCGCGCCGTCTGCTCCTCGCGCATTGCATCGAGTTGCTCTGCGGTGCAAAAACACGGGTATGCCCGCCCCTCTTCGATGAGATGCTTGACGAAAGCGCGGTAGATTTCCGCACGTTGGCGCTGATACCAAGGGCCGTATGTCTCGTCTCCGCCTATCTCGGCGCCCTCATCAAAGCGGATATCAAAATAATCGAGCGCCTTAATGACCGCCTCGACGGCACCCTCCACCTTGCGTTTCAGATCCGTATCCTCGATGCGTAAATACAGGATCCCCCCGCTCCTATGGGCGATCCGCTCGTTGGCAATTGCCGCAAACAAATTTCCAAGGTGGATGAAGCCCGTGGGCGACGGGGCAAGGCGGGTCACTTCCGCACCCTTTGCAAGAGAGCGGGGCGGATAAAGTTCTTCATACGTCGAAAGAGACGGATAATTCCCGGGGAGCAGGCGCTCCGCCAAAGCACGATAATTCATTGTTTACTCCTTATGATTCTTGAAAAATATCTGTAAAATAACCGCTCGGGGACACGGGCTCGCCGTTTGCAATGAGATGATAGCAGTCCCCGACGCGTTCGGCACGGAAATAGGCTTCGTCGCCCCGCCGTTCCTCACTGTTCAATACGGTGACGGAAGTGGGCGCAAGGAACAGGCCGTGCCACAGCGCCTCCGCGGAAATGTTGAGAAGATGCGACAGGAAAACCATGGAGATCCCAAAGTGGCAGAAAATGACGATGGTCTTGTCCGAATGCGCCCGGACACGATAAAACCGTCCGTCTCTTTGATATCCGTAATCGGACAGCAAGGCATCGAGAGAGCGACACGTCCTTTCGTAATCCGCCTTTACATGCGCAACATCGGGGAGCGAAAGCCATTCCGCTTCCCGGAAATTTTCTCCATGCACCGTCCAATCTGCGGGAAAGAAATCCCACACGAGGGGCAGCTTTCCCTCCTTGGCAGCTTCGGCAAAATAAAACTCCTGCGCCCAATCGAGAACAACGGCCTGCTTTCCCCAAGCGGTAAGACAGGGCTGCGCCGTCTCCCTTGCGCGCCCGAGCGGTGAGACATAGACATCATCCACATGCCAATTGGCTGCGCGGGCAGCGAGATGCTCCGCTTCGCGCTGTCCCTTGGCGGTGAGGGAATCATGTTCATAATCGGGATCCCCGTGGCGAATCAAGATGATCCTCATAATCCCTCCTCCAACAGAAGAATGCTCTCGGGCGCGATCTCGGCTAAGCCGTTCTCGATTTGGTGAACAAGCATTACCGCACGCTCCAACTTCGGACATGGTACCCCCATTTTTCGTCCCTCTGCCACAACGGCGCCCGCGACATAGTCCACATCGCAACGTCTGCCCGCCTCGATATCGCGCAACATGCCCGACGTGATGGCGGCATATTTCTTCATGACGACCGGCAAAAACAAGCCGGCAAGGGGATTGGCGGCAAGTTTTAAAATATCGTGTCCGTTCTGTCTGAGGCAGGTGCACCCGCTTGCCTTGGCAACGGCTATCGTCTCGCGCATGAGCGTGATCGCCTGTCTCTTAAACTTTTTCGCAACAGTGCCAAAGGTGCACCCCGTGATGGTCGAAAGCGTTGAAAACGCCGCATTGACGACAAGTTTGCTGTATCGGATCTCCCTGAGGTCTCCCACCGTGGCGGAAAATGCCGGTTTGAGAAGATCCGCGAGCACTTCGAGTTTTTGCCCCTTCCCGAATGCGCCAATCGCCAATTTCTTTTGAGCGTCCGTGCTCGTCTCCCTTAAAACGCCGTCCACGAGCTCTGCTCCCCAGCCCAGCGTGCATCCATAAACTCGGTCGGGCCCGAACACTTCGGCGAGCCCAGCCTCCGGAAGCCCGTTCTGCACCGTCACGAGTGCGCCGTCGTCCGCCAAATAGGCATTCAAAAATAACGCGATGGCACGGTTATCGCGCTGCTTGGTTGCAAGGAAGATGACGTCATATGTCCCTACCATGTCCGCGGGGAGGCATGCGTCTAAGCCCTCTTTTTGCAAATTTTGCACATGTGCCGCATTGCGCGTCACAAATGTGCAGGGCGTCCCGGCCCGTACAAGCCTCATGCCGAGACTTGTGCCCATCGCACCCGCGCCGTAAATACAAATCCTCATGGTTTTTTGCATCCTCCGTGGATCCTGTGTGCGATCTCAATCGGTTGCAGGCCAGCGACATCTATCGTGAGATCGGCATATCTTTCATAGAGCGGCGCACGCTCCGCATAGAGTTCTTGCAGGGTATGAATTTCCCCGCGCATCACGACGCCGCGCGCCGTGTAGTCCGGAATTCGCGCCGCGATCTGTGCGGGCGGAAGGCTTAAATAAACTATCGTTCCGAGTTGCCTCAAATGCGACATCGCACGTGCGGAATAGACGGCGCTTCCCCCCGTCGCGAGGACAAATTCACCCGCGGGATGAAAATCGCAAAGGACCCTTTCTTCGAGTGCGAGAAATGCCTCCGTCCCCTGCTCCTCGATGATGGCATGCAGCGGCCTATGCGCTGCGGCGCGGATCAGATCGTCGCCGTCTGTAAAGGGAGCTCCGCCGATTGCCGAGAGGAGTTTTCCGACGGTGCTCTTCCCGGAACTCGGCATTCCGATGAGGATGACTTTGCACATGCTATTATTATACTTGTCCGAAACCAAAATGTCAAACGCCCATCCCCTCCCGCAATAAAGTTTCCGAAAAAAATCATTCGACCAATGTCAAACGCCCATCCCCTCCCGCAATAAAGTTTCCGAAAAAAATCATTCGATCAATGTCAAACGCTTGACAATGTGCCGAGAAAAGGCTAAAATGAACATAAAAAAAGGAGAGAATCATGAAAAAGAAACTTGCAATTGTTGTAAGCGCGCTCGCCCTCGTTGTTGTCATGCTCGTCGGGCTCTGCGCATGCGGCTCTGCTTGGGGCAAGATCAAATCTGCCTACGAGAAAGCAGGCTATCACGAAGTCGAACTCACCGACGCATTGAAGAAAGCATTCGGCGTCAAGGATGAGGACGTAAGAGAAGCGGACGCCACCGTTCACTTCCTCACGACGGCCCAGCTGTCCGAGGATCCCACCCTTTCCGAACTTGCAGGGCTTGTGACCGCAAAGTACGCAATCGTTTGGGAGTATACCAACGTCGATGAACTCCAAAAGCACTACAAAGAGGATCTGTCCGAATCGGAGAAAGAAAAATTCGACGAACTCTGGGCGGAGTATCAGAAGAGCGATGTTGTCAACGAAAACTGCGTGCTCATCATCGGCGACCTGTCCATCTTCAAAGGGACCAAGTAATTTGTAACCTTAGATAATTCCCTTTTCGAAGGGAATTATTTTTATTTTTCCAAAAACGGGTCAAAAAAAGTTGTCAACAAGAGCGCAATATGGTATAATGTTACCCGTACTTTGGTAATAAAGAGGATCAAGTTCCATGAATTTACTGTCCATTATCTCAAATTTACTCATTGACGCTTCGGACTTTGCAGGTACCGAGGCCTCTTTCGTGACCTATCGCGCCGTCAGCCTCACACTGATCATCGCGATGGGCGTTGCGGCGCTTGCTGCCATCGTCCTTGTCATGCTCACGCCCGGCAACTCTCAGGGCATCGATGCTCTCGGCGGTTCAAGCGAAACTTTCTATGGAAAAAACAAGGGAAAGTCTACCGAGGCAAAGCTGAAAATGTGGACGCTTATCTGTCTCGGCGTGCTCGGCGTGTTTGCGATCACATTCTTCATTCTTCAAATCCCTGCGATTTGGGGCCTTGCATTTACATCCTGAGAAAACATCATAGAAAACACGGGCGGCCTTGTGCTTGCCCGCTTTTTCATCTAAGGGGACTCTTTTGAACGCGAAACAATCACTTTTACAACAGATTTTGTGCGGCGAATTCGCTCTCATGACCAGTGCGGAAATTGCACGCAAATTGCGGCTGAGAAAGCGCGAAGAGCTGGCGATCGGCGACATGCTCCTCTCCCTCGTGCGAGCGGGAGAACTGCTGACCGATTCACGCGGCCGCTTTGGAACGGCCGAGCAATTTGGTGCAAAAAAAGGCATCTTTTGCGGCAACGAACGCGGATTCGGCTTCTTCACTCCGGACGACGGCTCCGGGGACCTCTTTATCCCCCACCGCGCAACGCTCGGAGCTCTGCATCTCGACACAGTGCTCGCGATCCCCGTCAAAGGCAGATCGGATGATGAGGGCGAGATCCTCGCCGTTCTCGACCGCGGCTACCGTGAGATCGTGGGGACGCTTCTCCATAGCGGCCGCACTCTGTTCGTGCGGCCGGATGAGAAAAAATTTTGCGCCGATATTGCGGTCCCCTCCAACAGACGGCTGCTCTCCTCCGTTGGGTCGAAAGTGCTCGCAAGCATCCGCTCCTTCAAACCGCTCACGGGAGAAGTGGAAGAGATCCTCGGGAAAAGCGGTGAGTTCTTCACGGAGGAACTCGCGTTGATCCGTTCCCACGGCCTCAGGGAGGAGTTCCCCGAAGAAGTCATGCAGGAAGCCGAAAAACAAGCCGCACGAGATCCCTCTTCTGACTTGAAGGGACGGCTTGACCTGCGCGACGCGTGCATCATCACCATCGACGGAGAGGACACCCGCGACATCGACGATGCCATTTCCATCAAAAAGGTAGGCACGAACTATGAACTCGGCGTGCACATTGCAGACGTCTCGCACTATGTAAAGCGCAATTCCCCCCTTGACCGCGAGGCGTTTGAGCGGGGCACGAGCGTATATTTTCCCGACCGCGTTCTCCCCATGCTGCCCGCCGCACTTTCAAACGGCATCTGTTCGCTCAATGAGGGCGTGGATCGCCTCACCCTATCCTGTCTCATGACAGTCAACAAGCGGGGAGAGGTCATCCAAAGAAAGATCGTTCCATCCGTGATCCGCTCGGCACACCGCATGACATACACGGCCGTCACACGCATTGCAGACGGCGACCCCGAGGCTCTCGCCGATTATCCCGATTTAAAGGAATTTGTGGACACCGGCGTGGAGTTGACGAAGATTTTAAAAAATGCCCGCGAAAAGCGCGGCGGCGTTGAGCTCGACATCAAGGAAGCAAAAATTCTCTATGAGAACGGCCGCATCGATATCCCGGATTATGAGCGGACGATTTCCCACGACATGATCGAGCAGTTCATGGTGCTCGCCAATGAAAGCGTGGCAACCATCATGACACAGATGCACATGCCGTTTGTCTACCGCGTGCACGAGAAGCCGTCGGCAGAAAAAGCCGAGGATTTCCTTTCTTTCTTGAAAGCACTCGGGATCCGGGCAAAATTCCATGCGGAAAACATTTCTCCGGCCGACTACCAAGACCTTCTACGCGAGCTGGACGGCTCTCCCCTCTATTCGCTTGTCAACCGCGTCATGCTTCGTTCCATGATGAAAGCGCAATATTCCCCCGTCAATTTGGGACATTTCGGCCTTGCGTCCGATTGCTACTGCCACTTCACGTCCCCCATCCGCCGCTATCCCGATCTCTGCATCCACCGCATCATCAAAGAGGCGCTCGTCGATCCGGAAAAGACCCAAACGGCCTACCGCGACTTTGTAAAACCGGCGGCGATCCGCTCCTCGGCAACCGAAAAAAATGCTGCCGAGGCAGAGCGGGACGTGGACGCTCTCTACATCGTGGGCTATATGCAGGATAAAATCGGCAACGAATATGATGCCGTCATCTCAGGCGTGACAAATTACGGGCTGTATGCAGAGCTCCCCAACACCGTCGAGGGATACCTCTCAATAGAGACGCTGCCGGACGACTCTTATGAATTCATCGAATCACATTTTATCTTAAAAGGGATACGCAACACGTTCATGCTCGGACAAAAGGTACGCGTCCGCGTGGATGGCGTCGATTGGGGCGCAAGAAAAGTTCTCTTTGGGTTGGTTTAATATTATGAAAGTGATTGCAGTCAATAGATCCGCGAGCTTTGAATACTTCATTCAGGAAAAATACGAAGCGGGGATCGTGCTCGAAGGCGCCGAGGTAAAATCGCTCCGTGCAGGCAAGGCCTCCATCGGCGAGAGCTTTTGCGAGGTGCGTGGCGGTGAAATTTACATCAAAAACATGCACATCGCCCTCTATGACAAGAGCGGCGCCTTCTCCACGCGCGATTCAAGAAAGGATCGAAAACTCCTCCTCCACCGTGCGGAGATCTTTAAAATCGTGGGAAAGGTCAATGAGCGCGGCTTTACCCTCGTCCCCCTCAAAATCTACTTCAAGGATGCACTCGTAAAGGTCGAAGTCGCCCTCTGCAAGGGCAAGCATGCTTACGACAAAAAACAGTCCATCAAGGAGCGTGACTTGAAGCGGGAAATGGATCGGAGCGCTTCCTCCTATTGATTGATGACTTCTTCCTCGGGGAGCTTGACGGGCTCCCTCTTTTTTTCAATCGGTCTTGCAAGCCGATGCAGACACAGAGTTTGGAATGCCGTATATTTTCGTAAATGACTTGACAATATGCAAAAAATGTGATACACTCTTAACAAACGGAGTGCTGATATGGATAAATACGATTTGCTCAAACTCAATCATCAACTTTGTTTTCCGCTCTATGCAGCTTCAAAGGAAATAATACGAAGATATCGCCCCTACCTCGAACCCCTCGACCTTACATATACGCAATATATCGCCATGATGGTACTGTGGGAGCGCGGAGAAGTGAGTGTGAAATCGCTCGGAGAAAGGCTCTATCTCGATTCGGGGACCTTGACACCCATGCTGAAAATGCTGGAAAGCAAGGGCTTTGTGCAGAGAAAGCGGTCCAAAGAGGATGAACGCGTCTTGCTCGTTTCTCTCACGGAACGCGGAGCCGCTCTTCGGGAAGAGGCGCTCAAAGTGCCGCAACAGCTTGAAAAGCGCCTCCCTCTTTCCGACAGGGAGGGCGCCGTGCTCTATCAACTTCTATACAAGATACTCGATGCCCCGCAAAAAGAGTAAAAAACTCCCCGTACGGTGATCCGTGCGGGGAAATTCTTTCTTGGTCCGCGGTCGGCGGGTGCACTTTGTCAAAGAGGAACTTATTCTATGCCGAGTGCCTTACGGAAAGCGTTCTCGAGGCCTTTTTTGAGCTCGTCATAGGTAAGTCCCGCTTCGGGCTCATAGACGGTTTTTTGATCGTCGCTGTCATAAATGGAGGGAAGATTGGTGTAGCCCAATCTTTTGGCATAGTAGGGATTCTCAAACACATCCACCGTAGAGAGGGCTTTCACACCTTGGAGCTCCCGATATTCGTTCGCGAGCTCCTTGATCGCCCGCAATGTCATCTCGTTATACGGGTTGTTGGCCCGATAAATCATGACAAGATACATGATGTTGAACAGATCCCATTCATCGCAGACCTTGCGGGGGACATTGGTATGCACGGGCCGCCCATCGGGATTCCAATTCCGGTCGCGCACCACCTCCCGTTCAACGGTCGTGGACGTAAAAGAGCCCGCCGAACGATGGAAATTGAAAGCATCGTCCTCGGGCGTCACGACGGAATAGCGCTCGATATCTTTCCCCACGCCGCTGACCCAACCTTCCTGAGGCTCGCCCTCGCAAAAGAGCTCTAAGCATTCACAACCCTTGAACGCATCCCGCTCGATGGTGACGACGCTTTTGGGGATGTACACCCTTTTGATATGATGATTCCCCATGAAGGCTTCCTTTTCGAGGAGCGTCACGGTATCCGGAATCGCATAATCTATAAAGCTCGCTTGGGACGACATTCCCCTGCTCGGGATCTTCGTTGTAAATCTACCCCACATTTTCTTTTCTCCTTTACGGTTCAAGTATACCGCCGCGCTCTCTGAAAGTCAACCTCTTCCCAAACATTGTCTCCGAATTGCATGAAAGAATTCTCGCTGCAACGGTCCCTTATCGGGAAATGCAAAGTTACAGTTGTACCGTCTCGGTTTTGAAATCGCAATAATATTCTGCTGTCATGCCCTTGAATTTCAACACACAGTAATCGGGATCGGTTACACCTTGTTTATAAAACATCTTGTCGCCCAGACGCCAGATCTCGTCCTTCGTCGGCTGATCGGTGCAGACCTGCATTTCCCCTATCACGGAGACGCCCTGATACTTGAATCTTCCGCGTTTATAAAAATAGATGCAAGCCTTATTGTTTGCCAAATACTGCTTTATCTTGTTGGATGAAGTGTTTGTCGTGAAGTAGATCTCGTTGCCGTCTATCTTACGCGGGGCAAGCATTGCTCTGACAACGGGATAGCCCTGCTCGTTGACGGACGCAATGAACGCCGTCTTTTGTTCGGATATAAATTGAAAAATTTGTGTTTTATCCATATTGATATCTCTCTGCCGGAGTGAATCTTATTCCGCACTGATGATCATCGTGCAGGTGTATTCGTGATCTGCTTCAACTATGATCGCGGTATTCACAACAGCCTTTTTACAAGTGAAATGATAATAGACGACCTCGCTCATTTTTTCGTCGGGCGGTGTAATTTCCAAAACTTCCGTATCATATTTCAGAGTGATTGCTTCTGCCGATAGTAAGGTCAAAATACTTCCGCCGCTTTGAGTGTACGTCACGGCGAGAAAATAATCTTGCCCCACTTGCAAATTATAATCGTTTTCCGCAATCGTTTCGCGATCCAAAAGCGGATTGCCGTAAAGAAGGAGCGGTTGATTTTGCTCTGTGCCGATGTCTGCCATTATTCCCGTCACTTTTGCGTAAGTGGAGCCGCAAGCCGTAAAACCAAACGACAGCATTATTCCTAATATCGTGCTGACAAAAAGAAAGATTTTTTTCATACGAACCTATTTCTTCTCTATCCCCTTTTTATTTGCTTTCATTATACCATAAGAACGCGGGAAACGCAAGCCGCCGGCAGACACTCACGGATAAAAAGTAAATCCGAACCGAGTTTAGTTAATCTTATTTCTATATAAAAACGTAAGCTGAAATGGTTCAACTTACGTTCAAAGTGGTGCACCGCCAATGAACAAGGTTAAACACTTACATGGACATATAGCCCCGCACCGCAGGGCACACGGAACTTATGGAGCGAAGCGCAATAAGTATAGTGTGCTATACGAAACTATACTAAATATTTAAGTTAATTTTTATTCAGCCCAAATTTCCGTGTTTGTAATACTTCTTTCCAATAGCTTTCGCGCCCTATGATGTATTCGTTCCCGAGGTTCATATTGCAGACTTCGAGAATGGAGTATTGGAAATGATATTTATAATTTGTCCCTCGCTCCGAAAGGAGCGCTTTTAATTCTGAGTTTCCGCCGTGACCGTCTTTTGCGTATGCCGACCACCTTTGCCAAATACACTCGTCCCCGTACGCGCTTCCAACGTATTGTTTTCCCGTAAGTTTATCGGCGATCAAATAGATCCCTTTCACGTTGGAAAGTGCGGAACGCCACGACGGAATATTATCACGGATGATCGTTTGTAAAGTTTCATAATCGATGTTCACATTGTCGAAACCGACGAAATCGTTGATGGAAACGCGCTTGTCGAGAATGGACGAAATACCTATATCCCGCGGGCGCATGCCATTTTTAGGACTCATCTCCAAATTCGGATAGGATTGACGGTATTCCTTTTTGTAAAAAACAAACGCCCTGCCGATCAAGTCTGTTTGACAGTCAACGAGCTCAGTGCGATATTTCCAACCTTTCCAATGCTCCCCGGAAAGTTCGATGCGCGTCGGTTTCCCCGTTACCCGATAAATTCCGCCGAATAGCCACAGGTCTTTTCTGTAATAGATCAAAGACAAAATATAGGAGCGGGAAAAATTTTTATTTGTCTGTTGCTCTTGCCACTCTTTGAATTCGCCGATCAAAAACTTTTTATACGGTTTCATCTTATCGTTCGTCCCTGTGGCAAAATGGACTTTGTAGTTTTTCAACTCTTTCTCGGAAATTTTTAATGCATCGAGCAACTTTATCATGATGGCTTCTCCTTCGTGATAGTAAAATAGCTTGAACGCGAGGTTCAAGCTATTCACACTTGGTGCACCGAGACAATTATAATCCGAACACGAAAGCTCGTCAAGGCTGACCGTTTGCG
>CANQJF010000007.1 GCA_947624225.1 uncultured Clostridia bacterium
GTGCTTGAGCACCTGCCGGTATTCATGCCCTTTAGGGCGAAAATAAAAGCCCCCACTTTAGTGGGGGATATTTACTTTTTTTGGCAGAATGCTTGCAAACCTTTCGTAAACGTGGTATACTGACGATGCGACACAATTGAATAGAAATATTGCAATCGGCTACAACCTAAGCATAGGTGTATCCTCTTTTCCGCTTGCAATATTTCGAGGGAAGTCAATTGTGTCGCAACAATATGGGATACTCTAAGCGGGCGTTCCATATTGGAACGTCCTTATTTTTTATAATTTTTTGGGAGGTAACCTATGAACAAGAAGCTATTGGTCATTTTGCTTACGCTTTTGACCGCACTGAGCCTGTGTTTGGGCCTTTCCGCTTGCGGGGGCTCAAATACTCCGAGAAAGGAAGAGTGGAGTGGCGATTTTAAATTTGAGTATAACCAAAAAACGAATACTTATATTATATCCGCGGCACACGCCCACTCACTCTCTGGTGAATTGGAAATTCCGGAAAGCTTTAACGAAAGACCCGTAACGGTCATCGATGATCATGCGTTCAGTAGTTGCAAGGAATTGACGAGCGTTACAATTCCAGACAGTGTGATTACGATAGGGAGCAGTGCATTTTCCGGTTGCACAGGGTTGAAGAGTGTGGTGATCGGGCGCGGCGTGACTAAAATCAAGAATGATGCATTCCAAAGTTGCACGGAGATTGAAAAAGTAACGTGGAATGCGGAAAATTGCACCGTTGCAGGGCATTACATTTTTATGTATTGCGAAAACCTAAAAACGGTGACATTCGGAGAAACAGTAAAAGTTATTCCCTCTTACCTTTTTTCTAATTGTGGCGGACTGACGGGCGAATTAAAGATTCCTGACAGCGTAATTTCGATTGGAGCGTGGGCATTCCAGGGATTTAGTGGTTTGACAGGGGAATTAAAGATTCCTGACGGCGTGACTTCGATTGGAAATTATGCGTTCGCTGGATGCAGCGGACTGACAGGCGTGGTAAAAATCCCGAACGGCGTGATTTCGATTGGGGATTGCGCATTCGAGGATTGCAGCGGTCTGACGGGTGTAGCAATCCCTGACAGTGTGACCTCAATGGGTCTGTGTGCGTTTAGGGGTTGTAGCGGGCTGATAAGCGTCGTGATTCCCGATAGTTTGACTTCGATTGATACGTATGCGTTTGATGGTTGTATAAATATTGAAACAGCCACTATGCCAGCATGTGCAATTTCGAGCGTTCCCAAAAGGTCATTAAAGACGGTTACAATTACGAGTGGAGAATCAATAATTGGGGGAGCATTTCAGTATTGTGATAACCTTGAAAGTGTGACATTGCCCGAAAGCATAACTTTTATTGGAAATTCTGCATTCCTGGAATGCAAGAAGTTGACAGGAGAATTGAAGATTTCGGACAAGGTAACATCAATTGGGGATCGTGCCTATTATCAATGTGGCTTGACAAGCGTGACAATTGGAAGCGGAGTGACAGAGATAGGACAGGAGGCTTTTGCATGCGATAGCCTTGAAAAAATCGATGTAAGGGATGGCAATACGGCTTTTAGTAGCCAAGATGGCATTCTCTATAATAAAGATAAAACTCAATTTGTCCACATACCCAATAAAATCAAAGGAGAAGTTACGATTCCCAACGGAGTGACTGAAATTGGACGAAGTGCGTTCGCAGGTTCCAAGGGGCTGACGAGTATAACGATTCCCGACAGCGTGACCTCGATTGGAGATTATGCGTTCGCAAATTGTCTCGGGATGACGAGCGCGACGATTGGAAGCGGCGTGGCCTCGATTGGATGGAATGTGTTCGATAATTGTACTAATATTGAAACAGCTATCGTATCTGAAAAAATTCTTTATCAGATTCCGAAAAAATCTTTGAAGATGGTTGTTATTACAGGTGGTGAACGAATTTATTCCGAAGAATTTTACGAATGTACCGAACTTGAAAGCATTATTATACCTAATGGCATAGTTTCGATTGGAGATGATGCGTTTAAAGGTTGCATCGGACTGAAAAGCATAGAAATTCCGGCAAGCGTGACGTCGATGGGAAAGACCGTGTTCTTGGGTTGTAGCGGACTGAAAGAAGTTGTTTGGAATGCGGAAAATTGTCAAGGATCATTGAATACTTTTGAAGAGTGTATGAATTTGGAAAGCGTGACCTTTGGAGAAACGGTAAAGACGATTCCTGCCGCACTATTTTCGGGCTGTTATAGATTGACGAACGTGGAGATCCCGAATGGGGTAATATCGATAGGGAGGGACGCATTCTCGGGATGTCGTGCACTAATGAGCATAACCCTCCCGGATAGCTTAACTTCAATCGGAATGGACGCGTTTGAAGATACAGGTTTCTATTATATTTCAGATAATTGGGATGAAAGTGGAATGCTCTATCTCGGGAAATATTTGATAGCGGCCAAAACAACTATTTCAGGGGACTTGGAGATTCGTGAAGATACAAAACTAATCGCCGGTGGTGCGTTCTTTGACTGTGCCAAACTGACGAGTATTAAGATTCCGTATGGCATGACTTCAATTGAAGAATCGACTTTTTCGCGTTGTAGCAGTCTCGTAAATATTATTATACCTGATAGCGTAACTTCAATCGGGGATTACGCGTTCGCCGATTGCAGTGGGTTGAAGAGCATAGAGATTCCCGACGGAGTGACCTTAGTTGGAAGATATTCGTTCTATTGTTGTAGTGGTCTAACAAGCATTGAGATTCCCGAAAGCGTGTCTTCAATCGGGGAATATGCGTTCTATCGTTGTGCTGGGCTGACGAGCATCACCATCCCCAAGAGCATGACCTCGATTGGGTCTCGTGCATTTTATAATTGCAATAGTCTTCAAACCGTGTATTATGCAGGGACAGACACAGATTGGGGCAATATTGAAATCGATGGCGGCAATGATCGGCTTAAAACAGCAAACAGGCAAAATCCCGTTTTACAAGAGTATAAAAAGGCGATAGAAGATTCCCTCGCGGCACAGAGCTACCGCGTGGTGCTTTCAGCAGACAATGTGCAGACAACAATCGATCAAAAGATTGACTATGTGAACAACATCAGATATTCAAAGGTGAAAATCGGTGGCACCTCTGTGAATCTGTATCATGCAGTCGAGGACGGAAAGGTTTATGTGTATTCCGGGCAATCGGGCAGTTGGCTACGTGCCGCGCTGGAAGCCGATCCCGAGACCTTCCTCCACGCGCAAGACGGCCTTTCCGCATTCAAGACAGAATGGGATCGTTTGGGTGAATCGGGTATACAATACGATTCTACCGCAAAGGGTTATAAGCTGGGCAATTATGTTTTCACCATCAAAGACGGCTACATCGCGACGCTGAAAAATACACAGACGAATGTGGAATATGTTTTCTCGGAATACGGCGCCGTCGATCTCACCCTGCCCGCGCTCGGACAGGTGGATGAGAGCGCAAAAGCCGCATTTGTTGTCGCTATGAAGAATACGATCAACGCCACGAATTTCCACCATGAGTTCAAGATCGTTTCGGATGGCTCGGAGATGATCTTCTCCACAGACGTGAACGCGGGGACGGCAGCTCTCTCGACCGGGTATATCTACTTTAACGGCAACAATTATCCTGTAATGCAGGTATACCGCGAATATGCGAACGGTACGTTGACTTTCTCGCAGAGGCAGGCAGATTTGAGCAGCGGCATGCCCTCTTTGAATCCCAAGTGGGGGACATGGATGTCGCAACAGGGGCCCGCTCCCGAGACCGTACGACAAAACGACCTCTATGTCTGCCACCCGGCATTCATGCTCACAGGCGGCCGCAGCGACGATGCTTCCCTCGAACTCATGTACATCATGTCGAGCCGCGATGCCTCTGGCGCCTACACGTTTTTCAGCTATGATCTCAACACGATGCAGTCGACACAGTGCAAGTTTGAAATTGCAGAAGGCTACATTTCGAAAGTCACGATCATGATGAGGGAATGGCTCCAAAGCCTTGGTGCGGAGGGCGATTCGCTCACCATCGAATATAGCAAGTTCAACGAAACGACGCTTACGCGGCCCGAAGTCAAGGCCGTCACGTCGCTCGCCGCACTCCCGTGGGGGAGAAAGGAGCAATAATTGCCCGCATGGGCAAAAGCGCCTGATATTTACAAGCGGCCCGTTCGGTTCCCGAAAGGGCCGCTTTTTTGCAGCTTAACGGGAAAAATTTGCATGTTAGCGCTCAAAACAAGTTGCTTTTTTCGCGCGCGCATGCTATACTATTAAAGTCTGCGGCCAAACCGTAAGGAAAACCGTAAGAAAAACCGTATGGCAAACCGCAAGACAAATCCACATTTCCGTGCGCGCCGCTCGCCGTGCCCCGTAAATCTTTCATGCGGGAATGGAGCGGAACTGTCCGCCGCGGAAAGAGGAGAAACGGAGGAATTATGGCAGTTATCACCATGAAACAGCTTCTCGAAGCGGGCGTCCATTTCGGGCACCAGACGAGAAAATGGAACCCCAAGATGAAGAAGTACATCTTCGCGGCCCGTCACGACATCCACATCATCGACCTCGAAAAGACGGCAGGCCTCATCGAAGTGGCTTACTCTTTCGTCGTCGAGTCCGTCAAGCAGGGCAAGAGCGTCCTCTTCGTCGGCACCAAGAAGCAGGCACAGGATGCCATCAAAGAAGAGGCCGAGCGCTGCGGGCAGTTCTATGTCAACTCCCGTTGGCTGGGCGGCACGCTGACCAACTTCAAGACCATTCGCTCCCGTATCGACTACCTCGAAAAACTCGAACGCATGGAGGCGAGCGGCGAGTTCGATCTTCTCCCCAAGAAAGAAGTTTTGGGGCTCAAAAAGGAGATGGCGAAATTGCAGGATAACCTCGGCGGCATCAAGGAGATGCACGGCATGCCCGGCATCATGTTCGTCGTCGACCCCCACAACGAGGACATCGCGGTCGCGGAGGCGCGCAAAATGCACGTGCCGATCGTCGCCATCACCGACACCAATTGCGACCCCGATCTCATCGACTATGTGATCCCCGGCAACGATGACGCGATCCGTGCGATCAAGCTCATCTCTTCCGTGATCGCAAACGCGGTCATCGAGGCCAACCAGGGCGAGACCCCGGTGCCCGAGCAGACCGCCCAGGAAGCGGCCGAGCCCACTGACATCGAGGAAGTCGTCGCCGCCGACAACGAATAATTTTAAGGAGAATACGCAAATGGCAGAGTTTACCGCAAAGGACGTGATGAAGCTTCGCGAACAGACGGGCGCGGGCATGATGGATTGCAAGAAAGCGCTTGTCGATGCAGACGGCGACTTTGAGAAAGCCGGAGAGCTCCTCCGCGAGCGCGGCATTGCAAAGGCCGCAAAGCGCGCCTCCAAAGTGGCGGCAGAGGGCATCGTCTATGCACTCGTTGAGGGCAACAAGGGCGTGCTCGTCGAAGTCAACTGCGAGAGCGACTTCGTCGCCAACGGCGAGAAGTTCCACTCCATCGTCAACGACATTGCAAAGCAGATCTTAAAAGTGGACCCCAAAGACATTTCCGAGCTCCTCGCTTCGGACATGGGTGGGGGGAAGATCGTCGCGGACTTCGTTTCCGAGCAGACGGGCGTCATCGGGGAGAAAGTCTCCGTGCGCCGTTTCGTCGTCTACAAGACCGAAGGATTCATCGAGACCTACATCCACATGGGCGGCACGATGGGCGTCATGCTCGACTTCGGTTGCGCCGAAACCCCGGTGACCAAGGAGCTTGCGCACAACATCGCGTTGCACACTGCTTTCAATAAGCCGGCCTATCTCACCAAGGAAGAGGTCCCCGCGGAGACCATCGAAAAGGAGAAAGCCATCCTGTTGCAGGAAGTGCACAACGACGAAAAGATGGCCGGGAAACCCGAAAAGGTGATCGCGGGCATCGTGGAGGGCAAGATCAAGAAGTTCTATGAAGAGAATTGCCTTTTGGAGCAGAAGTTCGTCAAGGATGACAAGATCACCGTCAAGCAGCTCATTGCTTCCGCCGAGAAAGAGGCGGGCACGCCAATCGCTTTGAAAGCCTTTGTGTTCTTCGTCCGCGGCGAAGGCATCGAGAAGAAAGCGGAGGATCTCTCCGAAGAAGTGGCCAAGCAAGTCGAGGCTATGAAGAAGTAACATTCCGCGAAACACATCGGCGGAGCAGAAAAAGAGAGGGGAACCTCTCTTTTCTTGTACTTTCAGACAAGCAAGTTGGCATTCTCGCCCTCGCGCGCCCGCTCAAAGGGAGGCTGTGCCCCTTGCGTGAAAAAGCGCCCCCGCGCATCTCTTTCCCGCCCGTCAATTTTTCCCAATCTCTTGCTTTTTTTGCATATATATGGTATACTGTAAAAAACGAGTATCAAAGGAGCATGCCATGACAGCGAAATACAAAAGGGTTTTACTCAAACTCTCGGGCGAAGCGCTTGCGGGCGATAGGCACTTCGGGCTCAACGAGGAAGTGATAGACAGGGTCGTCGATCAGCTCGTCAAGGTGCACGAGATGGGCGTGGACATTGCACTTGTCATCGGCGGCGGCAACTTTTGGCGCGGCAGGCAGGGTACCAATATGGACCGCACCACTGCCGACCAAATGGGGATGCTTGCGACCGTCATGAATTCTCTTGCCATGATGGATGCAATCGAGAAACGGGGGATCCCCACCCGCGTGCAGACCGCCCTCAACATGATCTCCGTCGCCGAGCCCTACATCTTGCGCAAGGCGCTCAGCCACTTCGAGAAAGGGCGCATCGTCATCATGGCGTGCGGCACGGGAAATCCCTATTGCTCCACGGACACGGCTGCCGCGCAACGCGCTTGCGAGATCAATGCGGACGTTCTGCTCATGGCCAAGAATGTGGACGGCATTTACGACAGCGACCCCAAGCTCAATCCACATGCCAAGAAATTCGACAGGATCACTTTCCGGGATGTCGTTTCGGGCGGGCTCAAAGCAATGGACGCCACGGCCGCCACGATGTGCATGGAAAATAACATCCCCGTGCTGGCATTTGCCCTCGGCGAGCCCGATTCCGTGTTGCGCGCCGTATGCGGCGAGCAGCTCGGCACCCTCATTTGCAACGAATAAAAACCCCGCGATAAGGGAAAAAGGAGTAAGATATGGTAGAAAACGAAAAAGTAGAGGAAATGTTTCTCGTCCTCGATGACAAGCTGGATAAAACAGTGAGCGTCTTGCGTGAAAATTTTGCCGCCATCCGTGCGGGCAGAGCCAATCCTCACATCCTCGACAAACTGCAAGTCGAGGCCTATGGCATGATGAGCCCCCTCAACCAGCTCGGGAACGTGGCCGTCTCCGATGCGCGCTGCCTCGTCATCAGCCCTTGGGACAAATCGCTCTTAAAGGCCATCGAAAAGGCCATTCTTGCCTCAAACATCGGCATTACGCCCACGAATGACGGCTCGGTCATCCGCCTTGTGTTCCCCGAACTCACCGAGGAGCGCAGGAAGGAGCTGGTAAAACAGGTCCGCAAGATGGGGGAAGAGGCCAAGGTCGCGGCGCGCAACATCCGCCGCGAGGCCATGGAGAGCGTCAAGAAGATGAAAACGGGCAAGGAGCTCTCCGAGGATGAGAGCAAGAACTGTGAGATCGACATCGAAGAGCGCATCGGGAAGTGTATCGATGAGATCGACAAGGTCGTTGCGGCCAAAGAAAAGGAGCTCATGACGATCTGAGATGGGAGTCCCTTGCCACGTCGGTATCATCATGGACGGCAACGGCAGATGGGCCAAAAAGCGCCTACTGCCGCGGCTTGCCGGCCACCGTGCGGGAATGCAGCGCATGCTTGCGCTTGTCGAGCATGCCTTTTTATGCGGCATAAAGAATATCACCGTCTTTGCGCTCTCTTGCGAAAATCTCTCGCGCCCGCAATCCGAACTCGACGGGCTCTTCGATCTCTTTCGCGAGTATTTTTCTACTCAGATGGAAAACCTCGCCCAAAAGGGCATACGGCTGAGGGTCATCGGCGACCGGGCACTCATCCCGTCGGACATTGCCGACCTCATCGGCGCGGGAGAAGCGCGTACGGCGGCGGGGGACAAGGCAACCCTGGCAATTGCCATCGGTTACGGCGGACGGCAAGACATCGTCGCCGCCTGCAACCGCGCCGTGCGCGAACAGAGGGAGATGACGGTGGAAAGTTTCTCGGAGACGTTGTCGACGGGAGGCATGCCCGCGCTCGACCTTCTCATTCGCACGGGAGACGAAAAACGGATCTCCAATTTTCTCCTCTTTGAGGCGGCTTATGCCGAGCTGATTTTTTCGGCAAAGATGTTTCCCGATTTTACGGATCAGGATTTTGACGAGGCATTAAAGGATTATTCCGCGCGCGACAGGCGCTTCGGAAGGATCAGGAGACAGAGCGATTAAGATTTATGGAAGAAAATAATCAACAAGAGACACAGAGCAATGCGCCGCAGGAGGCATCCCGCGGCAAGATCGGAAATCTCGGCCTCCGCTGTATCACGGGCGCGGTCTATATTTTCGTATTGGCAGCCTTTTTTGCGCTGAAAATTTTTGTATCCGACCTCTTTTTTGACGCGCTCATCCTCGCTTTCACGGTCGTGGGGACGTGGGAGATGACGCGCGCTTTCAAGGGCAAACTGCACGCCTCCCAGATCACCATCGTCATGGTGTTCTCGGCGCTCATCATTGTGACGTATGCCGTCGCGGACTTCATCTTCCAGGACCTCATGGACGTCCGCCTCCCCGAGAACGGGGGCATCTTCGATGAGACGGGCGGCATCGACGAAAACGTGATCCGTACGCTCGTAGGCCGTAACTATGCCCTGCACATCACCTTTGTGGTCATTCTCGCGGGCGTCTCCGTGCTGCTCGCCCTCTTGGTGTTTGCACACGGACAGGTGACGCTCGAATCGACGGGTTGCGCCATGCTGTGCTATGTCTACCCGTCGTTTTTGCTGTTGGTCCTCTCGATGTGCAACCACTTGCAGAGTTATTCCGAGCTCGCGCTGATGTTTGTATTCGTCGTCGCGCCCGCCTCCGATGCGCTCGCCTACTTCTTCGGCAAGCTCTTCGGGAAAAAGCTGCCCCGCAAGATGGCGCCCAACATATCACCCAAAAAGACTGTCATCGGCGGGTTCGGCGGCCTCATCGGGGGAGCCATCGGCGCCGTCATCATCTTCTTCATGTATTACGGCATCATGCAGCTCGACAACCTCGGGGCGACGGCCCAAATCATACGGGACATCTCCATTGCGCCGGTCGACCTCATCTTCTTCATCGGATTGGGCATCGTGACCTCCGCGTTTTCGCAATTCGGCGACCTCGTGGAGAGCGCCATCAAGCGCAAGATCGGCATCAAGGACATGGGGAAGATCTTGCCCGGGCACGGCGGCATCTTAGACCGGATCGATTCCGCGCTCTATGCGGGGCTCATCGTCTGCCTCATCATGGTGCTTCGGCTCATGATCGTGGGTTAGACTGCATACAATAAGGAGACGCCCGTATTTTGGCGGGCTCTTATGCTATGACGAAGATCGCACTCATCGGCTGTACGGGGAGCATCGGGAGACAGGTGCTCGACGTCGTACGGCACAACAGGGAACGCTTTCGGATCACCGCGCTCGCATGCAGAAGCAACAGGCAGGCGCTGGACGCGCTTGCGGCGGAATTTCAGCCCAAAATCTGCTATTGCGCAGCGGACGGGGGTAGCATGTCCGAAAGCTCCCTCCAAGATTTCTTTGCGGAATGCGACGTCGCATTCATCGCGGCAGGGGGAGCCGAGGGGTTGAAGTATACCCTTGCGGCCATCGGCGCGGGCAAAAAGGTGGCGCTCGCCAACAAGGAATCGTTGGTCGTGGGTGGCAAGCTCGTCACGGAGGCCGCCGAGAAAAAGGGTGTGGAGATCGTGCCGGTCGACAGCGAACACTCCGCCATTTTTCAGGCGCTCGGTTGCAGGAGGGACGCGCCCTTTGAGCGGCTGGTGCTCACGGCGAGCGGCGGGCCGTTTTTGCATCATACGAGGGAACAGCTGGCGCGCGTGACGGCCGCGGAGGCGCTTGCCCATCCGACGTGGAACATGGGGCCCAAGGTGACCGTCGACAGCGCAACGCTTCTCAATAAGGGGTACGAAGTCATCGAGGCGCACTGGCTCTATGGGGCGGATTATTCCAGGATCCAAGCCGTCGTGCATCCCGAGAGCATCGTGCATTCGCTCGTGTACTTTCGGGACGGCGCGGCACTGGCACAGCTCGGCTATCCCGACATGCGCGTTCCCATCCAGCTTGCGCTCACCTATCCCGACCGCCTGCCCTGTGCGCCCATGCTGGATCTCACAGAGCTCAAAGCATTGCACTTCGAGCGCCTCCCCGCGGAAAGGTTCCCCTGCTATGGGCTGGCGCTGCAAGCGGGAAAGCGCGGCGGAAATGCTCCCGCCGTCCTGAACGGGGCGGCCGAGGAGGCCGTGCGGGCTTTCTTGCAAGGGGGTATACCATTCCTCCGCATCGCGGAAACTATCGAAGAGGCGCTCACATCGGTGCCGCAGGCAGAGGCGGAAACGTATGCCGACCTCGCGGAAGCGGACAGACAGGGGCGCGAAGCCGCAAGAAAATATATCTATGGTAAATGACCTTCTCATGCCCGCATGGTTGCAGTGGACGTTCGGCATCCTCCTGGCCCTCCTCATTTTGCTCGTGATGATCACCATTCACGAGTTCGGGCACTATGTCGCGGGCAAAATTTTAAAATTCCGCATCAACGAGTTCTCCATCGGCTTCGGGCCGGCGATCTTCAAGCATACCGCAAAGAAGTCGGGAGAACTTTTTGCCATACGCCTCTTCCCGCTCGGCGGATATTGTGCTTTCGACGGGGAAGATGGCCTCGACGAGGAGGACGGCGAGACCAATGAGACGAGCGACGAGGGGACCATGTCCAAGGAGGACCCCTTCGAAAACTTCTCTTCGGCCCCATCCGAGGGAACCGAAGAGACTCCCGCGCCCGCGCTTCACAAAGAAACTGCTCCTCCGACTGCATCGGATGCGGCGGGGGAGAACCAGGAGCGCGCGAGGGCGGCGGGCGGAAAATTTACCGAGATGGCGCCGTGGAAGCGCATCATCGTGTTGCTCTCGGGCGCGGCGATGAACTATCTCTTGGCGCTCCTTTTGATCCTCGCGATGTTCGGCGGCTTCGGCCAGAGTCTCATCGAGGTGCGCGGCGTACAGGTGACAGAGGAATTCCCCGCCGAATACTCCTTTGCCGCGGGAGACATCATGCTCTCCGCAGAGGGGAGGGATCTCTATCTCACCACGGACATTGCACAGGCCGTGAGCGGGAAAAAGGCGGGAGACATCATAACGGTGCGCGTCGCGGCCAAGACTGAGGAGGGCTATGAGGAGACGGAGCGCAAGATCATGCTCCGGAGCGATGTCCCCGAGCTTTCCAGCACCGAGGTGACGGGCGTGTGGAAAGCGCTCGGCATCGGGATCGAGGAGCGCGAGGACGGGCGCTATTATATGCTTTCTTCCGTCTCTTACCGCTTCGGCTTCTTCGAGACTGTCGGCCGTTCCTTTGTATATTCTTTCAAGATCGCCGGCTCCATCTTCCGCATCATCGGGGAGCTGTTTACGGGCAAGATCGGCATCGATGTTCTCGGCGGCCCCGTCACGACCATCAAGATGACCTCGGAGATCGCAACGACGGGTCTGAGGAATTTCCTCGAAATCGCGGCATACATCGGGGTAAACCTTGCCGTATTCAATCTCCTGCCCATCCCCGCGCTCGATGGCAGCAAGATCGTGTTTACGCTCATCGAATGGATCTTTCATAGGCCCGTGCCGCGCAAGATCGAGGCCGTCATCCACCTCGTCGGGATCGTGCTGCTCTTGGGCTTCGCCATCTTGGTGGATGTGTTGCAATTTATTTAGATACCTACATGACAGAGGACGCCATGAAAGAGATTTTTTTGTGCTGTGAATTTCATTTCGAACAGGCAGACACTGCCTTAAAGCGGGAGGCGGCAGCCATCTGCAATGCCTTGCGGGAGCGGGGGTACGACGTGTTTTTCACGAGCGAATCCTCCCCCGATTCGGGCGTGGAAGGCTATCTCTGGATGGTCTCCTCCCGTTTGGACAGGGCGGGTGCGCTCGTTCTCATCTCCGCCTCGCCGCAGGATTGCGCCGACGGTTGGGTGCACTATGAGTGGGAAAGTTTCTATCGCGATATTGCCGTCCGCCGCATGAAAAAGCTGTTCGTCACCTACCTCCAAGGAGGAAAAGAGAACTATCCGCGGGGCATTGCGGAGAGCCCGTCGTATGTGTGGGGAGACGTGGACGGCCTGCTCGGCGAACTCGAAAAATTCTTTGCAGCAGAGGCTTGACTTCGGACATGGTATAGGGAAAGCCCGTCTGATGATCTCAGACGGGCTTTTTTACTTTTGGAAAAATGATGGTCACGCCGCGGGCGATGTCTCGGCCGCGTCTGCGCTCGTTGCGGGTTTTTCCTTGGGGCGGTACTGCCTTGCGACCTTTACGAAAGCGGGAGAGCTGAACACAAGGATGCCGATTACAATGACGATGGCGATGTCGGGGAGCACATAGCCCGATTGATAGATGAGGCTATAAAGCCATGCGTTCTGCCCGCCCCCGAAAGAACCGAAAGCGAACACGCCCGAGAAATAGTGGCAGACAAAGCGCGCAAGCCCTGCAACGATGCCGCCGAGGGCGATCTGCAATTGCGGGAGCTTATCGAGCTTTCTAACCTTGGCAAAGACGCCCGAAAATCCGATGCAGGCGAAAGCGGCGGGGTAGTCGAGGATGAACTGGGCGGGATGCAGGATGTAGGGATCCTGTACGGCTTGCAAAAGGCCATAGATCATGCCCGCGAACACGCCTTTCTTCACGCCGAACATATAGGAATAGATGATGAGGGGCAGGAGGGAAGCGACGGTGATGGATCCGCCCTGTGGCATCTTCACGATGCGCAGATACGAGAGCGCGAAGCTCATTGCAATGGCAACGCCCGCAAACGAGATGGACTTGGCGTCGAATCCCTTGGATTCATCCTTTCCCAAGAGGAAAGTCGCGGCGATGATGGCGGCAATGAGCAAAGCCGCCGAAATGTAGAGCCCGATCTGATCCACCTTGGTAAAGTCCACATTGCTTTCGTCGTCGGTGACGATCCAATTGTTCCAGAGGCTGTCGCCGCTCGAAAAGAGCACACCCATGCACACGAGCGCGGCGATGAGCGCGGCTCCCACGGCACATCCGCAGGCAATATAGACCGTTTTATCCCGCCTGAAAAAGAGGGTGATTCCGCTCCCTCCGACGGCGATGATGAGCACGAGGAGAGGGTAGAAGAGCAGCTCTTCGATGCCGTCTTCGAGGAAAGTGAGCACGAGCAATAAAATGCCGACGATGCAGGCATACCCCACGGCGCCGATGCCGAGATACTTGAAAAGCGCCGTCTGCTTGAAGTCTTTCTTAAATACAAACTTCATGAGCAAAAAGAGCACGGCGCAGGTGACGAGAAGCGCAATCGTGAGCCAAAAGCACACGCCGCGCGCGATGTTGAGCGGAGAATCGAACGTGACGGGATACCACGTCGTGTCCGCCAAGAGGGAAAGGGACAGCATAAAAACCTCCGAAAAATTTTTTGTGTTACCCGTCCCGAATGAAAAACCGCCCGCGAAAAAACGCAGACGGAAAACTTCCTTTCAACCGTTCTTTCGTCCAAGCATGACCTTGCCCGATTCAAGTGGTATAATCTCAGCCCCTTGCGGGGCACCCACGACGGATATTCACATTGTTTTCCCAAGTATATCTCTTTTTTCATACAAAGTCAATTGTTTTTCCGAGAAAAATGTGATATAATTCGGATATGGACGTTCTCCGCTTTGTTGCCCTCCGGTTTACCGAGGACGAAAATCTCCGCGGCCGCGTTTATTGGTACCTCTCGGCCTTTCCCGCCGAGGAGGGGACGCGCGTCTTTGCGCCCGTCGGCCCGCACGACCGCATCCAGCTCGCGCGCGTGGAAAAGACGCTCCTCGCCGACGAGGACCATGCCCCGTATGACGTTTCCCTCATCAAACACGCGCTGGCACGCGAGGGGGACAGGACCTGCATGCTCCACGCGACGCCCTGCCGCGAGTTCGGCGGCGTTCGTTACGACGACAGGCACTACACCCGCTTCCGCCGCATCTTGCTTTCAGAAGAGGAACCCGCAGATACGGAGGAGTTCACGTCATTCGTGGCACCCATGTCCGAGGATGAGGAGATCTATCGGGAAATTGCCCGCGGACATGGTTGCCTTCTCGTCGGCGGAGAGGGGAAGAAGATCTGCATGCGGCTGTTAAAATTTCTCGCGGGGGAAGATGTGCTGCCGTCCGCCCTCGGCGAGAGCGAAAAATCGCGCATCCGCGTCCGCCTCGGATAGGATGCCGCGCCCGCCTCGGATAAGCGGGTAAATAACCAAGTTGGGGAGGAAGATCATGGAAAAATTCTATGCCTACATCGACAGGATGAAATTTATCAAGCGCTGGCAGCTCATGCGTTCGACGCGCGAAGAAAATATCATGGAGCATTCCTACTCGGTGGCGGTGCTCACGCATGCGCTGTGCACCATCGAAAACGGCGTCTATGGCGGATGCGTCGACGCGGAGAAAGCGGTGCTCTATGCCCTCTACCACGAGGTGGGGGAGGTGATGACGGGGGACATGCCCACGCCCGTGAAATACTTCAACAGCGCCATCCACGGCGAATACGAAAAGCTCGAAACGGTTGCGGTGGGGAAGATCTCCTCCACCCTGCCCGAAGAGCTCAAAACCGCCATGCTCCCCGCGCTACTGCCTGACAAGAACTCGGAGGAATACCGCTTCATGAAAGCGGCGGACAGGCTCTCGGCCTACATCAAGTGCCTCGAAGAGCTCCGCTCGGGCAACCGCGAATTCGTGCAGGCCGAGCGCTCCATCCGGGAATCGCTCACCGAGCGGCACATGCGCGCCGTGGACTATTTCTTCGAGCACTTCATCCCCGCGCTCTCCCTGACGCTGGACGAATTGGAGGGGCTGTGACACGGGCCGCCCCCGCTTTTTCGCCCCCTCGGGGGCGCTTATTTTTTGTGCGGAGAGTGCATATACTCATATTTGGGTGAATTTATGCAAATATAAATTTTTCTTATACGTGTTATACAAAATTCTAATACCAAAGGTATGTGGAAGCCGTGTGAAAGGAGCGTGACGGGGAGGTGCGAGTACGCACAGATATATTGAAAATTACCCCCAAAAATGAGAGAAAACGCGCACAATCTGTAAATAAATTACAAAAATACGCAAAACGAAATCCAAAATAAATTCGATTGACAGGGCTTCCTTTTAAGTGGTATAATTTCACCACTATAAAATAATAATAGCACGCGCGGGCATTTTAAAAATCATATATGCGTGTGCAAAGATAAAAAGTTCTGAAAAAATACATCGAAAGAAGGATATCATGGCTAAGACAGGAAAGAAAATCAAATCGGTTGCCCTGTGCGCGTCGATCGCGTTGATGGCGGGCACACTTGTCGCCTCGCAGCTTCTGCCCGTATTCGGGAACTTCGGCGGGGAGAACATCACGGCCTCGGGGAGCGGAGACACCTCCTCCATCACCGAACTCAGTGCAGGTACGGTGGATACCCACGTCAGCGATTTCTTGGATAAAGACGTCGTGTATACGCTCCCGGAGGGGATAGATCCCGGCAGGGAGATTTCCGTGATCGTTCAGACGGCGGACAGCGGCGTCATGAGCGCTTTCGACGCCCAGAGTGCCGTTTCGCGCTATGCAACGGTCGCCGAGTTTGCTTCCTCGTCCAAGGGGACGGAGATCACCTCGCGCATCGCCCGCCGCAACAACGAGGCCAAGGGGCTCATTGAGCGTGCGGGCATCCCGCTCTCTTACGGTGCGTCTTACAACGTACTCATGGGCGGGTTCGAAGTGGTCGTGAAAGCGGGGGACTACACCCGCATCACCTCCGCGCTCAAAAACACCGATTACGCCGCCTACATCAGCGAGGAATACGAGCGGGCAGAGGCCCAGCTCGTCGAGAACGACGTCAACGTGCACGAGGAATCGGGCATCTTCAACAGCGAGGGCGTGGGCTATGACGGCTCGGGCGTCGTCGTTGCCGTGTTGGATACCGGTCTCGACTATACGCACACCGCCTTCGATGAGGAGCGCTTCACCTCCACGCAGCTCACCATGACCCCCGAGTCCATCAACGGAAAGGTCTCCAAGCTCCGCGCGGCGGAGTATACGCCCGGCCTCACCGCCGCCAACGTGTACATCAGCAAGAAAGTCCCCTATGCTTACGACTATGCCGATCACGATGCGGATGTCTATCCTCTCGAAAGTGAGCACGGCACCCACGTTTCGGGCGTCATCGTGGGCAAGGATGACGAGATCACGGGCGTTGCACCCAATGCGCAGCTCGTCTCCATGAAGGTCTTTTCGGATAAGACGTCGGGGGCGCGCACCTCGTGGCTGCTCGCGGCGCTCGAAGATTGCGTCACGCTGGATGTGGACGTCATCAACATGTCTTTGGGCTCCTCTTCGGGCTTCACGGAGGAATCCGGCCCCGAGGAGTTCGATGAGAAGCAGATTTACAGCAGCATCGCCGAGCACGGCATCAGCCTCGTGGCAGCGGCCGGCAACGACTATAACGCCACTTTCGGTTCGGAAAAGAACGGCAACCTCGGGCTCACCACCAATCCCGACTCCGCGGTCGTCGGCTCGCCCGGTTCCTATACCTCGGCACTCGCTGTTGCCTCCATCTCGGGCATCAAGACGCCTTATCTTCTCTATGAGGGACAGATCGTCTACTTCACAGAATCGGCGGACCAGTCCTCCGAGACCCGTCACTTCGTGGAGGGCATCCTCCCCGCCGGCGTGACCGAACTGGAATTTGAATACGTCACCGTGCCGGGCATCGGCCGCAGCGCAGATTACGGAACGCTCACCGGCGAATACGACGTCAAGGGCAAGATCGCGCTCGTGCGCCGCGGCGACACCACGTTCGAGGACAAGGCGAGGATCGCGCAGTCCAAGGGCGCCATCGGCGTGATCATCTATAACAATGTTTCGGGCGACATCACCATGACCGTCGGCACCGTCAAGATCCCCGTCTGCTCCGTCTCGCGCGACAACGGCGAACTTCTCTCCTCCGTGCCGTCGGGCAAGATCAAGGTGAGCACGACGCAGGTGGCCGGGCCTTTCATGTCCGACTTCTCCTCGTGGGGTCCCACCCCCGATCTCCGCATCAAGCCCGAGATCACGGCGCACGGCGGCGATATCTATTCCTCCGTCCCCGGGCAGGCATACGACCGTCTCTCTGGTACCTCCATGGCCGCGCCCAACCAGGCCGGCGTGACGGCGCTTGTCCGCCAATATGTGCAGAAAACATTCCCCAATGCTACCCGCGTTGAGCAGCTCCAATACACCAACCAGATCATGATGTCCACCGCGGACATTGCCAAGAATACGAACAACCTCCCGTTCTCCGTGCGCAAACAGGGCGCCGGCCTTGCCAACCTCATCAAGGCGACCACGACGCCCGCCTACATCAGCACTTTCGCCCGCGACGACGAAGCTGTCGCGAACCAGTCTCCAGACCGTTTCACCGACGAGCTCATCGACAAGGCCAAGATCGAATACGGCGATGACAAGGCCAAGACGGGCGTCTACAAACTCAAATTCAACTTGAACAACATCTCCGATTCCCAGCTCTCTTACGATTTGGATGCCATCGTCATGTCGGAGGGCATCTCCGAGACCAAGACCTACAAGGGCGCCCAGACCGTCACGCAGGAGGGATACATGCTCGACGGCGCAAAGGTGACCGTGGAGAGCGTCACGGGCGGCAGCAACAGCGGCAACGTCGTCACAGTCGGCGGCAAGGGTTGCGCGACCGTCACCGTCACCATCGAGTTGGGCGAGAGCGACAAGCAGTATCTCGACCAGATGTCCGACTTGAAAGACAGTAACGGCCAATCGCTCGGAACCTTTGAAAACGGCATGTATGTCGAGGGCTATATCACCCTCAAATCCCAACAGGAAAACGGCGTAGACCTCAACGTTCCCTATCTCGCGTTCTATGGCGATTGGACGAAGGCGCCCATCTTTGACCTCGACTACTTCGAGACGGACAAAGACGCGCGTGACGACAGCATTGCCACGCTCGATAAGACTTTGCCGGATGCGTGGGCGACCATTCCTCTCGGCGGCCTCTACCAGGATTACAGGAGCGAGCTCGGTTCTTTCTACTTTGTGCAGGATCCCGCCTCGACGCCTCAGGTCTCCGCGAGCCGCGATCACATTGCCCTCACCAACCAAGAGGGGGAAACGGGGGGCGTCAACCAAATTTACAGCATCTATGCCGGTCTCTTGCGCGGTGCCAAGCGCGTGGAGATGAGCGTGACCGATTCCGTGACGGGGGAGGTCATCTGGACAAAGACAGAGTGGAACCAGCGCAAATCATATAACGGCGGCGGAAGCATCTATCCCTCGTTTATCGATGTCGACTTCCACATGACCGATTACGATTTGCAGAATAACACCAAATACATCTTCCGCGCCGAGGCTGTCCTCGACTATCCCGGGGAGCAGAACAACGCCAAGTCCGTGTTCGAATTCCCGTTCGTGGCCGACTTCCAGGCGCCCATCGTCTCGGATGCCGAGTTCTACACCGAATACGACAGCCAGACCAAGAAGAATCGGTTGTTCGCGCGCCTGTACGTGTACGACAACCATTATACCATGTGCGCCAGCATCGGCCAGCTCCTCTATGCCGATCCGGGTGCGGACGCGCGCTATACGATCAACTCGTTCGGGTCCTACATGACGCCCGTATTCTCCGACTTCAATTCCACTTCGGAGATCGTGGTGGAGCTCACCGATTATGTGTCGCTACTTCCCAATTCCGTCAATCCCAACACGATCAGCGTCGCGCTCTTTGACTATGCCATGAACCAGGGCGTCTATGAGATCCGCATCCCGGATTCCGTCAAGGGCCTCTATTTCAAAGAGATGGACCACGAGGACGGCACACCGCTCGGCGCCGATGAATTCGGTGTCAAATTGAGCCCCAACGAGACCTATGTGCTCGAACCCGTGCTCTATCCCTCCGACGAATGGCGCGAGACGCTCGTCTACACCAGCGACAATGAGGATGCCGTGAGAGTGGTGAACGGAAAGCTGCTTGCGGTTGCACAGGGAACGGCCACCATTACCGCCACGAGCTATACAGACAATGCCGTGAAGGCCCAGCTCACCGTGAAGGTGCTCGGCCCCGGCGAACAGGGCTACACGGATACCTTCACCAAGCCCGTCGCGGATATCTTCCGCCTCACGGGATACAAGACGGATTTCGCTTTCTACCGGATCGTAAGTACAGACCGCGAGATCGGCGAGACGGGTTCCGACATGGCTTTCTCGCCCAATGCGTCGAGCTATTCTCTCTCCATGTTCCCGTCCGAGAAGGTCACCATCACGCACGAACTTGTGGCCTACTATCCCGAGACGACCAAGATCATCTATGAGAGCGGCAACGAGAATTTCGTCCGCGTCGACGAAAACGGCCAAATCACGGCCGTCGCACAGGGCACCACGTCGGTGACCGTGCGCGTCATGACCGTGGGAGAGAACGACACGCTGATGGGTACGCTGTACGACAAGACCATCTCCGTCACCGTCAAGGATCCCTATGAGCGCAACGGTCCCTACCTCAGCGCATATCGCGGCGGCGGCATGCAGTCGTATACCGATTCCGAGGGGAACGAGCATGAGCATGCCGTGGTCATCCCCGAGGAGATGGGATTCACCGAGATCTCCCAATATGCTTTCTCCGGTTACCATTATATCCCCAAGGATCTCTCTGCGGGCGACGTCATCAACGAAGAGGATCCCGACTACACCAAGATCTGGTACTTCGGCGACAACAAGGACGTCGAAGAAGTGGTCATCCCCGAGGGCGTGAAAGTCATCGGCAACTATGCCTTTGCGGGCATGACGGGCCTCAAACGCGTCGTGTTACCCTCCACGCTGAATAAGATCGCCATGGGCGCTTTCTACGGGTGCACGGCGCTCGAAGAGATCGTCGGCCTCGAATATGTAAAGTTTATCAACCAAGACGCGTTCTTCGGACCTGCGGTTTTGGATGAAGCGGGCCGCGTGATCGAATACGATGCCGCGCCGCTCAACAAAGTTACCGCGGAATCCTTTGCAAACATCGTCGCCATCGGCGACCAAGCCTTCCGCGGCACCGAGCTCAGAAACATCTCGCTGCCCGAATCCGCCCAGAGCATCGGCGCCTACACGTTTGCAGATACCGAACTCATCGGAGTGGAGATCAAGGCCTCCAAGATCAAACTCGGCAACTATGCCTTTGCGGGCGACGAATATCTCTTTGAGATGGACGTGAACGCCTCCGTCATTCCCGACGGCGTGTTCAGCGGTTGCAGTGCGCTCAATTCCATCACGCTTGGCAAGGACGTCGAGAGCATCGGCCCCGGTGCCTTTGCCGGCACGACGATTGCAAGTTTCACGGTCGAAGCGGGCAATCCCAACTTCAAGGAGCAGACGGATAAGTCCTATCTTCTCAGTGCAGACGGCAAGACGCTCCTGCATGTCGCGCCCGCGACCAATAAGAATTTCTCGCTCAGCGGCGTCGAAGAGATCGGCACGGGTGCATTTTCGAGCTTCAACGGCGTCACCTCCGTCACCATGCCCGATGTCACGCGCGTGAAGAACTACGGCTTCTACGGCTGCGGCGCGCTCACGAGAGTGGCGCTCGGCCAGCTCACGGAGATCGGCGACTATGCCTTTGCCGAAACGGGCCTCACGGCGCTCCCGACATTTGCGGCTTCGCTCGATCATATCGGCAACTTTGCTTTCATGGGGTCGGCGCTCAGAAATGTCACGATCAACGGCAAGGCCGACGGCAGCCGCTTCACCATCGGCGACGGCGCGTTCAGCGACACAAGCCTTTCGAGCGTCACCATCGGCGACAACGTCACCGTGGGGACGGAAGCGTTCCGCGCTGCTTTCTACGTCGAGAACGTTGCAATGATCACCCGTCAGGTGGACAGCACGACCTCATACACCCAATATTACACCCACATCCGCTCTTCCGAGACGCTCACGAAAGTCACGATCGGAAAGAACGTCGAAGTCGGTCCGTTCGCATTCGCCTGCAACACGGTGCTGCAAAACCTCACCGTGGGCGAGAACTCCGTGATCGGCGAGGGCGCATTCTACGGATGTTCGGATTTCGAACCCGTTGTCCAAAACGGCAGGGTCACAAGTTACCGCTTTGTCTCGCTCACGGCCGACCTTTCCAAGGCCAAGTCCATCGGCTCGATGGCTTTCTCGGGGCCCGCATCCACGGTTGTTATCGTCTATTCCAACGGCAATGAGCGCGAAGCCGGATCCTTGGGCTGGTATCAGGCGCCTCAGATCATGACCGTCGATCTCAGCTCTGCCGAGACGCTCGGGGAGGGCGCGTTTGCCTACAACCGCATCCTTGGCGACACCCAAAACAGTGCCGCGGCCGGCCTCACGCTCGGCGAGAACCTCACCGAGATCCCCGCGCTTGCCTTTGCCTATTCGAGCATCACCGAGCTGGACTTCAAGAATGTCACCAAGGTGGGGGAGGCTGCTTTCCTGGCGGCGGGGCTCACCGAGGCAGATCTCTCCAAGATGGATGAGATCGGCGCTGCCGCATTTGCTTACGTCCCGCTCGAAGAAGTCACGCTCAAAGAGGGCGTCCGCATCGGCGCCGAAGCTTTCTATGGCGACGCGTACCTCGAAACCGTCAACGGGCTCGACAAGGCGAGCGCAATCGGCTCGGGTGCGTTTGCAAGCACCTCCATCGCGGGAGACATCAGCCTTGCGGCGACCGAACTCGGCGACTTTGCATTCATGTCGACGGGGATCACCTCCGTAGACTTCACGGCCAAACTCGAAGTGCTGGGCGAGAACCCGTTTGCCGGCTGCCCGCTCAAACCTTTCGCCAAGACGGAGGAAGAGAAGTTCCACGGCCAGACCGTCGGAACGAACACGATCACGAACTTTGTCATCAACGAGGAGGCGGGCATCGAGGTCATCGACGGCATCCTCTACAAAAAGACGCCCTCGGGCGGCCGCGTGCTCGTCACCTATCCCATGACGGCAGAGGCACGCGAGGTCATCGTGGCGGACGGAACGGTGCGGATCTCCGCATTTGCGTTCGCGGGAAGCAATATCTATGCGGTCACTTTCCCGAGAACAGTGCTCGCGCTCGGCGACAAGGCTTTCTATCAATGCGCCAACCTCGGCCTCGTGACGTTCAAGAGCCTCAACGCGCCCATCCTCGAAGAGCAATACGACGAGAGCTATGCCGATCTTCCGCTCACGGACGCGAACGGCTATGAAGTGACGGATGAGGCAGGCAGGCTGGTCACCCATCTTCCCTCCCAACCCGCATACAGCATCTTCACGGGAGACGTGGAGCTCACCGATCTCGGGATCCTCAAATATCGCACGATGAGCTTTGATCCCGTCAACTTCTTCTTCGGCGCCAACTTCGTCGACTATATCGGCCAATGCGCGGGCGACCTCGTCATGGTACGTCCCTCCAACGGCACGGGGTATGATTCCTTCATCTTCGAGCAGTACTTCGGCGCGACCATCGACGGTGCCGTTGCACCCGATGAGAGAACGCTCGCCGCAATGGCGGCCATCGCGGCCCTCCCGGACGAGGTGACGCTCGCCGACAAGCCGCTCGTGGTGGAGGCCCGCAGGTTATACGACCTCATCGTCTCCGACGAACAGCGCGGCATCGTCTTTAAAGAGGGCTACCAAGCCAAGTTGCAGGCGGCCGAGAACGCCATCGAATTCTTCGAGAACCAGCAGGGCGGCAACACTCCCGAAAATCCTCCCGCAGACAACGGCAACCGGCCCGATGCACTCATCATCACGCTGAGCGTGCTCGTCGGTGTGTTCGGCGCCGCGGCGATCACGGCCTTTGTGCTCCTCTTCCTCACCTGCCGCAAGGCGGCCAAGCAAGAGGGGACCGAAGAGGAGGAAGCGGCGGACGGCTCGGAGGAGCCCGTTGACACGGAGAAATCTTCCGACCCGGAGGAACCCGTTGACGCGGACGGCTTCTCCGGCGGTGACGAAGCTCCCCGTTCGGACGATCCCGTTGACCCGGACGATACGACTTTGGAATGATTCGCGAAGGTGACGCATGAAAACAAAGACAAAAATTTTGATGATACTCGGTGCGGCCGCTGTGGGCACGCTCGTGCTCGGTGCATGCGCCCATCCGGATACCACGTACTCGGAGTTTGCCGGCCAAAATGCCAATGTCATCGTGACATTCGATAAGAACGGCGGCCAATTCGCGAGCGGGTCCAACATCGATATCAACGATGTTTACCAATACGAGGACGCGGAGAAAGGGATCAAGATCCTCGCACCGGGGGACTCCCGCCGCGGACAGGGCGCCGCAGACAGAAGCACGGTGACGCGTTCGGGCTATCAATTTATCGGTTGGTACACCTCGCGCGAGCCGCGCGTCGAAAACGGCGTCGAGCTCGACGACTATGGCGAGCCGTGCTCCGAGACGCATCGGGAGCAGGGGTATGTTTACAGCGGGATGTGGGATTTCCAAACCCAAAAGCTCACCCTTGACGACCTCACGCCCACGCAGGAGAGCTGGGGTACGGCCTATCGGCTCACACTGTACGCGGCATGGGCGCCCAACTTCACCTATGATTTCTATGTAAAGGATGCGAGCGGGAATTGGACGGTCTATGGCAGCGCGACGAGAACGGTGGGGAAAGATCTTGCCGTCCCCGCATGGAATGTGGAGACGGGCCGCCTCGAATATAACACGATCCCCGTTTACAGCACGGAGGACATGAATTACTCCATGACGGGCATCTATCTCGACGGGGCGCTCACACAGCCCGTGGCGAGCGACAATCTCGACGTCATCGATCCCGTCAACAGTTCCGAGACCACCAACGATTCTGGCAAGCTGGTCGCGGGCATCCCGCACGGCGGCGAGATCGATATCGAGAAAGGCGTCGGGAAGAACATCGTCAGAGCCATCTACACGACATGGCGCGAGCGGACATGGTACCGCATCAAGACGCCGGAACAGTTCAGCGCAAACCTCTCCTCGGATGGCGCCTATGATATCCTCGCAGACCTCAATTTCCGCATCGAGAACGCCGGTTCGGACGGAGAGACGACGGTGGAGAATTTGGGTTGGAGCGGCACGAACCTTGCTTTCGGCGGCATCATCGAGGGGAACAACCACACCATCAAAAACATCACCACGCAGCAGAGCAGCGGGAACATCACGGGCGGCGGCATCTTCGCCTCCGTTACCGAGAAAGCGGAGATCAGGAACGTCACGTTTGAGAACATCTCTTTCACGGTGCTCGGCACGACGCGGCAAGACGGCTCATACGGCCTGTTCGCGGGAACGCTGAACGAAGCAGCCAAGCTGACGAATGTCGAGGTCTCGGGTACGCTCCATCTCGGAGACCTCGTCGACACGGGCAATTACGAGAACTATGTGATCGGCATTCTGAGCGGCAACCTTGTCACGGGAGGGATCTCCACGGAGAACATCTCGGTTGTTGTAGACAAGGTGCAGGATAAGTGGAACGAGGAGACCAACGATTGGGACTATGCCTATCGGGTCAAGGCAACGGTAGATGCCGAAACCGGCAGGGTTTCCGTCACCAGGAACGAGACGCCCTCGGTCGATCCCAATCCCTCAACAAACGGTTGATCAATTTTGAAAAAAACGGAGGACATAGAAATGAAACACAAAAAGGCAGTGAAAGCAGTATCCCTTGTGCTCGCGGCTACACTCGGTCTCGGCGCCTTCTCGGTGTTGGCCGGCTGTCAGTCGGGTGAGCGTACCCTCGTCATCATGACGGAGGAACTCAACGGACTCTTCAATCCCTTCTATTCGACGGCAGGAACGGATATGGACGTCGTCGGACAGACGCAGATCTCCATGTTCAATACGGACAGCGACGGCGAGATCTCCTATGGCGACGCAGAGCCCGTCGTCGTCAAGGACTTCATGCAAAAGACCCTCACGGAGGACGGCAAGCAATACACGGATTATACCTTTGTATTGAAGAACGGCATCGTTTTCTCGGACGGCACGCCCCTCACGATGAACGACGTTCTGTTCAATATTTACGTCTATCTTGACCCCGCTTATACGGGATCGTCCACCATGTATTCCACGGACATCGTCGGCCTCAACGAGTACCGCACGCAGACCAGCTCTTCGGACGGCGGCTCGGCGAACGACACGGCACTCACCAACAGCGCCACCGGCCGTGCAAAATCGCGCCGCGATGAACTCATCACCGCTTACGATGCGGCAAACAAGGCCAACAACGGCGCCGCCGCGACGACCTATGACGTGAGCCCCGAGCAGATGCGCGATTATTTGCAGAATGACTACACACCTTCCTCGGCTTACCGCAAGGCAGTTTGGCCCGAAGGGGTCCCCACACAGGAGGAACTCGACGGCAAGACGGCGGATGAGCTTGCGCGTGCACAGTTGCTCACCGACTACAACGAAGTTCTGACCCTCTTCGAGGAAGAACTCAACAACGACTACAACTCCGCCAAAGACGCCTATCAGGAGCCGCCCTATGTTCCCAAGGAGGGGAAAGAGGGTGCGAATGATTCCGATGTGAAATTTGACGGCGAAAAGGGCGCCGTGGTCTCTTTCATGTACATGGAGGGCTTCATCACGCTCGCCTATGAGAGAGTCACACAGGCCGACGGTACGGTGAAAGAGGACAAGAACCACATCGTTCAGCAAAATGATCTCACCAAGACGGAGAAGAATTACAACGTCAATGCCATCGAGCTCTCCGATCCCAACGCGGCGCGCGAGGCGGCGATCAAGTATGTATTCAACAGCAAGGTTTCCAGCGCGCTCGACCAGATCCTCAATTGGTGGGCGACGGGCAGCACCGTGCTCGGCAACTATATCGGTAAGGCCAAGGACGTTATCCTCCACGAGCGGCTTCAAGAGAACAACGGCAAGATGCTGTTCCCCAACATCTCGGGCATCGAATCTCTCGGCCACACCACGAACGTGCAGAAAGTGACCATCGAGCATGAGGACGGCACCTCCAAGGAGTACACCGTTGCTCACGATTACAACGACGACGGAACAGTGAAGAACGACGGCGAATATGCAGTCTTGCGCATTCGCATCAACAAGATCGACCCCAAGGCCATTTGGAACTTCGGCCTCACCATTGCGCCCTATCACTACTATTCCGATCCCACCGATCCCGCCTGTGCGATGGATATCAAGAACAACAAGTTCGGTGTGGATTGGGGCTCTTTCAGCTTCCATACCGATGTGTTGCAGGGCACCAATTCTTACGGCGCAAGCAAGAACAAGGTGCCGCTCGGCGCAGGTCCCTATGTTGCGACCGACCGCGACGACAGCGACCACCCCGGCGCAAACGGCTTCCTCAACAACAACGTCGTCTACTACAAGGCCAACGAAAACTTCTTTGCAGACGTTGAGGACAGTGCGGAATCGTTGCATCCTCCGCTCATCAAGCACATGAACTACCAGGTCGTCTCCCCGACCAACGCCATCTACCAGTTGCAGAGCGGCAGCGTCCACTTCGTCGAGCCGCAGTTCACCAAGGAAAACGGGCTTCAATTGCAGCAGATGGAGAAAGACGGCTTCGAGCACGTCGACACGTGGCAGCTCGGTTACGGCTATATCGGCATCAATGCGGGCAAGGTCGCCAACATCAACCTCCGGAAAGCGATCATGTCGGCCATGAACACTTCGCTTGCCATCAACTACTATAACCCCGGCGATGCCGCCACCATCTACTGGCCGATGTCCCTCGTCAGCTGGGCATATCCTCGCACCGCGGGCAACTCGCTCAACCCCGCCAACCCGCTCCTCAACAAGGAGGACAACAACGGCACCACGCACGACTACACCAAATTCGTCAGCGACACCAAGGCCAAGGAGAATATCCAAAAGTACATGCAGCAGGCGGGCGTGTCGCCGGGCGACAAGTCCAAGCTCACTTTCCAGTTCACCATCGCCGGCTCCAACCTCACCGATCACCCGTGCTACAACGTCATGGAGCACGCCAAGACCCTTTTGAATGAGTGCGGCTGGAACGTGGAAGTCATCTCCGACGTGCAGGCTCTCACCAAGCTCTCCACGGGCAGCCTCACCGTTTGGGCGGCTGCATGGGGCTCCACGATCGATCCCGATATGTATCAGGTCTATCACAAGAACTCCACGGCGACCTCCGTCTATGCGTGGGGCTACCGCGAGATCCTTGCCAACCAGACGACGTATTCGACGGAAATGGGCATCCTGAACAAGCTGTCCACCGTCATCGAAAAAGCGCGTGAGACCAACGAACTCAATGGCACCGAGGGCCGTATTGCGCTCTACAAGGAAGCGATGGGTTACGTCCTCGACCTCGCCGTCGAGCTGCCCGTCTACCAGCGCAAGACGCTGTATGCCTACAACGCCAACGTCATCGACAAGAACACGCTGCCCGAGGAGATCAATTCTTACACCTCGCCGCTGTCCCGCATCTGGGAAGTCGATTTCGTCAAATAAGCGCAAAAAAATTCAAACTCCAAGGGTCCTTCCCCGTAAAAATTGCGGGGAAGGTATCCCGTTTTATTGCCCCCTGCGGGCAAACCGTAAAAATCACGCGGAGAAGCTTTCATGCTGAAATACATTCTCAAACGATTGGGACTTTCTCTTCTCATCTTGATCGGCGTCTCTCTTATCCTGTACATTCTCGTGCGCATGATGCCCGTCAGCTTTGTGCAGGACAAGATCAACATGATCAACCAGGGTGGTGCACAGGTCCCGCAAGAGGTCATCGACGCCATGTACAAGATGTACGGGCTGGATGACAGCAGTTTCTTTGGTATCCTCAAAGGCTACGGCAGTTGGCTGTGGGCGCTCTTGCAGGGCGACCTCGGCACGAGCTGGAAATACGGCGGCCCCGTCCTCGATGAGATCGTCTCCCACATGGGGACCTCTTTCATCATCGCTTTCATCTCGATGATCTTCGAGTATCTCATTGCCATCCCGCTCGGGGTCACGGCGGCCACGCACCAATATTCCATCCGCGATTATGTCGTCACCATTCTCGTCATGATCGGGATCTCGCTCCCGTCTTTCTTCTTCGGGCGCTTCTTGCAGAGCACCTTAGCAATGAATTTGCGGTGGTTCCCGCCGGCAGGGCTCGAAGATGTCTCCAAGGGGTACACGGGCATCATGGTCACCCTCGACCAGCTGTGGCACGTCATGCTGCCCATCTTCGTCATGACGATTTTGAGCATCGGCGGCACGATGCGCTATATGCGCACCAACATGCTCGAAGTGCTGAATGCCGACTATATCCGAACGGCCCGCGCAAAGGGCTTGCCCGAGAGCAAGGTCATCTATAAGCATGCTTTCCGGAACACGATGATCCCCATCGTGACGATGCTTGCGGGCGTGCTCCCGTCGCTCTTCTCGGGCGCCATGATCACCGAGCAAGTCTTTGACCTCCCCGGGATCGGGAATATCGCACTCTCGGCCATGCAGGCGGGGGATATCCCGTTCATCATGGGCTACAACATGTTCCTTGCACTTCTCAGTGTCATCGGCGTGCTCCTCTCCGACCTCATGTACGCCGTCGTAGACCCGCGCGTCAAGCTCTACTAAGGAGGACGACATGGACGAATTCAAAAACGAACAGAATATTCCCGAGACACAGCAGCTCGATCAGGACGAACTGAACATTCTCGGCATCGATGCCGTTCCGGTCACCGATGAAGAGGCGCTCATGGAGGCGCGGGATGAGGAGAACGCTCTCGATAAGAACGTGCGCCTTCTCTCGCCCGGCCGCATGGTCGCCCGCCGGTTCTTCCGTTCCAAGCTCTCCGTCATCGGCCTTGTCATGATCGTGGCCCTGCTTCTCTTTGCATGGCTGGGCCCCGTGTTCTACAACCAATGGGGCGAGGAGACGATGGACTTCTCGGGCAAGGTCGAGTATAGCTATGACATCGTAACTTACAAGGACGATGAGGGGATCGAGCACACCTATTATCAGGTTGCCGAGACCTACCGCGAGATCAACATTCTGTCGCCCATGTCGGGCGATCACATCCTCGGCACGGATAAGAGCGGACGCGACGTGCTCACCCGCCTCATGTACGGCGGCCGCGTCTCCATGTCCATCAGCTTCCTTGCCGTCTTTGTCGTCACCATTTTAGGCGTGATCTTCGGCGGCATCTCCGGATATTTCGGGGGCTGGATCGACAACGTCATCATGCGACTATGCGATATCCTCATGTGTCTGCCGAGCCTCCCGCTCATGCTCATCATCGGTACGCTGTTCGACTCGTGGCATGTGGAGTCGTATATGCGTATTTACTACCTCATGCTGTTCTTAACGCTCCTGTCGTGGCCGGGGATCGCCCGCCTCGTGCGCGGACAGATCTTGTTCCTCCGCGAGCAGGAATATATGGTCGCGGCAGAGGCCATGGGCTTCTCCACCTCGCGAAAGATCTTCAAGCACCTCATTCCCAATGTGCTTCCGCAGCTCATCGTGTCGATGACGCTCTCGCTCGGCAGCATGATCCTCTCTGAGGCCACGCTTTCCTACTTGGGCCTCGGCATGAAAGGGGGCGCTTCGTGGGGCGTGATGATCAACATCGTCACCGAAGATACCAACGTTCTCCGCAACTTCTTCAATGTATGGGGGCCTCCCGGCATCTGCATCATCATCGCGGTGCTCGGCTTCAACTTCATCGGAGACGGTTTGCGCGATGCGCTCGATCCCAAGGCAAGGAGATAAATTATGGCAGAAGAAAAAAAGAGTCGGCATTATCTGACGGGCAAAGAAGTCCGTGCCATTGCCAAGGAGAATGCCAAGATCACGCGCGCGTTGGAGAAAAAGAAAAAGCGCAAGGCCGCCGAGAGCGAGTTTGTCACCCAAATGAAAGACCCCTCCAACATTCTCGAAGTGGAGGATCTGCATACCTATTTCTTTACCGACCAAGGCGTGGTCAAGGCCGTCAACGGCGTCTCCTTTGAGATCCCGCAGGGCTCCACGGTGGGCGTCGTCGGGGAATCGGGATGCGGCAAGTCCGTGACGAGCATGTCCATCATGCAGCTCTTACAGGGGCCCGCAGGGCAAATTTACTCGGGCAGCATCCGCTTTAAATCGTATGATTACAAGCGCGAAGCAGACGGATCGCCCATCCCCATTTGGGATGACGACGAGGCCGGCAACCCGCAATACGACGTGGCCAAGGACAAGAAAGGGAATCCCAAGCTCGACAAAGAGGGCAAGCCCATCACGGTGCGCCGCCAAAAGCGCGACGCATACGGCACCCTGCAATATGAGATGGAGGAAAAAGTTTTCGACATCGCGCAGATGCCCACCAAGGAGATGTACCGTCTCCGCGGCCGTCAGATCGCCATGATCTTCCAGGAGCCCATGACCAGCTTGAACCCCGTGTTTACGATTGGGAACCAGCTCGACGAGGTCACGCTGCTCCACTTCCCGGGGGCCACCAAGGAGGATGCAAAGCGCCGCTCCATCGAGATGCTGAATCTCGTCGGCATTGCCATGCCCGAGCGCGTGTATAAGTCGTATCCCCACGAACTGTCCGGCGGTATGCGCCAGCGCGTCATGATCTCCATGGCGCTCGCGGGCGATCCCCGCCTCATCATTGCCGACGAGCCCACGACGGCGCTCGACGTCACCATTCAGGCACAGATCCTCGACCTCTTGCGCGACCTCAAAACGCGCATCAACGGCTCCATTTTGCTCATCACGCACGATTTGGGCATCATTGCGGAGATGGCGGACTATGTCGTCGTCATGTACGCGGGCCGCATCATCGAACGGGGGACGGCCTCGGAGATCTTCCACCATCCCAAACATCCCTACACGATCGGCTTGCAAAAATCCAAGCCCACGATGGATTCCGAGAGCGATTCGCTGTTCAATATTCCCGGCAATGTCCCCAATCCCATTGACATGCCCGATTACTGCTATTTCCGCGAGCGGTGCTCCGGTTGCGTGAAAGCCTGCTTCGGCGAATATCCGCCCATGATCCAGGTGAGCCCCACGCACTTTGTCGCCTGCCACCTCTACGATAAGGAGACCAAATGATGGACGAAAAGAAGGACAAAACGCTTGAAGAGAGCGAAAATGGGGGCACCATGTCCGAGAATAACCCCGCAAAAACAGAGTCTGAGCTCACGATAAAGGAAAACTTCCGCCGCATCGACGAGGAACTCGAAACCCGCATCAAGGCGCTTCGCGCACAGGCGGAAGAGGACAAGAAGAACGCGCCCGACGACGGCGCCCGCATCGACGCAAAGCTCGAATCTGCCATTGCCGCGGAGAAGAAAACGGCCGAGAAAGAGAAGTATCGCATCTCCGAGGAGGCGAGAAAGCGCGAGGCGGATATCAGAAAGGCGGCGGCGGATGCGGCGCTCGTCCAAAAGATCGCCGCGGTCAAGGCAGAGCAACAGCGCGCCTATGAAGAGGTGGATGCCAAGGTCGCGGACATGGCCTCGATTGACGAGGATGCAAAAGAGAGCGAGATGAAGGAGATCCGCGAGATGGCGCACGATGCGCATGCCAAGACGGTCTCCGAAGCCAAGACCCAAAAAAAGCACATCGACCAACAGGCAAAGGCCGAGATACAGGAGCTCAAACGGGCCACGGAGCGCGAAAAGCGCATCATCGACCTCACCACGGTCTCCGTACTCGAACAGCAGAAGATCGACCAAAACGCGGCGTGCGTTGCGAGCAACGACTTTACGGACTTTGACGACGACGTTCAGCGCGGCATGGAGATCCGCAAGCGCGAGCTCGCCATTCTGCAAGACAACGACACCCCGCCCGACGAGAATGCACTGCTCGAAGTGCGGCACCTCAAAATGTATTTCCCCCTCAAAAAATCCATCGGAGGGAAAGTCTTGGTGGCGCTCCGCGCGGTGGACGACGTCTCTTTCACCCTCAAAGAGGGCGAGACGCTCGGCATCGTCGGCGAGAGCGGTTGCGGCAAGACGACCATGGGCCGCGCCATTTTGAAGCTCTACAAACCCACGGGCGGACAGATTTTCTTCGGCGGAAAGGACATTGCGCCCTACACTTCCTCCGAGATGCGCCCCTTGCGCACCCAGATGCAGATCATCTTCCAGGATCCGTATTCCTCGCTCCCGCCCCGCAGCACGGTGGGGGGCATCCTCTCCGAGCCTGTGCGCGTGCACAACATCGTTCCCAAGGAAAAGACCAAGGAATACGTCCTCGACGTCATGGACCAGTGCGGCTTGCGCGATTATTACTTCGAGCGCTATCCGCATGAGTTCTCCGGCGGCCAGCGCCAGCGCATCTGCATTGCCCGCGCGCTCTCCGTCAACCCCAAGCTCGTCGTTTGCGATGAGCCCGTGTCCGCACTCGACGTCTCCATTCAGGCGCAGATCATCAACCTTTTGAAGCGTCTGCAAAAGCAGAGAGGCCTCACTTACGTATTCATTTCGCACGATCTCTCCGTCGTCAAGCACATTTCGGATAAGATCGGCGTCATGTATTTGGGCTCGATGGTGGAGTTCGGCGATAAGAAGTCCATCTTCTCCAACCCCATGCACCCCTACACGCAGGCGCTGTTCTCCGCAGTTCCCAATCCCAATCCGGACGTGAAGATGGACCGCATCGTCTTAAAGGGAGATATCCCTTCGCCCGCAAATCCTCCCAAGGGCTGCAAGTTCCACACGCGCTGCCCGAAGTGCATGGAGATCTGCAAGCACGTTGCGCCCGTGTACAAGGAATACGAACCCGGACACTTCGTCGCGTGCCATTGCTATCCGCAGGAGGAAGCATGAAGAAGGACGGCGCCGCTCCCGACGGGAAGGACAATGCGCCCAAGAAAAAGGAGCAAAAAATCATTTATATCGACGACGGGTCTACCATTGCCGATATGAGCGGCACGCGAAAAGGTGCACCGCCGCGCAAGAAGTCGACGATGAAAGAGAAGTGGCACACCTATATCACCACGGTAAAACACATGATTTTGCCGCTCCTCGTGACGCTTCTCGCGATGACGATGGTATTCGTCCTCTTGATGCTCCTGACAGGACAATGGACATAACGTGCAATAAATCAACCCGCCCTTCGGCGGCGCCCACAGATATGAATGAGCGGTTTGGCGGTTCGTCAGACCGCTTTTCACGTGATCGCGAGACCGTGATCAAAAAATTTTCGGATTTTTGCGCAAAATGCGCTATAATCAATTTAGCTCAATTGAATTGAGTTAAATTGTTTTATGGAGGTATCGGGTATGAATGTCTATGATTTTGTAGTAAAAGCGCAGAAAGCAATCCCCATTCTTGTCAACGGTATGAAGCGGAAGATATCGCCGAAAAACTTTCGGGAGTTACCTGTGGCAGGCGGCCGACCTCTTGCGGCGACCAGCTTGCAAAAGCCGTTCTTGCCGCAAAGAAAGCGGAAGAAACGAGCGGTGTGTAAATTATGGATAAATACGACGCCTTAAAACTTGAAAATCAACTGTGTTTTCCGCTCTATGCGTGTGCACGCGAGGTCGTAAAGATGTATCGTCCCTATCTCGACGAACTCGGCCTTACCTACACGCAGTACATCGCCATGATGGTTTTTTGGGAGATGGGGGAATGTAGCGCAAAAGAACTCGGCGAGAAGTTGTTTCTCGATTCGGGAACGCTGACTCCCGTTCTGAAAAGCCTCGAAAAGAAAGGCCTTGTGAAGCGAGAGCGCTCCTCTTCGGACGAGCGGTTGCTCAACGTGAGGATCACCGAAAAAGGCATGGAACTTCGTGAACGCGCGGTAGAGGTGCCGGGCAAGATCGCGGGTTGTATCGATCTTGACGGCGAAGAAGCGATGAAGCTCTACCGCACTCTCTATAAAATTCTTTCGCAGAAATCCGCAAAAGGTGCGGATTGAACCATTAAAGGCAACGAAAACAGCGAGGAATGCTTCCCCGCTGTTTTTGCACTGTTCGGCAATTATGCCTCGTCGAGCTCTTTGAGGCGTTCGAGCCATTTCAGGATACAGCCCGATTCGTAGAAAGAGACAAATGTGCCCTCGAAAACCCGATCCACGCGCCAAGCGGCGACGAGGAGCGCCATGACAACTTTCCCGTCCAGCCTCTCCACATCCGCATGTTCCGCGTTGCCGCGCCATAGCCCGTTTTCCTGCAAAATTTCCCCATACCGCGTCAAGTCGAGCTCAGGGTGCTCTTCGACGAAGTGAGAAAGTTCGCCTTTAAGGCGCCGCGCCGCTTCGCCAAATTTTCCTCTCCCATAGGAATCCTCTTCGGAGATCGTTTCCCGGTCTCCGAAGTTTTCCCGTTGCAGCGCAGGGATGAGCGCTGTCAGATTTTCGTACATGCAGTCCTCCTTTTTTGGTCTTTCTTTGTAGGAATACTCGGAACGGTGTCTGCCTCATCCGATGCGGCATGTAACCCTTTGACCTCTTCTGGGCATACCATGTCTCAAATGATGGCGTCGGAAGCCGTGTAATCCCCGAGAGAATTCTCTTTCACCTGGATGCAGAGATATTTGATGCCCGCTTCCGGGGAGGCGAAAAATCTTCTCTTGGCGGCGGGGGAGACGCGCAGCCAATCTCCCGCTTCGAGGGGGACCGTCTCGCCGTCGATGAGCGCATAGCCTTTCCCTTCGAGGATCCCGTAGATCTCCTCGTTGTGTCTGTGGGCATGCACAAAGGGGACGCTCGCCCCGGCCGGCATCTCGTTGATGCTGATTTCCGCACCCGTGAGGCCGAGCGCGTCGTGCAGTTCCGTGCGCGGAGCTTTGGAAAGGGCGATTTTGCTGTAATTCATGACAATTTACCTCCGATTGGTTTTGTCTCAGTATAGCACGGTTTTTCCCCTTTTGCAAGAGGGCGAGAGATCAATTCGTTGCAAATCAAAAAAAACAACTTGGTTTTTTGATGCCCATCGTCCGGCGGGAAGCGTTTGCGGAGGTCCTGCCGCGCGTGGTCTATTCGCTCTCGGAGTTGGGCAAGACGTTGGAGCCCATCCTCGGCGCGATGTCGGCTTGGGGAGCAGAATATAAGAGAAAGCCGTGAGCGGATACGGCTACCCCTTTTGGGCGTTGATAATTCCAAAACAAATAATTTATTCAATTCCAAGTCGGCTCCGCCGTATTGTCGAATGCTTTTTCGCCGACGCTACTTTGCGCCGCTTTGTTGATTGTAATTGATTGAAGCATGGAGCAATTTTGGAATGCTCCACGAGCGATTATTGTCTCGTTTGTAATGATTACACTTCGCAAAGAAGAAGGGATTTTAAAGTTTTGGCTCATGTTAATGCCTGCTCCGTATATTTGTTCTACTGAAATCCCACCTTGATACGATTTTGTACCAAATATATAACCAAAACAAGCCGAACTCTTATCGCTATTTCCTTTTTGACCGCCAACAAAGGGTAGAGTAATACTCTTAATTAAAGAACAACCATTAAATGCCGCCGACCCAATTGAAATGACAGTATTTGGGATAATAAAGGTTCCCGCAGCTTCCGAGTTGAGGGACGATAATGCGCTGCAACCTTCGAATGCTTCTTTTCCAATGGTATCTATGGAAGAGTTAATTATAAATTTGCTCAATGAAATGCACCCGCTGAACAAAGAAGCGGGTATAATAGAAATGTTCGGCAAATTAATCTCTTCTATTTTAGAACAATTCTGAAAACCACATTGACCTACCTGTATTATTTCGTCATTCAGTACGATTGTGGATAGTATGGAGCAATTTTGAAACGCACCGTAACCTATTACAATTTCATTTGTGATTGTCACAAATCTTAATGTCAAGGGGATATAGTAAAAATCACTATCAGAAGTGCCATACCCCTCCCTAAAATATTGTAAAATCTTCATGCCCCCTTGATAGGAGCTCGTGCCAAAAATATATCCGAAACATGCTGCTTTTGTCCCGCCATTTCCCTTTTGACTGCCAACAAACGGCAATGTGATACTCCGAAGCGAAGAACAACCGTTGAAAGCACCTGCACCGATTTCTGTTACGCTCTCGGGAACTGTAATGGACGTGATTGCATTGCACCCCTTGAATGCATCCGCGGGAATCGTGTCAATGGACACGCCATTGCGTTCCGTAGGAATCGTAATTTCACCCGAAATGGACGTGGTAGCAGCTTTGATAGAAGTACCAGAATAGATAAAGGTACCGTCACTATCCTCTTGGGATTGTGTACTTCCGTCACTTGAGCCAGAAACGCTGCCCGATGAACTACCGCCGGAACTGCTGTTTCCTCCGCCTGTCCCCAATCCAAAAAGTTCGCACGCCGCAAGCCCGAGGCAACAGCAGATGGCAAAGGCAAGAGACAAAATCATCATCAACCATTTTTTCATTATCATTTCTCCTTTTGAAACACTGAAATAAAAAAGTGCGCCAACCGAAGTTAAGCGCACTACAAAACGCAAACTCCGATTGTCGCCAAACAAGTTTATATACGGTACAGTTTCGCAATACCCATATATTGGAATTTGCAGTTTTGCCAAATTCAAATATAGGTATTGCAAGGGCAGGATATACCCCCCCCCATTTCAATCAAGAATCCATAAAAAACTGCACCTTCCTTCAGAAAAACAAACTTGTTTGGCAGATTCAATATACCACAAAAACAATGTTCTTGTCAAGGATGCGATAAAATTTTTTGCTAGATAAATACTTTCCCGCGTGTTTGCCACCTCTTCCCGTCACGGAAAAGGACGGAAAAGCCGTCCTCCTGCGTGGTGGGCGGCCTTTTTGAATGAACTGTGGCGGGAGGGCAAAAAAGGGCGGCGGCATGTCGAAATCCCGCGAAACGGAAAATTTTCTTTCTACAAGATGTAGTTTTTTTTCGTGAAGCGCCGTCAAAGAATTGTGTATTTTTGAAAAAAATGCTATAATAGCTCCGTACGAATCCGTCGTGTGGAGAAACATATGTTAAAAATCGTGGTAGACGCTATGGGAGGAGACAACGCACCCGCCGAAATCGTAAAGGGCGCGCTTCAATCTCTCGAAATGCGCAAGGATTTCATGGTCGTGCTTACGGGCGATGAAGCACTCATCGATCACGAACTCACCAAATACAAATACGACCCCGTTCGCGTCGAGGTCGTCCCCTGCACCGAAGTCATCACCAACGACGACATCCCCACGCACGCCGTGCGGAGCAAGCGGGACAGTTCGCTGGTCGTCGGCCTCAAACAGCTCAAAGAGGACGAAGAGGTGGGGGCGTTTGTCTCTGCCGGGTCCACCGGCGCCGTGCTCACGGGAGGCATCATGCACATCGGGCGCATCCGCGGCATTCTTCGCCCCGCGCTCTGCCCCGCCATTCCCAATGTGAACGGCGGCAAGACGCTCCTCTGTGATTGCGGTGCAAACGCCGAGTGCAAACCTGCCTATCTTCAACAGTTCGGCATCATGGCATCCGCCTATGCAAAGGCGGCATTCGGCATCAAGGAGCCCAGAGTGGGGCTCTTGACCAACGGCACGGAGGAGCACAAGGGCGACACTCTTCACCAGGAGGCGCATGCACTTTTAAAGGCGACGCCGGGCATCCATTTTGCTGGCAACATCGAGGGACGCGACATCATGTACGGCGACTATGACGTGGCCGTCTCCGACGGGTTCTCGGGCAATATCGCCCTCAAATCGTTGGAGGGTTGCGGCAAGACGGTGGCGGCCGTTCTCACGCAACAGTTCAAGAAGAACCTCGGGAGCAAACTTGCCTATCTCTGCGCGCAAAAGCAGATCAACGCCCTCAAAGGCATGCTCGATTACGCCAAGCTGGGCGGGTCCGTTTTCTTGGGTCTCAAAAAGGTCGTCATCAAGAGCCACGGTTCCTCCAAGGCGACGAGCATTGCGGCCTCCGTCTGCCAAGGGGTGGATGCCTACCGCGGCCGCCTCATTGCGTCCATCGAAGAGATGCTCCAAAGCATCGGGCTTCCCGCGGAGGGATAAGTTGCGATGTTGAACGGCGAAACGTGGTCGGAGCAGACTTACGGCCAAGCCGAGGCGTGTATCGGATATGTCTTTCGGGACAAGTCCCTGCTTCTCTCCGCCTTTACGCACAAGACGTATTCCAACGCGACCGGGGAGGAACACAACGAGCGGCTCGAATTCTTGGGGGACTCCGTTCTCCAACTCTCGGTCACCGAGGATCTCTATGCCGCATACCCGAACGCACCCGAGGGCAAACTGACCGAACTGAGGCAGCGGTACGTCTCCAAGGAAGCGCTCGTGCAGTCGGAGAAGAAGCTCGGCCTCATGCGCTTTTTGCGGCATTCGGCGGGAGAGAGCAATCTCTCGGATAAGACGAGTTCCAGCCTCATCGAGGCAGTCGCGGGCGCCATCTATCTCGACGGCGGCTTCTCGGAGGCCAAGGCCTTTTTGAACAGGTGCCTCACGGGAGCGCGGACGGAAAATTACAAGACACTCTTGCAGGAATACGTGCAGGAGCGCCAAAAGAGCACTCCCGTCTACCGCGACAGTCAACAAGAGGGCATTTTTATTTGCACCGTCACCGCGCTCGGCGTCATGGCGCAAGGGCAGGGTGCGAGCAAGAAAGCGGCGGAAACAGCTGCCGCGCAAGCATTATATGAGAAATTGAAAAAGGGGAATCATTCGTGAATTTTAAGGAAATTCGTCTGGTGGGCTTCAAGTCCTTTGCAGACAAGACAACCATACGGTTTGATGACGGAGTCACCTGCATCGTCGGGCCCAACGGGTGCGGCAAATCCAACGTGGCCGATGCCGTGCGCTGGGTGCTCGGCGAACAGTCGGCAAAGAATCTTCGCGGTTCTTCCATGCAAGATGTCATTTTCAACGGCTCCGAGACGCGCCGCCAGCTCTCCTTTTGCGAGGTGACGCTCGTCTTTGATAACAGCCGGAAGATCTTCGACATCGAGTATGAAGAAGTCGCCATGACCCGCCGCCTCTATCGCTCGGGGGAGAGCGAATATCTCATCAACAACCGGCCCTGCCGCATGCGCGACATCGTGAAACTGTTGCACGGAGTGGGCATCGGCAAAGAGGGCTATTCCATCATCGGGCAGGGGAAGGTCGCCCAGATCATGAATTCCAAGCCCGTAGAGCGGCGCGCCATCTTCGAGGAGGCCACGGGCGTCATCAAATTCAAGGCGCAAAAGGCTGAGATCGAGCGCAAGCTCGACGGCTCCCGCGAAAATCTCACCGTTTTCATCCAGCGCATGGACGAGGCCGAGACGCAGCTCCGTCCCCTCGAAAAGCAGGCGGACACGGCGAGAAAATACCGCGAATACTCCGAGCAGCTCAAATATGAGGAGGTCAACGCCTACCTCGTGCGGAGCGACACCTTTGAACAGGAGACGGCAAGCTACCGCGCAAAGATCGACGGGGCGGAAAAGTCCCTGTCCGAAGCGGAGGCGCAGCTCGCCGCACTCGACGGAGAGGAGGATGAGAGCCGTGCGGGCGCATACAGTGCGGATATCCGCCTGAAAGACATCAACGAGCGCTTGCGTCTCTTCGAGGTGGGCATCGAACGCAAGAGCGGCGAGGTGAAAGTGGTGCACGAGCGCTTGGAGGCCTGCCGCCACCAGCTCGAACAAGCCAAGGCCGAGATCGAAGAAGCACAAAAGCGGTCGGGCGAGATCGACGGGCTCATTGCGCAGAGCGGCAAACGCAAGCAAGATGGCGAGGATCGCCTCAATGAGCTCGCCGCGCTTTGTAAGGACCTCATGCGCAAGCTCGCCGAGGCAGATTTGCGCATCGCTACATACGAAAAGATCTCCGACGAGAAGCGGGCCAGCCAGCTTTCGAGCGCCGAGGATCTCGCCTCCCTGCAAAAGGAAGCGGGGAGTCTTTCGGCAAAACGCGATTTGACGCAAGACCGCATCGAGGAAGTCAAGGAGGCCATCAAGAAAGCCGAACTCCGTCGCGCGGAGTATGCCCGCCAGCTCACCGAGTGCCAAAAGCAAAAGGCGGTGTGCGAAGCATTCCTCAACAACAAGGGCGACGAGGAGCGGGATCTGCAAATGGACATCTCCGATCTGATGCGCTCCGAAAAGAAGCTCTCGGAAGAGATCGCGGCATGCAACACGGATATTGCAAGTCTCAAAAATCAGCACGAGATGCTCGTCGGCCTCAAAAACCGCTTTGACGGCTATCGCGATTCCGTCAAGAAACTGCAACTCGACGCCAAGCGCAACCCCGATATCGGGAAGCGGATCGTGGGTGCCATTGCGGATATCGTCACCACCGAAAAGAAGTATGAAGTTGCCATCGAGACGGCTTTCGGCGCCGCCATGCAGAACCTTGTCGTCGAGACGCCCGAGGACGGCCGCTTCCTCATCGAATACTTAAAGCGCACGGGGGGGGGCGTCGTGACGTTCCTGCCCGTCTCCGTCATGCGGCCCATCAACGATACGCGCGAGATCCAGCTCGCCCTCAAAGAGAACGGCGCGATCGGGCTCGCGAACGACCTCGTCCGCTACAATCCCTACTATGCCAACGTCATCAAGCACTTGCTCGGCAACACGCTCATCTGTGATACCATTGCTTCGGCGACGAATATCTCCAAGAAATACCCCCGCGCTTTCCGCATCATTGCCCTCGACGGCGATGTCATCTCCACGAGCGGTTCCATGACGGGCGGCTCCCGCAGGCGGGATTCGAGCAGTCTGCTTGCAGGGGAGCGCAACATCAAGGAGTGCGAGGACAACATTGCCCGCAAGCAAGCCGCCCTCGTAAAACTCAAACAGGCGCTCGCCTCGGCGACGGGCGAACTCGAAGAGGCGCGCAAGGCGTATGAGACGTTCCGCACCAAGGTGCAGGAGGAGACGGCGAACTTTGCCGCGCTCTCCCAAAAGGAGATGGCGCTTGCCGAACTCATTGCCGACGCGCAAGGGGATGCCGACCAATACAACACTCAGCTCATCCGCCTCACGCAGCAGGCCTCCGACCTCGAGGGGGAAGTCTTGACCGCGGCGGAGAGCGAGGAGCTCCTTGCCAAGATCCGTGCGGAAGCGGCCGAGGAGGCGCAGGAGCGCACGGTACAGATCGAAAAGTTCAGAAAGAACCGGGATGAGATCGCCGAGACCCTGCACGGCCACCGCGTTGAGGAGGCGACCGTCACCTCTGCTCTTGCGGCGGAGGACGAGAACGTGCGCCGTCTCCGCGAGGAAAGGGCCGAGCTCTCCGTGCGCATCGAACAGCAGCGCGCCGCCGTGCGGGAGAATGAGGACCGCATCCGCGAGCTCAGAGACGAGGAGGAGCGCGTTGCCCTCACCGAGGATGAGCAGCACACGCTGAACAAACTTCGTTCCGACCTCCGCAGCGTGGAGGAGCGCAAGCGCGTTCTCACGGAGCGTCAGCAAAAGATCGCCGAGGAGAAGCGTTCGCTTCTCGAAAAGCAGTCTGCCCTCACCGAGGAAAAGCACGAGGCGGAGATCGCCATCAGCCGCTCGCAGACCATCTTGGAGAACATGAAAGTGCGCTTGGAGGAATCGTACGGCCTCGATTACGAAGCGGCACAGGCCCTCCGCGACCCCGATTACGACTTCTCGCAGGCCAATGCGAACATCAATTCTTTGCGCCACAAGATCGCGGCGCTCGGGCCGGTCAACCAGAACGCGGAGGAGGATTACAACGCTCTTCTCGCTCGTTACAACGATATGAAAACGCAGCGCGAGGACCTCGAAAAGGGCATCTCCGATCTCACGCAGGTGCTGAACGATCTTCGGGATACCATGCAGAAGCAGTTCGACGACGGCTTCAACCGGATCAACGCGAACTTTACGCAGATCTTCAAGGAGCTGTTCGGCGGCGGCAAGGCGGAGATGCAGCTGGACTTGGAGGAGGAAGCCGATCCGCTCGAAGCGGGCGTGGAGATCGTCGCATGTCCTCCGGGAAAGAAGCTGTCCAAGATCTCGCTCCTCTCGGGCGGCGAGCAGGCATTCACGGCCATTGCCATTCTCTTCGCCATTTTAAAGTCGAGCCCCATGCCGTTCTGTATTCTCGATGAGATCGAAGCGGCGCTCGACGAAGCCAATGTCGACCGCTTCGCCAAGTACTTAAAGAAGTTCTCCAAGGAGACGCAGTTCATCGTCATCACGCACAGAAAGCCCACCATGACGCAGGCAGACACGCTGTTCGGCGTCACGATGGAGGAGAAAGGCGTCTCCAAGCTCGTCTCGGTGAAGCTCTCCGAGGTGGAAGAGCGCCTCGGCGGCGACACCGTCATCGCATAGAATGGTCGTGCCCTTGCCTTCCCCTTTGGGGAAGGTGCCCCGAACCTTGTGAGGGGGTGTAGGGGGTGGGGTGGCGACGGAGGCATGGTCGTGCCCTTGCCTTCCCCTTTGGGGAAAGTACCCCGAAGGGGCGGATGAGGTTTCCGCATTTTCACCTCATCAGTCTCGCGTTGCTCGACAGCTTCCTCAGAGGGGAAGCCAAGAACCCCCCTTTGTCTCGGCTTCGCATCAACATCTCCCCTTACAGGGGCGACAAGGACCTGCCCTCCGAACCAATTTACGAGATAATCAGAATATTATGGGTATTTTCAGTAAGATAAAGGAAGCCCTGCAAAAGACCAGGGCCAATGTCTCCACCAAACTTCGCCAACTGTTCTTAAAAAACAAGATCGGCGATGCTTTCTATGAGGAGCTCGAAGAGATCCTCATTTCCTCCGATGTCTCCGTGAAAACGGCCGAGGCCGTCGTCGAAGAGGTCAAGGAGGAGGCAATCGGCAACAAGATCAAAGACGAGCAATATGTCACAGATCTCCTCAAAGATATCTTGGAGGAGACGTTAAACGAGGCACCCATGCCTGAGATCCACTATCCGTGCGTCATTATGATGGTGGGTGTGAACGGCGTCGGCAAGACGACGACCATCGGGAAACTCGCCGCCTATTTCACGGCACAGAAAAAGACGGTCACCGTCGCCGCGGCGGATACTTTCCGCGCTGCCGCCATCGATCAATTGGGCGTCTGGGCCGACCGCGCCAAGGTGCGCATCGTCAAGCACGAGGAGGGGAGCGATCCCTCGGCCGTCGTCTATGATGCCGTCTCCTCGGCCAAGGCGAGAAGAACGGACGTTTTGCTCATCGATACGGCGGGACGGCTTCACGTCAAGGACAACCTCATGAATGAGCTCAAAAAGATGGACCGTGTCGTGGAGCGGGAGTTCCCCGAGGCGTCGTTCTACAAATTCTTGGTGCTCGACGCCACCACGGGGCAAAATGCCTATTCGCAGGCGCGCGTGTTCAAGGAGGCGGTCGATCTCGATGGGATCGTGCTCACCAAGTTGGACGGAACGGCCAAGGGCGGGTTCGTCTTTTCGCTGTGCGGGGAGCTCAAAGTCCCCGTCGTCTTTGCGGGCGTCGGAGAAAAGCTCGGCGATCTCGAACGCTTCGACGCAGAGGAATTCGTGGAGGGATTCTTTTAATGGCAAAAAAACGCGGTCTTACAAAGGGTGAAAAGTGCAAGGCGGCCGTGGGCGGGTTCTTGGCGAGCTACCGGCTCGGGCTGGATGCGTGGGCGCTCGGGCTGTGCGGGATCTTAATTCTGCCCCTGCTCGTCTGGGCGTTTTATTCCCCCGCGAACGATGTTTTTCGGCAGGCGCCGACGGATGCGCTCAGGATCTTCGGATACATCTTTTTGGCGCTCTCCGCTGTCGTTTTGGTGTTTGTCGTGAAGCAGGAGCAAAAACCGGTCGACTTCTTTTCGCCGTTCGCGGTCTTTGCCCTGCTCTCGGTGATATTATACCTCGTTGCATGGGTGTTTTACTTTGCCGCATACGTCAACATTGCCGTGCTGCTCTTTCTCACCATCCTGCCCTGCACGGGGCTCGGCTGCTTTGCGGCGATGCGGCGGAACTATTTTGCACTCGTGCCCATCCTGATCTTCTTTGCGCTGCAACTCTCTTATACCTGCATCTACATTCTTTAAATTCTCTGAAAACGCGCCGCTTCCCCATGACAGGGAAGCGGTTTGAAATTTATTTAATATATTTTTTCCAAAACCCTTGACATTTTGGGATTTGTGGTTTAAAATAAATTTAAACTCGGGGGCGACGGTTTTGTGGCCTACATTTGACGATAGGGAGAAACAGAATGAAAAAAACAACCAAAATGATGGTGGCTATTTCCGTCCTCGCGTTTATCACCTTTTTAATTACTTACGGAGTTCTTTGCTATGAACTCGGCGCTTCCTATTTATTCCACAGTGGCCAGCCGATCAAGACTTCCGAGTTTGAAAATATTGTCATGATATTTGTTATCCCCATTTATTCTCTCGTTCTGCTTGTTGTCGCTTTGGTCTTGCTGCATCAAGATGCGGCGCTCACGAAGCGGCCGTACATTGCTATGGCAATTTTGAATTTTGGTCCATGGTTTTTGTTTTGGGCTTATTACTTTCTTTATCCTTTGATCGACAAGACTGTTTCCTTTGACCTCTCCGAACTGTGGTTTCCGATTGCCATGACGGTGATGACATTTGTGATCGCCGTCTGCTATGTCAGCATTGCGGTGGATATTGCCAAGACGGACCGCGAGAGGGCGCAAAAAAAGAGCGGCGTCTCCGGCCCGGGAAAGGAGATATCCGGCTGACACACGCCCCTAAACCAAGCCATTCCGTAAAAAGAAATTGACATCTGTCAAGCGAAAATGCAAACATCTGTCAAGAAGAAAGCAAACATCCGCCAAGCAAATTTGCTCGACGGATGTTTTTTGTCATTTTGTGTACCCAAGGCCCAAGCCCCGCTGTCATACCGACTACTTGTCATTCCGAGCCGAAGCGGCTTTACAACGTCCGAATTGCCTCTCCGCGAGGGAATCTTATTACGTTAAGTCCAAATGGTACGCGGATGCCATGCTTTTTTTCTTCGCTCTTCCTATCCTTGGTCGCAGTAAGATTTCTCGCAGATGAGCAGTTCGTTGAAAATCGTGCTCTATCGGCTCGAAATGACAAATCGTGCCTTGGGACGCGCTGTCATACCTTCCGTAACGGCGCACGAGCCCCCTCCATGGGAGGGGGACTCCCCAAGGGGGTGGGGTGGCGCCTTACTTGTCATTCCGAGCCGAAGCGGCTTTACAACGTCCGAATTGCGAGGGAGAAAGATTTCTTGGCTTCCCCTCTGGGGAAGCTGTCGAGCAACGCGAGACTGATGAGGGGTGTTCTGAAAATGTAGTGACCTCATCCGTCACGGCTTCGCCGTGCCACCTTCCCCAAAGGGGAAGGTAAGAGATGTGGACTTCGTATAGGGAATCAATCGCGCAAGATGGTTTTGCCGCCATCTTCGCTGTGGCCGATATAGGCTCCGTTTGCGCTGTAAAATTTTCTTCCGTCTTGGCTGTATACCGTCATCGAGGTACCCATGTCCGTGGTGAAGGTGTACTCTTTCATCTCCACGGACTTGCCGAAGATCGCCCCCGCAAACGAATCTCCGGCGTCGCTCTCCACGTGCAAAAGCCATAGAACGAGCGACAGGATGAAAACGACGAAGAGCACGAACAGTGCGATTACGAGGACGGCAATGACCGCCGCGACGATGAGGGCGATGAGAAGAGGCAACAGCAGAGCGGAGGCGAGCACAAAGCCGATTGCCGCCTTGGAGCTCGTCTTTTCTCCCAGAAAATAGGGGAAGAGAAAGAGCGTTGCAACTTGCGTGCAAATGACGGAGGCGAGCAGAAGATAGACGAGATAACCGAGTGCCGCATCGCTTCCCGCCAAATACAACTCCGCACACGCCACGGAGTTATAAATTACCATGAGGTCGATCTGCGCGAAACAGAGGGCGCCGAGCATCGCGAGCAGCGCGGCATAGCCCTTGGGAAGTCTCAAAGGATTGTGCGTGCCGAGATAGACGAGATATATGGGCAAGAGCGCAAAGATGAGCTGGGGCAAGATGTCCCCGGTGAGGGAGTTGGTGTAATATCCCCAATACCCCGCACCCGCATGCCACAAAATCCGCGGAGTAAAGAGTTCTCTGAAAAATACACTGATCGTGTATATAAAATCGATAAACGGGGGTAGTGATTCGGCCAAATCGTCATTTGAATTCATGAGAATGCCGTTGAAGTCAAAGGCGCGGAGGAAAACGTCGCGGAAATAAGTTGCCGAATATGCAATGAACGCCGCCAAAAACAGCACCGTGAGCACAAGAAATGCGGGCAGCTTGGAGGCATGTTCATCGCACATGCGCGCACGCAATTTCTTTGTGCCCGCGCCGAGCTTTCTGCATTTCTTTCGAAACTTTTGGAAAAAGCCATCCTGCTTCTTAACGACCGTCTTTCCCTCGGTCAGAGCGCTTTCGGTGGGGGCATGTCCGCCCTCTGCGGTCTCAGAAGAGGTTTCCGCCTGTTCATCTTGGGCGCTCTCGGGGGCAATTTCGTCTGAGGGGACCGCCGTGTTTTCGGCAAAGCGCTTCTTCGGCAGGGCACTCAGCATGAGGATGCTCCCGATCAAGGAGAAAATGGAGGTCGCAAAGCAGTATAGCCAAAAGAGCGCCAAAATGCTCACGACGAGCAAGCCGATCAATTCCGCGCGCCCGCCCTTCTTTCCGTACACGGAGAGGAGAATGATGGAGAGAGCGATCCCGAATTGCGCGAGGCAAAACATCAAATTTCCGGCGGTATTATGCAAAAACAATGCCATCCCGTCGATTTCAAAACCATCGCCCACAGAGCTTATAGAGCTTACAAGGATGGAAAGTATCCAGGCCATTGGATAACCGAAAACTCCTATGGCACCTATGATGCTGAGCACAAAGCCCGCCGTCATCCGCTTCTTTTTGATCATAACGACTCCTTTGTTCAAATTCTTGGATTTATCCCAAATTGGGATATTTTTATTATACCGAATCGGTATAATATTGTCAAGAGAATTTCCATGATAAGATTAAAAATGTTGCGCAAAGAGAGGCACATTTCCCAACTGAAATTGGCGATGGATCTCGGTTTGAACCAAAACAGCATCTCGCGCTATGAGACGGGCGAGCATGAGGCCGACTACAAGACGCTCATTGCACTCGCCGACTATTTCGATGTCTCCATCGACTACCTGCTCGAACGCACGAAAAATCCCAAAAGAAATTGATGTCCGTCAAGCGAAAATGCTTGACGGATGTTTTTTTATCTGATATAATCATGCTTGTCAAGGAGAATTGCTTGACGGGGAGGAGCATATGCCGTTTGCCACGATCAAGGATGTGCCCATGCCGAAGCCGCGGAAAGACCTCAAATATCTGCAACTCTTCGATGCGTACGGGCCGCTCCTCACCGAGACCCAACGCGACATCTGCAATCTCTACTACATGTGCGACCTCTCCCTTTTGGAGATCGCGGAGGAGAAGGGTATTTCCAAACAGGCCGTCTCCGATGCGCTCAAAAAGAGCCGCGAGCTCATGGATTCCTATGAGGAAAAATTGCACTTTTGCGCGTCGACCGCAGAGTATAGTCTCGCCGTCTCCGATATGATGACGCGCGTGACGCGGGCCGTGGAAGAATTTGCGGAGGCGCACCCCGAATTTTCCCAAGAGATGACCGCGATTGCGGACATGGTATGCGTCGGTGAGGTCATCAGCTCCGACGAGGAGGATTAAATGGCACTTTTCGAATCGCTCTCCGAGCGCCTCAACCATATCTTTTCCAAACTCACCAAGCGCGGGAAACTCACCGAGCTTGAAATCAAGACTGCCATGCGCGAGGTGCGCGTCGCGCTCTTGGAGGCAGATGTCAACCTCAAAGTCGTGAAGAACTTCATTGCCGAGGTCTCCGAGAAAGCGGTCGGCCAGCAGGTGTTGGAGAGCTTGAATCCCGCCCAGCAGGTCATCAAGATCGTCAACGACGAGCTCATCGCGCTGATGGGCTCGGGTAACGCCAAGTTGGAGGTCTCTCCCAAGCCGCCCACAGTCATCATGATGTGCGGCCTCCAAGGCGCCGGCAAGACGACGATGTGCGCAAAACTCGCCGTTCAGCTCAAAAAACAGGGCAAAAAGCCCCTGCTCGTCGCAGGAGACATCTACCGCCCCGCGGCCATCGACCAGCTCAAAGTCGTGGGGGGCAAGGCGGGTGCCGAGGTGTTCGAACGGGGCACACAGGACCCCGTCAAGACGGCGCGCGAGGCCGTCGATTATGCTAAAAAGATGGGCTTCGACACCGTTGTCATCGACACGGCGGGCCGCCTGCACATCGACGAAAAGCTCATGGCCGAGCTGGAAAACATCACCAAGGCCGTGAACGTCACCGAAATTTTGCTCACGGTGGACGCCATGACGGGGCAGGACGCGGTCAACGTGGCCGAGACTTTCAACGCACGGCTGAACGTGACGGGCGTCATCCTCACCAAGCTCGACGGCGACACCCGCGGCGGCGCATGCCTCTCCATCAAGGCGGTGACGGGCAAGCCCATCAAATTCATCGGCGTGGGAGAGAAGCTCACCGACCTCGAACCATTCTATCCCGACCGTATGGCGAGCCGCATCTTGGGCATGGGTGACGTGCTTTCGCTCATCGAGAAAGCGCAGGAGGCTGTCTCCGAGCAACAAGCCAAGGAGATGGAGCGCAAGATGCGCGAGAATTCTTTCACCCTCGGCGACTACTTGACGCAGTTCGAAACGCTCAAAAAGATGGGCGGAGCGGGCGCACTCATGAGCATGCTCCCCGGGGCGGGGAAGCTCAAAATCAAGGAGGGGGACATCGACGAAAAGCGCCTCGAACGCATCCGCGCCATCATCCTCTCCATGACGCCCAAGGAGCGCGACAATCCGCAGATTTTAAATTATTCGCGCAAGAAGCGCATTGCGCTCGGATCGGGCACAACGCTGCAAGAAGTCAACCAGCTTCTGAAACAATTCGAACAGACCAAACTCCTTATGAAGCAGATGAAGAGCGGAAAGCGGAGATTGCCGTTCTGAGCAATTTCGAGGGCACCATGTCCGCAACCAAGCCTTCGGAAAAAGCGTGAAAGCGGCCCAATCGTGCCGCAAAAGCGTCGTCGAACTTATTAAAATGATTCGACGATAGACTTATTAAAATAGACTTATTAAACTTGATGCAAAAATTTGCAAAACAAATTTCGTGAATATTTAGGAGGTAACAACTATGGTAAAAATGAGATTGGTGAGAATGGGCGACAAGAAGTCTCCCGTCTACCGTATCGTCGTCGTGGACGCGCGCAAGGCTGCAACGGGGGAATACATCGAGAAGATCGGCTTCTATGATCCCAAGTCCAATCCCGTCACGCTGGAAGTGGACGTCGAGAAGGCCAAGGAGTGGCTTGCGAAGGGCGTGCAACCCACCGAAACGGTGAAGAGCCTGCTCGTCAAGACGGGCGCGCTCGAAAAGAGCGACAAACTCTCTCCCTCCAAGACCAAGGGCAAGAGAAAGAAGAAGTAATTTTTCCGCGCATCGCGAACTGCCCGGTTGCGCCGCAAGGGAGGCGTGATCTTCCAAAAGAGACGCCGCATCTGTCACGGCCGCACCGTGCATAGGGTGGAAATTTGCGAACCACAACTCTCGTAATTCAAGGAGGATAGACATGTTAGAGCTTATCAAATACATTGTCGAGCAATTTGCGGAAGAAAAAGACAAAATCGAGTATGTCGTTGAGGAAACGGATGACGCCATCAATGTTACCGTTCTTTTGGCCGATTCCGACATGGGAAAGGTGATCGGGAAGCAGGGCAAGATCGCAAAGGCGCTCCGCACGCTCGTTCGTGCCGCCACGCCCAAGGATAGCAAAAAATACAACGTTGAGATCAAAGAGCGCGGAGAGTGAGTCGATGCAGTTGAAGTATATCTTGCTCATCCTCTCTTGGCTCTTGCTTTTGGCCGGTATTGTGCTCATCGTGCTCTCTTTTACGGTAAATCTCAGCCAATACTATGGCGCCGTCGCGTTGGGTCTGGGCGCTATCCTCAGTCTTGTCGCGGTCATCCTTTGGCGGCGAGACATCAAGCGGCGAGACGAAGAAGCCCAACAAGCCATTCGGAAACAAAAGAAATGAAAAAAGGTCCCGGCAATCAAACCGGGATTTTTTATGCCCTCGCGCCGCGGAGGGCTTTTTTTGACGGGAAGAATCTTGTGCGGGGGGTTTGAGAGGAGAGGCTTGCTCCAGGGATGGCTTTTGAGAGGAGACGGCTTGCTCCAGGGACGGCTTTTGAGAGGGACGGCTCGACACGGAAGATCTTCGGCCGTGCCCATTCATATTGATAAAAATACATATGTGCTTTCAGACATGGGTGGGGGATTTTATGTCCGATTGCAGAAAAACACATATGCCGACATATGTCTTTGGACGCAAATCTTTCCTGTGCGGTGGGGGAGTTCGGCGCGGATAAGGTTGACAGAATCGTCGTGATGTGCTATCATTTATTTTAAGAAAAAACCCGCGCTTGCGGGGCGAGATACGACGGAGAACGAGACACGCATGGAGAAAATTTTGATCGTCGACGGCAGCAATCTGCTCTTCCAAATGTTTTTCGGCATGCCCTCACGCATTTACGGCCGCGACGGCAGGGCCATTCACGGCACGCTGGGTTTTGTCGGCGCGCTCTTGAAGATCATCAGGAGGGTTTCCCCCACGCGCGTCCTGGCCATCTTCGACGGCGAGCATAAAAATTCCCGCTGTGAGCTCGATCCCGCCTACAAGGCCAACCGCCCCGATTACGGCGCCATGTCCGAGGCCGAGAATCCTTTCTCGCAACTTCCCGACATCTTCACCGCCCTCGATTTTTTGGGCATCTGCCATGCGGAGACGGAGGATTGCGAGGCCGACGACACGATCACGGGTTACGCGCTCGCTCTTCGCGGGGAGATGGACGTCGTCATCAGTTCCTTTGACAGCGATTTTTTCCAGCTCATCGGCGAGCATGTCACCGTTCTCCGTTACCGCGGCGACAGGACCGTGCTGTGCGATCCCGCGTACATTGTCGAGAAATTCGGCATCTCGCCCGAGCAGTATGCCGACTTCAAATCACTCGTGGGGGACACCGCCGACAACATCAAGGGTGCGGACATGGTAGGGCCCAAGACGGCCGCGCAGCTGTTGAATGCTTTCGGCACGCTCGAAGGTGTCATCGGGAACGCGGAGCGCATTGCGAGGCCCTCCGTCAGAAATTCCATCCTCGCGAATGCGGAGCGGTTGCGGAGGAACTACCGTCTCATCAAGCTGTGCGGGTGCGAGAGCCTCCCGTTCGCCAAGGATGCGCTGGCGTTCCACGGCGCCGGGCTCACCACGACGCAAGTGCTAAAAGGCATCGGTCTCATGTGAAGAATCCTGTCCTCTAAATGGGGGCGGACGAAATGACAGGATCGGCTTGTTTTTGAAAGAAAATTTGCGAAATGCTTGCAAAGTGTCTTAAAACGTGGTATACTGACGATGCGACACAAATGAATAAGATTTTCGTAAATGGCTACAACCTTAGCATAGGTGTATCCAATTTTTCCGTTTACGAAAATCCGGGGAAATTTCATTTGTGTCGCAACAATATGGGATACTCTAAGCGGGCGTTCCATATTGGAGCGTCCTTATTTTTTTACTATTTTTAGGAGGTTTTTATGAACAAAAAGTTTTGGGTCATTCTGCTCACGCTCATGACCGCGCTGTGCCTGTGTTTGGGCCTTTCCGCTTGCGGCGGAAATGACAACCCGGGCGAAACGACGAACCCCGGCGAACAGGGCGGGACATCGGAGACGGACCCCGGCGAGCAGGGCGGAGAAACGGAGAATGATCCCGGCGAACAAGGCGGAGAGACAAATCCCCCCACCCATGTCCACAGTTACACCGTCGAAAACGAGTGCTCCGTCTGTGGCGCGAAGTGGGAATTTACCGATGGCCTTACATACGAATTGGATGAGAGCACGGACACTTACACCGTGACGGGCATCGGCACTGCCTTGGACGGCGTGGAAACGCTTGCGCTCGTCATTCCGTATGGGCACCAGGGCAAGAGCGTGACGGCAATCGGAGAGTGGGCGTTCACCGAATGCGATGGGCTCACGAGCATTGTGATCCCCGACAGCGTGACTTCCGTCGGAGAGGGGGCATTCTACCATTGCGCAAAATTGACGGGAGAACTAAAAATCCCCGGCAATGTAGCTTCAATTGGGGATGAATCGTTCGAAATGTGCAGCGAGATCACAAGTGTTGAAATCGGCAGCGGCGTAATCTCTATTGGAGAATCAGCATTCTATGAATGTAGTAAACTTGGAAGTATTGCTATTTCGGAAACCGTGACCTCCATTGGCGAGTATGCGTTTGATAGTTGCAGTGGGCTTAAAAGTGTAGTTGTGGCGGATGGGAATTCCACCTATCATAGCCAGACGAACTGTTTGATCGAAACGGCATCGCATATCTTAATTTTGGGATGCACAACAAGCACGATCCCGGATGACGGGAGTGTGACTTCCATTGGCGAAAATGCGTTTAGGCTTTGCAATGGCTTGACCAGCATTGTGATTCCCGATAGTGTGACCTCTATCGAATATGGAGCGTTCGAAGGATGCAGCGGATTGACGAGTGCGACAATTGGGAGCGGTGTGACCACAATCGGTGGATATGCGTTTAGCAATTGCAGCGGGTTGACAAAAATTGAGATTCCCGATAGTGTGACCTCGATTGGGAATTGCGCGTTCTGTTATTGCGATGGGCTGACAGGCATTGAGATTCCCGATGGCGTGACCTCAATTGGAAGTTCTACATTCATTGAGTGCAGTCGCTTAGAGAGCGTGAGGATCGGGAGCGGCGTAACCTCAATTCAAGCTGATGTGTTTAAATCTTGCTATGCACTCACAAGCATTGTCGTCGCGGATGGAAATCCCGTTTACCATAGCCAAACCAACTGCTTGATCGAAACGGCAACGCACACCTTAATTTTGGGATGCACAACAAGTACAATTCCCGCTGACGGGAGTGTAACCGAGATTGGCAAGAGTGCGTTCGCTGAACGTGGGCCGGCAAGTATTGTGATTCCCGAAAATGTGATAAGCATCGGCGAAGAAGCGTTCTTTAATTGCGGCAGGCTCGCGAGTGTTGTGATCTCCGCCGGCGTGACCTCGATCAAAGAGAGGGCATTCTATTTTTGCGGGTTGACATCGGTGGTCATCGAAGGCCGCACGACCGCGGTTGCCGATGATGCGTTTGATGGATGTTATAAGCTCCTCGAAGTTTGGAATCTTACCGGATCTCCGATTGGCTCGGGTGATTATGGCGGCGTCGCTGCATATGCAAAACACGTCTACACGGGGGAGGAAGAGGGCTTCCAAACGGTAACCCCGGATGGCTATCGGTTTTATGAAGAGGGCGATGAGAGCTATCTCCTCGGTTACAGCGGCACTGAGACGAAAATCACGCTTCCCCAAGAAAGTCCGAGCGGGAAAATCTATGAGATCTATCAATTTGCGTTCTATGGTTACAACAACTTGAAGAGCATCGTGATCCCCAACAGCGTGACTACCATGGGATATGCCGCATTTGCGTATTGTTCTGAATTGACGAACATAGAAATTCCCGAGGGTGTGAGTACGATTGAAGGTGATATGTTCACCGATTGCATCCATTTGACGAGCATAGTGATCCCGGAAGGTGTGACTGCAATTGGAGAGGCGGCGTTCTCCGGATGCACTCGCTTAACGAGCGTGACGATGCCCAATAGTATAACCTCGATTGGAGATTATGCGTTCGGGGGATGTGCCAGTTTGAAGAGTGTGACGATACCCGACAGCGTGACCACTATCGGCGAGAACGCGTTTTCGTATTGCTACGATTTGACAAGTATTGTGATCCCCGAAAGTGTGATCTCTATTGGAAACGGTACGTTTAGACAGTGTGAAGATCTGACGAATGTATATTATAAAGGTTCCCTTACGCAATGGCAGACCATCACGATCGGCAACAATAATGCCGCTCTTACCGATGCCACCCGTTATTATTTCTCCGATGAAGCGCCGACGGCGGAAGAGTGGGCGCAAAGCGAAAATTGGTGGCACTATGATGCCGACGGAGAAATCGTCATTTGGAAAAAGTCCGACGCCGTTTCTTGAAAGCAATAAAGCAGGAGGCCTTGGGCCAAAGATGACGGATGCTTTGCGGGCATGGTCCCGTTGGAGTGTGTGAAAAAGCCCCCGCGGTCGTTATGCCGCGGGGGCGATTTTTTCTGTTGAACGGACTTCGTTTGAGGGGATACACTCAAAGGGCGTTGCCCTTTTCGGTATGACAGTGGGGAACAATGCCTCAGGCGGGCGGTATGACAGCGGTAACCCAAGGCCTACCCTTTGGGGGGAGGCTCTGCCCGGAGGGCGGTGGTGGGGGGGGGAGCTGAAAAAACCCTCTGTCTTGGCTTCGCCTCAACATCTCCCCTTACTGGGGCGACAAGAAACATTGCCCCCTCCATGGGAGGGGGCAGGATGCCGTCAGACAATGTATTCGGGGTCGGGTTGGGCGGCGTTTAAATCCTTCTTCTGCAAGTCGTAACCGGGCTTGCCAAGCAGGGCAAAAGTCGCCTTTTTGCCCGCTTCCACGCCGGGCTGGTTGTAGGTGTCGATGTTGAACATTGCGCCCGCGTAAGCCGTCTGCAACTCGAAGAGATAGAGAAGTTGACCGAGCGTAAACTCGTTGACCGCGGGGAGGTTGATGGTATAATTGAGCCTGCCCGCCTTGGTGAGCGCATAGGCCGTCGCCTTGTTCTCGGCTTGAATGAGCTCTTCCATGGTGTGGCCGCCGAGGAAAGAGACGTCGGGAATGCTCTCGCACCCGTGCGGGATGGGCGTCTTTTCTTTGTAACTGCCCACGGAGAGGAAAGTCACCACTTTGTCATAGGGGCCCTCGGTGTAGAGCTGGACCTGCGAGTGCTGGTCGGTGACGCCGAGCGCTTTCACGGGCGTCTGGCCGACATGGCAGGGCTGTCCGTCGAGCGTGACGTTCTTGCCGAGCGATTCCGCCCACAGCTGGGCATACCAATCGGAGACATAGCGGAGATTGTCGGAATAGGGCATGAGCACGCCGATGTTCTTGCCGTCCTGCATGGCGATATATTGCAGCGTGGCGCACATGAGAGCGGGATTTCTGCGGAAGTCGGCCGATTTGCACAGCTTATCCATATAGGCCGCGCCCTTCAACAGCGCCTTGATGTCGATGCCGAGCACGGCCGCGGGAAGCAGGCCCACGGGGGAGAGTTCGGAGAATCTTCCGCCCACGCCGTCGGGCAGGATATAGCGCTTAACGCCGCCCAATTCGTCGGAGATTTTCACGAGATTGCCGCGCGCGGCATCCGTCGTAAAGATGACGTTCTCCTTGATGTTTACGCCCGCCTTGGTGAGCAGGTCGGAGATGATGAGGTATTGCGCCATCGTCTCGCTCGTCGCGCCCGACTTGGAGATGACGTTGAAGCAGGTCTTAGTGACATCGATGACGTCGAGCAGTTCTTTCATGCGGACGGGGTCGACGTTGTCCTCGACAAAGAACTTGGGGCCGCGGCGCTTGGACTTGGGGAGGTCGTTGTAGTGGAGATGGCAGAGTGCGGTGAAAGCCATCGAGGGGCCGAGGGCAGATCCGCCGATGCCGAGCACGACAAAGTGTTCAAACTTGCGGCGCACGAGTTTGGCGGTGGCAATGATGTCGTTTACGATCTCGGCTTGGTTATAGGGGAGCTCCGTCCAACCCATAAAGAGTTCGTCTTTGCCGCGGTTTTGGGCGACATAGGCATGGGCGGCGCGGGCAAGCTTTTTGTGCGCGTCGAGCGCCTTTTTGGAAATCCCCTTGTCGCCGAGGTATTTGTCGGTCATGTTGGTGTAGTCCACGGTCACGCGCAATTGTCTGCGCAAAGTTTCCGTCAGTTTCATCGAATTATCCCTCCATTTGATTCTCTTAGGTATTATACCACGTTCCGTGCAAAATGGCAAGATGCCGCGGGAAAGTTTTCGGAAATAATTTAGTGAATTGTCAAACTAAGTGCAACAGGATTTGAGATTTTGTTCAAAGAGAAGTTGTGGAGTTTGGAAGAGAAGGAT
>CANQJF010000008.1 GCA_947624225.1 uncultured Clostridia bacterium
TGCTTTCCGGCAAGGGCGGCGAATGCCGTGCATTTTACCCTTGCCAGAAAGTGCGGTTTCGTTTAAGCTCCGCAGACGAAAGCAAAAAAGATTATTTGCCATTTTGGGAAAGCCGTTGTATGTGGGCATAAAGCGCGGTATAAAACGCCACCCGCTCATGTTCCGATAAGTCGTCCGCTGTCGGCTCTCCGAAAGTTTTTACCTTGATTTTTTGTTTCATCAAAAACACCTCCCACTTATAAGCGGCGAGACCCCCATAAAAGTTAAGAGGTTTGGGAAAATTTCCGCAAAATTTTTTGCTTTCCACAATGCCCCTCACTTATAAGCGTTGAAAACCGCTTTTCGTTAGGGTATTTTGCGAAAGTTTTTTGTCTGAACGCAAAACACCCTCCATAAGTTAGCCACGAAAAATGCCTTTTGGCGGGGTATTGGGTGAAAGAAATTTTGCACTGCCCACAATGCCCCTCCATAAGATAGCCACTGGAAAGACGGTTTGACAGGGTATTTCCCCGAAAAATTTTGAGACAAAAAGAAAAGCCGCGGAAGCAGGCGGACTGCCCGCTGCCGCGACCGGAACAAAAACAATGCAAAGAAAGGTACAATCAAAAAAGACCGCCGCGACCAAGCGGCGGATCGCCAAGCGGTTCAGCGGCGGCCGCCGCTTCGCGCGGCTTTTGATGACTTTCTTTTCTGGTTTTTTCGGTTTGGCGGGTGCTTGACCGCGCCGCGAAGCGGCGCGCTCGTTTTAGTCAAGCACCCGCCAAAGTGCCATTTTGATTTTTTGCATGATTCGACTTGAAAAAAACGACGATATATGCTATAATAAGATTATAGAATTTGGGAAACGAGTATGACACATCATAAAATCGTTTTGGGCGATAGCCGCTCTCTGAAACAAATTAAAGATAAATCGGTACAGTTGATTATCACTTCGCCGCCCTATTGGCAATTGAAAGATTATGGGGCAGTGAATCAAATCGGTTTTAACGACAGCTATGAGGAGTACATCAATAATCTCAATTTGGTGTGGAAGGAATGTTACCGCGTACTTTCCGATGGTTGCCGCCTGTGTATCAATATTGGTGATCAATTTGCGCGTTCGGTTTATTATGGGAGATATAAAGTGATCCCCATAAGAACGGAGATTATCAGATGTTGCGAAGCCTTGGGAATGGACTACATGGGCGCAATCATCTGGCAAAAAGCCACCACCATGAATACAACCGGCGGCGGAGCCGTCATGGGAAGTTTTCCCTATCCTCGGAATGGCATTTTGAAAATGGACTACGAGTTTATTCTTATTTTTAAGAAACTCGGAACGCCGCCCAAAGTCATCGGCGAACAAAAACAAAAATCCATTCTGACAAATGAGGAATGGTCGCAATACTTCTCCTCACATTGGAATTTCAACGGCGTAAAGCAGTTGGAGCATATCGCAATGTTCCCTGAAGAACTACCAAAGCGGCTCATTAAGATGTTTTCGTTTTACGGAGAGACTGTCCTCGATCCATTTGCGGGGAGCGGAACGACATCTTTAGCCGCAATGCATTTAGGTAGAAATTCTATCGCTTATGAAATCAACGAAGCATTTATCCCTGTTATTCAAGAAAAATTAGGCGGCGATTTGCTTACACGGCAAAATGAGGTTTCGATAGTCAGAGATGAAGTTGCTCCCGATTTCTCATTCGAGGAGTTACCCTACATCTTCAATGACCCGCATAAAATGGATAAAAAAATCGACGTTAAGTCGCTTCAATTCGGTTCAAGGATAGGCGCAGAGCGTACACAAAAAGAAGAATTGTTTGGGGTGAAAGAGGTCTTATCCCCCGAAGATATTTTGCTTTCATCAGGACTTAAAGTCAAATTACTCGGCGTAAAGACTAATCCTTTTGAATCTGCAAAAGCGATAGAATTTTTGCAAGACAAATTCAGAAAGAGAAAGGTCTATCTTAAATTTGATTCTACCAAGTACGATGAGGACGGCAACTTGCTTTGCTATTTGTATCTTGATAATCGCACTTTTGTGAACGCGCATTTGATACGAACAAGGTATGTAGAAGTTGATACATCAATCGAATACAAATATAAGAAAAAATTTATTGAGGTATATGCAAATGGCTAAAGAATGGATTTTGAACAGCGCAACAAACAGGTTTCAGTTGAACTTTAAGCGGAACGTCGGGGCAACATCCGAGGCGATTAGAAAGTGTGCGCCGAAGTCGCTTGAGGAATGGCAAACGTATTACTTTGAGAATGTTCGTTCTGAAGAACACATTGTTGAGTTAGGGAAAAAGTTATATGTAAAAATCACGGAGGTCTTGGTTGCCGAAATAGAAGAGGTAACGGAAGAAGATTGCATCAACTTCATTAAAGAGTTGGTTATTGACCGCACTTACGACGGTTATGTGCGTGAAATCAAAACAATTTATGAGCAATTGCAAGAAATTCTGCGAGTTCCTATAAAGCCTGCGCCCGACGAATGGGACCGATTGTTCAATGTTGATTTCTATATTGAAATCAACGGAAAATTCATCGGCTTGCAAATTAAACCTGTATCGCAAGTATCAAGCATTCCCGAAATCTACAAAGAGCGCGAGATTCAACATTCCACCCATATAAAGTTTACGCAACAATATGGCGGAAAAGTATTTTACTTATTCTCCTGCAAATCGGGCGACAAGAAAATCATCGTTAACACCGAAGTGATTGACGAAATCAAAGAAGAAATTGATCGTTTAAGTAATTAGACAGTCGTGAAAAATCTTTATTTGTATTTAATTCAAGGTGACATAATATGGCAGACATGAAAACTATGGAGTTAAGCGTGAAGAATCAGAGCGTTGAAACTTCAGGCTTGACTAAAGACTATAAAGAGGCTATTTGCGAATATATTTGGAATAGTTTTGAGGCAAATGCTACCGAGGTCAAGGTTTCGTTTATCCCCAATGCCACACAAGAAGGGATTGAATCTATCACGATTAGCGATAATGGAGATGGAATAAATTTCGACGAGTTAGAAGATACTTTCGGAGCTTTTTTGGTCTCTAAGAAAAATAGTTTTTCTCTTAAGCCCAAAACAAAAGCCAATAAAGGGAAAGGGCGATTTTCATTTTGTTTATTTGCCACTCAAGCAGAATGGATAACAAGATATAAATGCGAAAATATTATCCGTCAATATAGAATTGTTTTGCATGACCTTGATAAGCAAAATTTAGCATACACAGAACCTGAGGAGGATACTACTGCAGCAAGTACGGGAACAGTTGTCACCCTTAGTAATATTAGTAATCTTCATCCATGCGATTTAAGTCATGAAAATCTGGAAGAGTATTTTTTGACTGAATTTGCATGGTTTCTGTATCTTCACAAAGAAAAGCACTTAAAATTAATTCTTAATGGTGCAGAAATTGATTACTCAAAGTTGATTAATAATGAGTTAAGTAAAACCGAAGTATATGTAATTGAAAGTTATTCCTTTCAAATAAATCTCATCGTTTGGAGAAAAAAGATCTCGGAAAAGTTTTGTTGTTATTATCTCAATGCAAACGATATTTTACGCGGACTTGATACCACTACCTTTAATCGCAATACTGTTGATTTTAATCATAGCGTCTTCATCAAATCCGCATTTTTTACAGAAACCTTTGATGCCGATTCGCTTTCTGATGATCCCGTTCAAGTGCAGTTCGGACAGGGCGAGGAGTATTTTTCGGTACTAAAGAAATTAAAAAAATTTACACAAGATTTGATAAGCAGCCAACTCGCTCTTTATATGGCAGGAAAAGCCGATGAAGAGATCGACAAGATGATTAAGGAGCGCAAGACCTTTCCTCGTTTCTCTGATGATGCTTATGGCAAATTGAGAAAAGCAGATTTGGTGCGTGTAACAAAGGAGATTTATTGTACTGAGCCACGAATCTTTTACAAATTGAAAGAGGTGCAGGAAAAATCCCTATTGGCATTTCTAAATCTATTGCTCAGTTCAGAAGAACGGGAAAATATTTTAGTGGTCATAGAACAAATAGTAAATTTGTCCGCAGATCAAAGAAGACGCTTGGCAGATTTACTACAAAAGTCAAAATTAGAACATATCATTGACACCATACATTTTGTAGAAAGCAGATATGAGGTAATTGAGGTACTTAAGCATTTAGTATATGATCTATCGGTTTTCACTACTGAAAGACATCATATCCAAACCATAGTAGAGCAACACTATTGGATTTTCGGAGAACACTACGCTTTAGCAAGTGCAGATGTACCTATGCAAAAAGCCTTAGAAGGGTATTTGAATATTTTATATGGGGCACATAAACCCCAAGAGTCGTTAGCTCCCGACGAAGAGCAAAATCGGAGAATGGATATTTTTCTTTGCGGAGCGAGCAGAGGTGAAGACTCATTTGAAAATGCTTTAGAAGAGAACATAATCGTTGAGCTTAAGGCACCGAAAGTGCCGTTGTCTGTTAAAGTTTTGCGCCAAATTGAGGACTATATGCGATTCATTCGCAGGCAACCACAGTTTAATAGTATTCAAAGAAGATGGAAGTTCATTGCGGTATGTAATGAAGTTGATGAAGATGTAAAAGCATACTATAAAGAGCATGAAAGCAAAGGCAAGATTGGACTTGTCCGATGCTTAGAGAATTTTGAGATTTACGCTCTAACTTGGGATGATGTTTTCAAAAACTTCGACTTACGACATGGTTTCATGTTAGATAAGCTTAAGTTTAATAGGGATCAATTGACTTCTGAACTTTCCGCATTGGAAAAGTCACGTGAAACAGCAGATGAACTAACTAAAAAAATTACGATTTCAAATTGAAAATCGGATTAGACACTTCGCGGCTCACCAAAAAAAGCGCGTTTTTTAAGAAAATTCGCGCTTTTTTACTTAATTTTTCCTCTAAAAATGCTTTTTCTTACTCTCTATTCCCAACTCTGCCCCCAAATTTTGAGGGCAGAGATTTTTGTTATGGCCGGGCCGAGGAATGTCTCTCGCGGTGATGCGACGCGTGGATGCACGAGCTCGGAGACCATTCTCCCTCATCTCCTTGCAAAAAGCATGCGGAACATGAGCCCGACCGCCGTCTATCGGCACAATGCAGGTGAGCGGCTGCGGCGACGCACAGAGTTGCTTTCCTGCCCCTCTCATTTCTTAAAAATATCGCTCAGCAGCTTCCATGCCTCCGAATGGATGTCGTCGCTGTACGCTTCCGTGCAGATGCAAAGTTCTTCGCTCTGCTTGTCAAAGCGCACGAAACCGCCCTTTAAGGCATGCTTTTCAAGATAGGCGCGAAGCACTTCGAACTTTTTCGGCGAAAAGACATCGATATCCTCGCTTGCGCCCGTGCGGTCGAAGCCGCCCTTGGTCTCGACGATCCATGTCTCGCCGCCGACGGATAGAATGTAATCGGGATAGAAGAGCTTTTGCTTCTTGCCGTTGTCCCGATAGACGATGGAAAAATATTCCTCCCCCTTGTCCCCGTTCTTATAGAACCACTCCACCGCGGAGCAGTTTTCGCAAAATTTCTCGAATTTCTTCTCGGAGGAAGAGCGCGGCTCGGCCGAGAGCAGGTAGCCTTGATACACGTTCTTCACGCTCTCCGTTTGCACTTTGCTCGTGATATCGTAAGTGAACGACACGCTGTGCGGGAAGTAGAATGGCTTTTCGGAAACCATAGCGGGAACGAGCGACCCCTGCGCCAAGTTTGCCGCCATGGCCTCCCGGCAGACTTGCCGAAGCGCGTTCATGTTGTTGATGACAAAGGCATAGAGTTCGCGCACGGTCAAATTGAGCACCTGCCCCGCATAGGAGTACTTGTCCGAAAACAGCTTTCCGATGATGGTGTTCATCTTGGCGTATTCCATGCCGATGTCAAGTCCGATCTGCCCGACGCGATGATGATATTCGCGGCCGTGAATGTGCGTGTTGAGGGGCTCCATGATCTCAATTGCGTTGAGCCTGTCCCTTTCGGAGAGCTCCCAGATCATGGCGACTTTCCCCGAATAGGTATAGCGCACGATGTTGTCGGAAAAGATAAATCCCCTGCTTTGCAGTTTCAGCTTGTTCTGCTTCTTGTCGCCCGTCAGCCCATAAGTCGCCTTTAAGTACGCCGAGATGGCGGCAAGAGCCTTGCGGGAATCGCGCATGTCCGTTACCATCGTCCTCTGTTCTTTGGTGAGGGTGAACGCTTTATGCTCGTTTTTGAGGAATAGCGTCTTGGCGTCCAACGCGCTCTTGCCCATGCTCGCCTTGACGCCCTGCGTAAACGTGCTGTCGAATGTGTAGAGATATCAACTATCGAGAAGATCAACGCCATAGTGCTTTGCCTCGGGCATGCGGCGGATGCGGCCAATCGTCTGCACTTCGAAAGTTTCGTCCATATTCTCCCGCAACTTGACGAGAATGTGGGCGCGGGGGCAGTCCCACCCCGTGGCTACTGCCTGTTTGATGATGACCGCGACCGTGGCGGCATCGTTCTCGGAAATATATTCGAGATTTTCGTGCCGGTCGGAAAGCCACACGGCAAGCGTGCCCGCTTCGTATGTAATCCCGTTCTTCTCGAAATATCGCTCCACAACGTCCAAAAGTAGGTCGGAATTGTTCGGGAGCTGTACGATGATGAGCGGGTTGATATCTGCTTTTTTGTTGAGGAATGCCGCGCGGAGTTCCCGCTGTTTTTCCAGGGCACGCCCGAGAAGATATTCCGTTTGATTCCCTGTTTGGATCACTTGGGGGAAATTCTCGTTGATGACGAGCAGTTTTTTGATCAATCCCTCGGCAATGACCTTTTCCTCGGGGATCTCTATGAGTTTTGCCCGTTTATCGAGGAGGGGTGTCGCCGAACAGCGAATGATCTTGTCGGTGCGAAAGAGCTGCACGATCGCATCCGCCTTTTCGGTAAAGTTTTGATGGCTTTCGTCGATGATGACCTTGAACGATAGCCCCGCGTCTTGCGCCCTTTCGATCCACTCCAAAAAATTGGTGCGCTCGCTGTCTTTCAAGGCATTGTTGCCTTTCTTCGTCAGTTTTTCCCAGTTGATGAAGCAGGCGTCATTTTCCGCAAAGCCGCCCGTCATGATGTCGGAAAGCAACTTTGTCTGTGCATTGTGGATGTATTTATCCATTTTTGCCTTGCTCTGTTCTTCGAGGTTGCCCTTGCCGGGGGTGAGCCAGACGAACACGGTCTTTGCGTGCCCTTTCATGTATTCATCCATGAAGTGGGTCAGAATGATGGTCTTTCCGCTCCCCGTGGGGCTCTTTAAGATGATGTCGCGGACGCTCTCTTCCATGCTTTCAAGTAGCTGCCCTATCGCTTCCAATTGGAATTCTGCCAAGGTAATGTTCATATCAGCCCTCCAAGTCCTTGTAGTAGTAATCGGGGATCACGTTGACGGTGATGTTGTGCTTTTTGAATGCCTGCTCCTGCGCCTCGCTCGTCAGAACGTCATGTCCGAGATAAACGGTTTTGCAAGGGGTGTTCTCGGACATGGATGCCACGAATGCGTCCAACTCCTCCTCGGTGAGGAGGATGGCGATCTCCTTGTTGCCCGTGAAATCCATCCCGTTTTCAAGCTCCACGAGCTCCCGGATGTGGTGCAAGAGCTCGTCGGCATATTCATAATAAAGTTTGTCCGAGATGGGAATATAGTCCACTTTGAAGTATTTGAGGCTCGCGGAAAAGTTGTCCCGCGCAATGACGCGCTTCAATCGCTCATACGTCACATCGCGGCAGATGTTGTTCTCGTTGTTGGTGCAGAGGATGAAGTTGCGGTCTCCGCCGTCCTCGGCATTGAGCTTCATGACCGCGTGCCCCGTCGTTCCGCTGCCCGCAAAAAAGTCGAGAACGGTGATGTCTTTTGGAAATTCACATCTATCAAAATCGTAATAAAGAGACACGAGATAATCAATCAATGACGTTGGTTTTGGATATGTAAACAAGGAATCATCGAGAATTTTGTTTAATTCAGCCGAGGCATTTTCATTTACGCCTACTTTTTCATTAAATCGACTGACCGCAACCATTGGATTTTTTTGATTGGTAAAAATCAAGCTCTTGGGAGCTATGTTCGATGACTTGCCGTCATGATAGATAGTTCGTATTGCAAATTTTTTGCTTTTAACCCAAAAAGTCGTCCCTTTTTTATATTCCTCATCCACCGTTTCTTGCGCCCAACGCGATTTGAACTTTAACTTTAACTCGTTTACGTTTTTAGAATCTTTTACGGTTACGCTGGAAAGTAAGACATAATCCAACGATTCCGTGTTTACATATTCCCCATCCGGAATATTAAATTTTACGGATCCAATTGGGAAAACTAAATTTTTTTCACGATTGGAAGCATTAAACAACGGTGCATCCGTCAGTTCACTGTTTACCCTTTCGACCAATAATTCTTTTGTTTTAGTATTGAAAAGTTGCTTGGCATAGCAAATGACGTACTCGCAATCAGAATAAAAGTTTATTTTCTGTCTACCAAAATGTTGCGTTTTTTCCCAATGAAAACAAGTGATAAAATTTGATTCTCCATAAATGCTGTCGCAAAGCATCTTTAACGGGGCTTGTTCGTTATCGTCAATGCTGATAAAAATAACGCCGTCGTCGGATAAAAGGTCCCTCGCGATTATAAGCCGCTTCTCCATAAATGAAACCCATTTGCTGTGTCGAAAGGTATCGTTTAGATCAATGAAAGTATCATCATACATAAAGTCTTTATTCCCCGTATTATAAGGAGGATCTATGTAGATAATATCAATTTTGCCCTTATGCGTCTTTTCAAGCAATTTCAGCGCGGCAAGATTATCGCCCTCGATGAGGAAGTTCATCTTCCCGCCGCCACCGAGAAACAGCTCTTTTTGTTCCGTCAAGACGGGTATATGCGTCTCCAACAGCTCGTCGACGGCTTCCCGATGCTCCTCAAATACAAGTCCATATTTCTTGTTTGTGATGTCCTTTTCGATTTCCGCAAGATAGGTCAGAAGTGCCGCCGTGTTTTCATCCTGTGGCGCGGAGGCAATATATGTTTTGATTGCCCCGACCTTCTCGATGAGTTTTTCGCGCCTTTCTTTGGATACGTTTGTAGACATACCTTACCGCCTTATTAGTCTTATAATAATACATTATAGCATTATAAGACTAAATAAGCAACCTTATAAAACTACATATTTCACGAAATACGCGTAAAATTATATTTATAAAACTAATTGCGAGGGGATATGGAAGTCGGGGAACGAATTAGAACACTTCGTGAACGGGCGGGATTCAATCAAAACAGGTTGGCAGAATGGGCAGGCGTATCGCAGACACATTTAAGGCGTGTCGAACTCGGGCAAGCAGACATCACCGTCGGGCATTTGCAACTGATCTGTGACGCGCTCGGGGTTTCTTTAAAAGACTTTTTTAACGTTAGCGAGGATATGGAAGAAGCTGCCGCCGCAATGTCCAACTTAACGCCCCGGCAAAAAAGTTTATTGATCGAATTTTTGAAAAGTCTATAAAAGAAAAGTGGTTCGATATCTTCGAGCCACTTTTTTATTTAGCCAAATGTACTTGTCAAATTATTTAACCCGCAAAAAAGTTGCGGCGGGGACCGAAAGGCCCCCGCCGCTTTTTGGTGCTTTACGGAGAAATCCGTATGAGAAAGCTGTTATGCATTGTTGCCGTCGTAACCGATGATGTCGCCCTTAGCGGAGTTGCCCGTCACCGTGCCGTCGCTCGTGTTGGCATTTTCGCCCTCGACGGGGCAGGTGGAACCCTTGCCGAGATAGCCGCAGATGCCGCCCGTGTTGGTGTTGCCCTCGATATTGCCATGGTTCTCGCACTTGGTGACATTGGAAGAGGTCGTCGTCCAGCCGACGATGCCCGCAAAGCCCTTGTTGCGGTCGCTTACCGTCATCTTGCCCTTTACATCTCCATAGTTGATGCATCCCGAAACATTCACCGTGGTCGTTTCGCCACAGATGCCGCCCGTGTGCTGAACGCCCACAACTTCGCCATAGTTGACGCAACCCGTGAGGGTGGAGTACTTTGCGACCCCGAGGATGCCGCCCGTGGCATCCGCTTTATCCGACGCCTCATTGGGCGCATTGATCTTGCCATAGTTGGTGCAATTCGTGAGCGTAGTTTCTTTACCCGTTTGCGTGGCGATCATGCCGCCTGCACGCTCTGTGTTGGCCGTCATGTTGCCATAGTTGACGCAACCCGTGAGCACGACTTTGCCGTCGGCCTGACCGATCATGCCGCCCGCGTGCGTTGCAACCGTGATGCTGCCATAGTTGGTGCAATTCGTGATATTGACAGTGATGCCTGAACCCACATTCCCGATGATACCGCCGACGCGCTTGCCCGTCGAATTGATCGTGCCATAGCTTACGAGGTTGGTGAACGTGCTTGTGCCCACGGTCGTCGTGCCGAATATGCCGCCCGCATAAACTTCATTCGTTACGGCATTCAATGTGATCTCCACAAAGGTCGTGATGTTGGAAACGGTCTCACTGTTCACAAAATACGCAAGCCCGCCTGCCCTTGATTTTGCAGAGAGGTCGCCCTGTATGGTGAGGTTCTTGATCTCGCCGTTCCGGACGGAAGCAAACAAACCGATGCCCTGCCCCGTCGGCTTATCGCAATGCAAGCCCGCAATGGTGTAGCCGCCGCCGTCGAAGTTGCCCTCGAAGTAGGTCCATGTCCCGGAGCCGTTCGCATAGCAAATGGGCAACCACTCGTGCTTTGCAAGATCGATGCTCGTGGTCAGTTTATAATTCTGCTTCGCGCCGTAATTCTTATTGTTGGATACATTCGCCAAATAATAGAGGTCCGCGGCGGACTGAATGAGGAAAGGCTCCTCGACGGTGCCTTGGCCCGTGAGGCTCTCGGAGGCGGAGGTGCCGTCCCAAATGTCGGCCTCGGTGTAGCGGACGATAAATTCCTGATCGCCTTTCACGATGCCGCCGAGATAGAACATGTTGGGAAGATAGTGCTTATCGCCCTCGTCGATTGCAGCAATCGCGGAATTCTCGGCGGAGAGGAAAGTGCCATAGCCGAGCGTGAGCTTGGTATCCTCTTTGATCGTCGTGGTGCCATCGAGCCCTTTATAATGCTTGACGGTGACGGTGTATTCGCGCACTTTCTCCTCAAAGACTGCCGTGTAGGTGACGTCGCCCGTGACGGCGGGAAGATCCGCACCCGTCTTGTAGGTCTGCTCCCCATCGTTCCAGCCCGTAAAGGTGTAGGAAGTGCTCTCGGTGCCCTCCTTGACGGGATCGGTGCCATCCTGATAGGTGGGCTTATCGCCATATTGCATGGTGGCGGAGGTCTCCTCCCCCTCTACCACGAATTTGACGGTGTATTCGTTGATGGTCTCGGAGAACACGGCATAATACGTCGTATCGCCCGTGATCTTCTGCTCGGAGAGCGTTACGGTTTCCTTGCTCTCTGCGGATGTTGCCCAGCCTTGGAAAGCATAGGTATACTGCGCATCCCACTCCTTGACGGGATCCTCACCCTCCCAAACGGGGGCCTGCCCGTTTATGACGCGCGTCGTGGTGGTTGTGCCATCCACATTCCACGTGACGGTGTATTGACGGTCGGTCTGCGTGAAGCGCGCATAGTAGGTGACGTCGCCCTCGACCGCGGGAAGCGTTTCGAGTTTTTCGCCGCCCTCCGTCGCCGCCCAACCGTCGAACGTATAGCTGTATTCGGGGGTATCGGGCTTTGCCGGGGTGCCCTCATAGGCAGGCGTTGCGCCGTATTCGAACTGTGCCTCGGTCTCGGTGCCGTTGATGCTCCACGTGACGGTGTACTTGTTGACGGTGCTCGTGTATTGGGCCTTGAACGTCATTTCGCCGTGCACTTGGGGGAGCGTGTCGGAGGGACCATAGAGCGTCTCTTCCTCATCCAGCCAGCCCGCAAAGGTGTAGGAGTATTGCGCCGTCGCCTGCTTTGCGGGAGCCGTGCCCGAGAATGCGGGAACGGTGTTGTATTCGAACTGTGCGGTGAAGAGTTCCGTCGTGCCGTTTTCATCGACAAACTTGACGGTGTACTTTCTGGCCGCCTCTGTGAATACCGCATAGAGCGTGAGATCGTCCGTGACGGTGAGGCCCGCGTCGTCGAGCACGGTGCCGTTTTCCGTCTTTGCCCAGCCCGCAAACGTATAGACGGTGCTCGCGGTCGGTGTTTTCGTGGGAGCCGCGCCGCCATAGACGGCCTTGGCGCCGTATTCGACGGAGGATGTGGAGGTCTCGCTCCCCACATGCCACGTGACGGTGTAACTGTTGACCGTGGAGGAGAACTCCGCGGTGTAGGTCACGTCCTTGGAGACGGTGGGCAGGGTCTCGGCGGGGCCATAGGTCTTTTCGCCGTCATTCCAGCCTGCAAAGGTGTAGGTGTATTGCGCCGTATTTTCCTTTGTGGGCGCCGTGCCCTCATATGCGACGGCGGCACCGTAGGCGAGCGTTTTGGACGTGGTGGTGCCGTTTACGCTCCATGTGACGGTGTAGGACCGGCCGGTCTGTGTGAAGGCTGCCGTGTAAGTTGCGTTGGCCGTGGCCGCGGGGAGAGCACCGCTGTGCACGACGCCGTCCGCATCTTTCCACCCTGCAAAGGTGAACGTGTATTGCGGCGTGGCGGCCTTGGTGGGCGTTTCTCCCGCATAGACGGGCACCTCCCCCTCCTCAACGGTGAGGGTGGAGAGCGTTGTGCCGTCGTCGGCGGCGAACTTGATCTCATACTCGGTGGCGCCGCACGCGGTGAGCCCCATGAGCAGAGCGATCACGGCAAAGAGTGCCATGACCATGGTAAATAGCTTCTTTCTCATAATTTCCTCCTTGTTTTTTCTTCCCTTCTCTTATTTTCCGAACAGCGTTTTGCCGCCGTCGAAATTTCCCGTTGCCGTGCTCGTGGAGGTGAGCTGGCCGCAAATGCCGCCCACCGTGGATCCCCCGAGAACGGTGGCATAGTTCCGGCAACCCTCAACGGAGCCGTAACCATAGTTGCTGCCCGCGATGCCGCCCACATAGGCGCCGATGCCGCCATAGACGGTGCCGCGGTTGGTGCACCCCTCGATCTTCGCGCCGTTGCAGGCGCCGATGATGCCTCCAACATAGGAGCCGCTCGCATGCACTTTGCCGTAATTTTCGCAGTCCTCGATGGTCGCATAGATGTCGCTCGAAACGATGCTGTCCGAACGGCCCGCAATGCCGCCCGTTGTGACGTTTGCCGAGGTGCAGGAGCTCTGCAAGCGGCCGTAGTTGATGCAGGAGGTGAGGCGCGCCTCAACCATTCCCGCCTCGGTGCCGAGGGAGCCCACGACACCGCCGAAAGACGAGCCCGCGCTGTAAAGATCGGCATAGTTCACGCAATCGGAGGCGGAGCCCAAAAGGGAGGCCACGACGCCCCCGCAATAGGCCGCGGAAGCGCGCACCGTGCCGTGGTTCTCGCTCCTCTCCACCGTGCTCCGCGAGACGCCCACGACGCCGCCCACATAGGTGGTGCCGAGGACGGTACCGAAGTTCTTGCAATCCTGTGTCTTGGTGGGACGGGTCCAGCCGAGGACACCGCCGATGCGGTCGGCCCCTTCGACGAGGCCGTAGTTTTCGCAGCGGGTCACGAGAGGATTGGACGCGATGCCGACGCAGCCGCCCGTGTAGGTCATGGCGCTTGCCGCGATCTGCTTATCGTAGAGCACGTAGCCGAAATTCTTGCAATCTTCGACGGTGCCCGTGCCTTCGACGTGCCCCACGATGCCTCCGACACGGCCGTTGCCCGCGTGGACGAGCACGGAGCCGCGGTTCTCGCAACCCTTGATGCTGCCGGAAACGGCTTTGCCGTCGGTATTGTCGGTAATGGTGCCCACGACGCCGCCGAAGCGGTAGCAATTGACGTTGCCGTTGTCGTGCACTTCGGCATAGTTGACGCAATTTTCGATGACGCCGGTGCTGTAACCGACGACGCCGCCGACGTTGCCGTACCCCGTGACCGAACCATAGGCGGTGCAACCCTCCACGCGGCCGCCCTTGTTGAAGCCCACCACGATGCCCGTGTAGCGCGGGACGGAGGAGACGGTGCCCGAGACGGTGAGGTCTTTCACCGTGCCGCTCGACGTGGAGATGAGGCCGTGGCCGGAATTTGCGACGCTCTCCGTCACCGTACTATTGCGGTTGAGGCCGAATACGGCATGGCCCGCTCCGTCGAGCACGCCCGCAAAGGGACACGCGTTGGAACCGACGGGAGACCAGGGGATCCCCGCGAGGTCGATGTCGCAATTGAGGGTGAAATACTTGCCGACGAGACCATCCGTTTGGGATTGCGAAGCGAGATAGGCGAGCTCGGCCGCCGAGGAGATGACATAGGGCGCGGAGGCCGTGCCGCTCCCCGAAGAATAGGCGGTGGCGACGGTGCCGTCCCAAACGGACACCGAGAGATAGCACACTTCCACCGCGGTATCCGCGATGAGGGCGCCAGCAACCACGGGGCGGTCTGCCGCCTTTCCCTCACGGACGGGGGTGGGAACATAGTACTCATCCCCCGCGGAGAGCGTCTCCGAGTAGCTGCCGACGGTCACATCGTTTTCCCGATACGTGACGGTGAGGGTGTAGTGTCGCGGCGTGTGCACATAGAGCGCCGTAAAGGCAGCATCTTCGCGCAGGGCGGGCAACGAAGTGAACTCCTCGCCGTCGCAGTCCCATGCACGGAAAGTGAAATCGTACATGTCGTTGCCCGCACGCGAGAGCGCTTCGCCCGCATAGACGGGAACTTCGCCGTAGTTGACGTCGGTCTCATAGAGGAGCATGCCGTCGTAATCCGTAAACGTGGCATGGACGGTGCGGGGAACGGCGCTGAACGCGGCATAATAGGTGACGTCGCCGGTGGCGGCGGGAAGCTCGGTGAGAAGTACATCGCTGTCCGCGGTGTGCCAGCCGACGAACGACCACGTCTTATCCTCGGTCGCGCGGCGGTAGGGCGTGCCGTAGAAGCGCGGAACTTCCCCCATCCCCACGCGGACGGAGAACAGCTCGCCGTCCACATCGAAAGTGACGTTTGCCGTGAGGGAGACCTCCCGGAGTTGCGCCGTGTAGACGGTGTTGCCCGTGACGGGCCCGAAAGGCTTATCCCAGCCGACGATGGCATACAGAACGCCGTCCTGCTCGATCTGAGTTTCTCCCGTGTAGACGGGCGTGGCGCCGTATTCATAGACGGCCGAGGTGCGCTGCTCCCCCACCGCGAACACGACGGTATAGGTGGCGGGCGAAGAGGTGTAGCTCGCCGTAAAGACGGTGTTTTTGCGGACAATGGGGAGCTCTTCGGTGTAGACGTAGCCCTCCATCTCCCAGCCCGCAAAGGTGTAAGTGACTTCGGGGCCGTCCGCGGTGCGCACGGGCGTCTCTCCCCCGTAGACGGGCGCGGTGCCCGCCTCCACTTCCGCTCCGTAGAGGAAAGAGCCGTCGTAATTGACGAAATTGACGGTGACGCTCCCGGGCTGTTCGTTGCCGCCGCCGCATGCAGCCGCGGTGACGAGAAGGGCCAGCATCAGGAGCACGATGAGCGCTTTGAACTTTTTCATACCGCTTCCTCCTCCGTGCATTGCCAATTTCTGAGGGTGAGCGCCGTGTTAAAGGAGAATAGACCGACGACCATCTCGCTCCGGCCGTAGCCGAGATCGCCCGCATAGACGCACGTGTCGTTGATGTAGAACGCGAGCATGTTCCCCTCGCGTTCGAGGCGGAGCGTGGCATACTGTGTTCCCGTGTAAGCCAGCCCCGGCACTTCCGTTTCCGCCGAATTGTTCCAATCGAATATGCCCATCATGTAGGGCACAAAGCCGCCGCGCGTGGCGGTGAGGCTGTCCTCCCCGCTGATGTAGAAAGCATGCGCCACGTTGCCGTTTTGCACAGTGAAGCCGAACTTGGGGAAAGCGTCTCCGTTGTAAATCGTCCGCGCAAGGAGCTGCACCGTGAAAGTGAAATCGCCCGAAAGCGGGGTGCGGTAGTAAATTTTGCGCGTGCCGTCCGAATCGAGGGTGAGCGTGGAGCCGCTCTCCCTCCAATTGCCCGAAGCGACATAGGCGCCGCTATCCCCCCACGCGGTGCCGCCCACGCTCTCATAGACATTCTCCTCCTCGCGGATGAGTTTGCCGAGCAGGGCGTAGCCGTCCTCCGAGAGGGAGGTGGCGGAGGCATACAGGTTGCGGTTGGGCTCCTTAGGGCAGACGGCGCTGCACAGATCCACAAATCCGATCTCCTTGTGTTCGGAGACATAATCTTCGAGCATCGCCGCAAAGGCCGCCGCGGCACCCGGGTCGGTGCTCGAAAGAACGGGCACCGGGGAGACGGCGATGAGACGCGCCGCGGGGAGCTGCCTTGCAAATTCCTCCGCAAAGGACATGAATTCGGAGAAAGCGGCAAGGGGCGAGCGGTCGCCGAGTTCGGCCGTGAAGAATACCGTTTGGGGAGCGGACTCTTTGAGGGTCGCGAAGTTTTCCATCCAATATGCCGTATCCCGCCCCGATTCGGCGACAGACCACACGTCGCCGAGGGCGCCGACATCGGTATAGAAGTTGCCCCAGCGCGCGAGCGAGAAGAGGCCGCCGCCCGCAAACAGCGCTTTCACCGAGAAGTCGCCCGTCGAGAACGTGCCGTCCGGGAGAACGATGAGGTGGGTCTTGCTGTCGATCCAATTGCAGTGCATGCCCGTGAAGCTCCCCCATGCCGTTTTGAGCCCGTTGAGCGTGTTGCGCATGGCGGGCGCAATGGCGAGATTGCCGAGGGCCGTCTCATAGGAGAGCCCGAAGATGCTGTAAGGAAGAAAGACGGTGGCGCGGTATCCGTTGAAGCCGCTGTTTTCCAATGTGCAGCGGCGGAGGGTGACGTTCATGGAGACAGATGCGAGCACCCAGCCGTTCTCATAGCGGCGGATCTCGCTGTTCCCCGCCGCGTCAACGATGATCTTGAAGCGGCCGTCCCAGCCCGTGGCCGTCGTCCTCTTCCCGACGATGAACTCGATGTTGTCCGCATAAGCGAAAGAGTTGAGATATTCCGTATCGGTGAACAGGATGTTATCCTCCACGACGGCGTCGACGGTGAAGCCCGTCTCCGAATAGCCCGCATACCAGCGGGACGTCGCGTTCTGATAGCTCTGCGAGACGGTGAGCGCAACGTCGGTCTCGGGCAGTTCATTGTAGAGCACGGTGACAACGACGTCCGCATCGGGCATCGTGAAAGTGTTCCCGTCGAGCTCCTCGCCGTTCACGAGATATCCCCTGAGCGAACAGCCATAGGCGACATACGTGGTGAGGGTGACCCGTTCTCCCGCCTCCGCGGCGGTGTAATCGGCAACCGTTCTGCCGCACTCGCCCGACTCGGAGACGGAGACCGTGTGGGCGGTTTCCGACATGTTGTCGAGCACGGCGACGACGGAGACATCCCGCGCGGGCATGACAAAGCCCTCCCCCGCGGTGCGCTTCCCGTCGATGTAGAGCGCGCGGAGCGTGTAGCCCTCCCGTGCCGCCTCCACCGTGACGAGCTCGCCGGGACATGCCGTGCGTTCACAGAGCACTGTCCCCTCTTGGTTTTCTACGGTCACGGTATAGGCCGTGCCGCACGGCTTTTCACAGGCGGCAAGCCCCAAACAGGCGCAAAGAAGCAGCGAGGAGAGCAGGAGCGCAAAGAATTTTTTCATCGCTTGGACCTCCTCTTCAAGATGATGGCGATCGCGGCGACAACTCCCGCCCCCGCAACCGTGCACAAAATCGCCGCAAGGGGATCGATGCGCTCGGGTTCGGCGAGAATGGCCGTCTCCTCCGTGAGCGTTTTGAGGTAGGCGGCGCGGTCGGCGGGCACCGTCTCCGTGCGCACGCCATCGGGATAATAGACGGTGCTCAAAATATCCGTGTTGTCGCTGAAATCATAGACGAATTGGTTCTGGAAATTGTAGAGCTCGTTGCGGATGGTGCTGGAAAAATTGACGGACACCTGCATGTTCCGCTCGTCGAACGTGAACATGCCGAGCATGAGTTCGAGGCCGTCGTTCATGATGAGGCCCTGTGCGTTGAGCAGGAAACTCGCCACCACGTTGCCGTGGTCCCCCATGAATTCGCGCACGATAATGTCGTCGCCGAACACGTGCCCGCTGAACGTCATGAACACATTGGGGTATTTTTTGAGCCATTTCTCCCAAATGTCGTCGGCATCGTTGACCGTGATCGCGGAGTTGGACGACCAGCCATAGCTCGAGGGGGAATGCGTTGCGGAGCCGCGCAAAAGGTCGCCGTTGCCGTCCAAAAAGCCGTGCGTCGTAAGGATGATGCGACGGTCGGGATAGTGCTCGGTAACATCACAGCACCACGCGAGCACCTCGTCCGAGGGGCCGAAGTCGAGCGCGAAGATGCAATACTTCACCCCGCAGAATTCCATGAGATAGTAGGCGTTGACGACGCTCCCCGGCGAGAAAGAGCCGCCCCATGTCTCCCAAGCAGAGAGTTTGGAGATGGGGAACGCGCCGTCGAAGTGGGTGACGCTGTGGTCGGTCTTGCACTCGTTGTCGTAATCGTGGTTGCCGGGGACAGGGATGTAGGGCATCGTGCCGTCGAGTTTGGCAAATTCCTTGGAGACTTTATTGTATTGCCTATCCCAATCCCGCCCGTTGGTGATGCCGTCCGTGAGGTCCCCCACCGTGACGAGGGCGCCGATCTTCATCCTGTCCGCATTTTCGAGCAGGAAATCGGGCAGCGTGTGGATGGGCGTCTGGTAGTGGTTGGTGAGCATCTGCAAATCGGGCAAAACGGCGAGGGAATAATCCTTGGTGGGGAAATATTCGCCGCCGTAGAAGTAGTCGTTGGTGCCGAGGTAGGCGTCGTTGCAATAGATGGACGTATCGGTGAGTTTGACGTCGCCGAGGTGCAGGCGCACGTGGAACATGAGGTTTTTGCGCGTGCCGCCCGTGATGCCGTCGGGATTGCTGTAATCCCGCCTGATCTCGCCGCCCGTGAGGGGAGCGGAATAGATCGTGACCTCCGAAATGCGCCCGTTGAAGGGAGCTTTCAAGTCCGACGTGCTGAGGAAATCTCCTCCGATGCAGTGTTCGAGGGTGAAGTTTTTGATGTCCGTCCCCACGCCGCAAGTGACTGTTTGGGCGAGTTCGCCGTTGAGATACAGCGAGAAGCCGCCCGCCCTCCTATCGCGCACGACGGCGATGTGCGTCCACGCATCGGTGCGGAGGTCGTGTTTGTCGAAAATGACCTGCTTCTCCCCGCCGTTCCACATGACACAGACATTGCCGAACTCGTTGAGATAGTAGGCGAGGGAGACCTGCTTAAAATCACGGTAGACCTCGTTGGAGAAGAGATTCCCCACGGTGTTTGCTCCCTTTTCAACGCGGATGCGCGCCTCAAAGGTGTTGGGCGTGTCCGAGAGCGGGTCCTCCAAAATGTATTTGACGAGCCCGCTTCGAAAATCGGCCCCGTCCTCCGTTGCGGCGGAGGCCTTTGACCCCACGACGGGGAACGGAAGAACGAGCCCCAGCGCGAGGATGCAGCCGAGGAGCGCTGCGAACAGGCGTTTTACTCTCATAAAAACCTCCTTTTCGTAAGACAGACGGCAACAAGGGAACCAATCCCGACCGCCGCACCGCCGGTGCCGACTGCCACGAGGGCAACCGTTTCCGCGGGCATGCCCATCTCTTTCGCGGCAAGCGCCGCGGTGGCCGTGCGGAGTGCCTCGGCCGCGCCGTCTACGGCAGTCTGCCCGTCCTCATCGGTGACGGCGCGGGCCGCGGAGAGTGCATTGAGAAATTGCATGCGGATCTGCTTTTCATAGGTCGCGGGATCCCGGAGAGCGAGGGTACGCTCGGCCTCTTCAATGGCAGCTTGCAGCGCCGTCATGTCCGCACGGTGCGCCGCGGATGCGATCCCGCTTTCGAGCGCGGAGGCGGCGGCCTCCATGCGTGCCGCGCTGCTGTTTTCCGTGATGCGGTCGGCAAGCAGGAGAAGGCGGCCGAGCGCGAGGCGGGAGGAAGTTGTGAAGATGTCGCCCGCGCCGAACTGCTCTTTGCAGGCCGCGATCCGCGCCGTGTAGGCGGCAAAGTCGCCCGCCTCGGCGGAGACGGAGACGACCTGTCCGGCATAGAAATTATCTATCCCGACGGCTTCCGATCCCGTGTTGACAAAATCCCACGAGGTGACGGGGCCGTACGCCGCGCGCGCATAGTAGAGGCGGCAACGCCACGTTTCCCTCCTCTCCCACGCAACGGTGAGGTCGCCCTCGGCATCCTGCCCGACGGTGAGCGGGAGACGGTCGCCGCTCCTGCCGCCGAGCCGCATTTCGAGCGATGCGCCCTCCGGGGCATCGACGTCGAACGACGCATAGTACACATTGGACGTGCGGGGCATGTCCGCATGTATGGAGAAAGTTTGGCCCGAGGAGAGCAACATCTCCCCGTCGAGGGAGTTCTTGGCGCGCTTTTGCGCGGGCGCGCCCAATTCGCTCCGATAGTAGACTTGCCCCATCTCGCCGCCCTCCGCGAGTCCCTCGAAAGTCCCGTTTAAGTGGGCATAGTTGGCCCCTCTGCCGGACGGTGCAAGGCGGAGATCGTCGAGGTCGAGGAAAGTCGTGGAGGCAAAGGAGCTGTCCGCGTGCGCGTAATAAGTAAAGATGATATGATCCGTCGTGCTGCGGCGAACGTCGAGCACGCTGCTGAACGTGTGCCACGTGTCGTCCCCCGCCTCGTTGAGGACGAGCTCATCGAGCGAGATCTCGCCCGCATGGTTGATGGCGGAACTTCTCGTGGAGAGGTGCAAGATGACTTCATCCCCCCGCATCCCCGCGCGGATATAGTCGTCAATGAAGAGGCGGTAGCGGAAAGAGAAGTGGATCTGCTCGGTGACGGGCATGTTCCCGATGACGCCCGTCGCGTTGTCATAAAAATAGGTGGTGAGCTGCGTCTCTTGGATCTTGCCGTTGGAATTGGAGAAGCGCAAGAAGGTGTTTTCGCCGTAAGGATCGTACACGGCATAGATGTCGCTCCCGCCCGCGGTGGCGTTTGCCGCCGTGTGGAACGTCCCCGATCCCCCCTGCCGCGCGAGGGGCGCGGAATAGAGGCCGTCGTTGAAGTCGGTGCGGAGCGCGTGTTCGAGCACGGTATTCTCCTCATACCGTGCGGCATCCTCGCCCGAGAGCATCTTTTCGCGGCTGCCCCGTGCGAGTGCTTCATACACCTTTTCATCCGACGCGGAGACGGAGGCAAACTCAAAATCCCCGTGCGCGATGCCCTCCTCTTCCCCCGCGAGGACGGAGACGTCATCGATATCGGCAAAGAAGCCGGCGGACCCGTTGGGCCCCGCCGCGGGGAAGTGGAATGTGAGCGTAAGCCGCCCCTCTCCCGCGAGCCCTTGCACGGGGAATGAGACGGTGTGCCAGGTCAGATCTTCCGAGACGGACGGCGTGAGTTCGCCATAGGTGAGCGTGTGCGTGACGCCCCGAAGCTCCGCCGTAAAGACGGGCGCATCCGCCCCATAGGCGCATTCACCCTCCGAAAAACGGTAGCGGAAAGAGATCGCCGCCGCCGTGAACCCGCCCTCACAGGCAAAGACGACGGAGGCGGAGGCGCAATCGGGCGCGCCGCCGAAATTCGCCATCCGCAAAAATTTGTTGTTTTCCCCGCTCTCGAAGGCATAGCGGGAAGCGGGTTCGCCGCGGCCGATCGACGCATAAGACTGCCAAACCCCGTCTTGATACAGGCCGCGCGCAACGCTTTGACCGAGATAGATGGCATCCGTCGCGGCCGATGCGGTCGGCGTGGGTGCAAGTTGGGTGGGAAAAATGCACCCGCAACCCAACACCGCAAGCGCGCCGAGCAGCGTCATCGCAAATTTTTTCATGGTTCCTCCTTACGGGTTGAAAAAAAATATCATAAAACTTGACTTTTCAAACATAATATGCTATGATAAGTGTAACATTTTCGTTCGTTCTTCACAACATAAAAATTAGTATGAAAAGTGAGGAAAAGTATTCACATGGATAAATACAAGGCCAAGGACATCACGAATATCGACCGCAATATGGTGGTGCACAACGGCATCGAACGCGAGAGAATTTGTTACATCATCAGCAGCCCCGACGAGCGCCCGCTTTGGCTGGCCAACTTCGGCATCACCCCGCCCACGCCCGAATACCACATCAAACGCGATAAGTGCGGCTATTTTGTGCTCGAATATGTGTACACGGGCAGGGGGACGGTCATCAACAACGGGAAAACACACACCGTGGAGGCGGGAGATGTGTATCTCCTCACGCCCGGGAGCGAGCATGAATACTTTGCCGACCCCGCCGACCCGTATGGCAAATATTGGGTCAATTTTCGCGGGGAGTTCATGCACACCGTGTTGCAGGCGTATAAGATCGACAACCAGACGGTGTTCAAGGGCGTGGACCTCAAACGGCAATTCGAGCGGCTGTTCGCCCTCGAAGAATACTCCCGGGAGAACGACCTCCTCTACTGCAAGGCGAGCGCCATCATCTTCGAGATGCTCATGCTGTGCGCGGAGAAGAGCGGCGAGGACCACTCCGCCCCCTACTATGCGGGGCAACTGCGCATCCTGCTCGACCATGCCGTCACCAAGCACGAGTCCCTCGACAGTATGTGCAAACGACTGTTCATTTCCAAATCCTTTGCCATCAAGGAGTTCAAAAAATATTACCGCTGCACGCCGCATGAATATTTGCTCAACAAACGGCTCGAACTCGCCAAGCGGCTGCTCACCGAATCCGACCGCCCCATCGGAGAGATTTCGGAAGCGCTGTGCTTTTCCGACGCACACTATTTCTCCGGCCTCTTCAAGGAAAAAGTGGGCATGGGACCCAAACAATACCGCGCAACGCACTCCACCGCGGGGAATCGAGGGGTGCCTTAAAATAGCGCCGCATTTGCACAAAAATGACAAAAGAATGCGCCTACCACAGACATGGTAGGCGCGTTTATTGTCTTTCAGACCAAATTGCTTCTCAATCCGCATTCCCCGCCTTAAAGTTGTAGACGGGCTTTATGATGCGCTCGATCTCCACCGTGGGACCGATGCGGTCGACGATCTCCTGCATGGGTTTGTAGGCCATGGGGCTCTCATCGAGAGTGGAGCTCCCCACCGTCGTCGAGTAGATCCCCTGCATCTCCTCGCGGAATTCCTCCACGGTGAACAGTTCCTTTACTTCACTGCGCCGAAGCGCTCTTCCCGCGCCGTGCGGGGCCGAAAAATTCCAATCCTCGTTCCCCTTTCCCACGGCAATGAGACATCCGTCGCGCATGTTCATGGGGATGATCACGCGCTCCCCCTTGTGCGCCGAAATGGACCCCTTGCGAAGAATATTGTCGTCGCCGAGGTAATTGTGGACGCTCTCGAACGTGGTATACTTCCGCACGCCTAAAAAATGCACAATCTCCTCCATCATCCTCCGACGGCTCAACATGGCAAACTTTTGGCAAAGCCGCAAATCGTGGAGGTAGTCCTGCATGTCGGCGCCGTCGAGATAGCACACCTCCGCCGGCAGCTTGGTGCGGTGCGCATACTTCTTGTTGACCTCCCGGATGGCATCCGGAATGCGCGCGGGGTCGTTCTTCAACGCCTCGATGACCCGGCTCCGCTCCTCCTCGGCCGCCCCCTTGCACCGCGCCACCGCGAGCCTTTGGTAAATCTTTGCCACTTGAAGCCCGAGATTGCGCGAACCGCTGTGGACGACGAGATAATAATTTCCCTCGGCGTCCCGGTCGACTTCGATGAAATGATTGCCGCCGCCAAGCGTTCCCAATGCGCCATAGAGCCGCGGGAAATCGCGGAGCTCCGAATAGCAGCTTAAACTCTTGATGATCTCCTCCGCGAGCACCTCCTTGCGGACATGGCTGCCACTTGGAATGTGTTCCTTGATAAAAGCATCGAGCGCGGCGAGGTCGATGTCCGCGTCTCCGAGCTCTGCCGTCAACATGCCGCAACCCAGATCCACGCCCAAGACGTTGGGGATGATCTTGTCGCCGAGCGTCGCCGTGAATCCCACGACACAGCCCGTCCCATAGTGGACGTCGGGCATGATGCGGACTTTGGCATCCGCAAAGGGCGCCTGCGCGCAAAGCTCATAGATGAGATGCGTCGCCTCGGGATCGATGTTCTCCGTAAAAATTTTCAAATCGTAAGGCATACTGTCTGTCCTCCTTTTTTCCGATGCGAGGCCATGCGAGGGGGGGCATGTCCGCAATCGGGTCATTTATTTTTATTATATAGAACCAATTCTCATCGACGGAACAGTCGACAATGCTTGCTGCTCGCGCGTTGGAGATCGAGGCGCATGAAATTCCTCATCCCGTCGAATGGAGGGAGCTCCACGGCCTCCTCCCCGGCAATTTTTGCGCACATTCCTTTGTACTCCATGATTATAACAAATTTCTTTGCACTTTGCAAGGACTTTGCAAACAACCTTTTTTCAAAAAGCAAAGCGGCCCGCACGGGCCGCTTATGTCAATTTGCCATCCGTTTTCGCAAGAGGGGACGGCCGCGTTGCCGCGCAAGCGCGACCCCCTTGTACAGTTCGCCGAGGGGCACCACCGAGAGCGAGAGCGCAAACGTCGTCAGCCATTCGAGGGGCGTGAGCGCCGCCAGGTCAAAGAGCACACGGAGGGGCGTGACGACGAGCAGGACCGTCAAAAAGAGCCCTATCGCCGCCGTCACAAGCAGCGTCTTGTTGGAAAAGAAGTCCCTCATCTTGGACATGGTGGCCTCGTTTCTCACGTTAAAGGCATAGAACAGCTCCAATAGAGACAGCGTGACGAAAGCCATCGTGCGAGCGACATCCTCCCCGCGGAGACGGAGCGCGCCGAGAAAGACGCCGACGACGATTGCCGTCTGCACGACGCCGAAGAAAGCGATCCGAAAGAGCGCCTCCTTGGAGTAGATCTCGCGGTCGTGGGTGGGCGGGCGAAGCATCACGCCATCCGTCCGTTCCACGCCGAGGGCGAGCACGGGCAGGGAGTCGGTGATGAGGTTGACGAACAGGAGCTGGGTGGAGGTCAAAAAATCATACTGCCACAGGAAAAGGGAGACGATGAGCACGCACAGCACTTCGGCAAGATTGGTGGCGAGGAAGAAAGAGATCGTCTTTTTGACGTTGAAAAAGACATTTCTGCCCTCCTCCACCGCCCGTACCATCGTAGAAAAGTCGTCGTCGGCGAGCACGATGTCCGCCGCATTCTTGGTCACGTCCGTTCCGGACCCCATCGCGACGCCGATGTCGGCCGCTTTGAGCGCGGGAGCGTCGTTCACGCCGTCCCCCGTCATCGCGACGACCTCTCCCCTCGCCTTGAACGCGCGCACGATCTCCGACTTGTGTTTGGGGGAGACACGCGCAAAGACGGAGTAACCGCCCGCCCGCTCCGCAAACGCGGCGGCCGGCATGCCGTCGATCTCGTCGCCCGTCACGACTTCGCTTCGCTCCCTCGCGATCCCGAGGCGGGAGGCAATCGCAAAGGCCGTCTCGGGGCTGTCGCCCGTGATCATGACCGTCTTGACGCCCGCCCCACGGCATGCCGCAACAGCATTTTCCACGCCATCCTTGGGAGGATCGAGCATAGCCGCAAGCCCGAGGTAGACGAGGTCCTCCTCCCCCTCGCCCTCCTTGTAGGCAAACGCAAGCACGCGCATGGCACGGCGGGCCAACTCGTCGGCTTCCCGCACGATCTTTCGCCTGTCCGCTTGCGTCAGAGGGCGCTCCCCCGAAACCGTTCGCAGCGCCACGCATTTTTTCAGGATGACCTCCGTCGCACCCTTGGCATAGACGAGCCGTTTCCCGCCCGAGGAGACGGCAACGCTCATCATCTTTCGCTCGGATGTGAATGGTATCCCCCCGACATGGGTGGGGGTAAACACCTCACCCTGTCTGTCGGCATACTCCAATAGCGCAACTTCCGTGGGATCGCCGATGTACTTTCCCGTACCCGTCTTGACCGAATGACAGACGCGGATGCACCGCAAAAACTGTGTGCGGTCCTCAAAGCGGACCTCCTCCACCGTCATGCGGTTCTTGGTGAGCGTGCCCGTTTTATCCGAACAAATGACGCTGCAACTGCCGAGCGACTCCACGGCGGAGAGCTTGCGCATCACGGCACGGCTCTTGGCCATGCGCTGGACCCCCATCGCAAGGATGACCGTGACGACGGCCCCCATCCCCTCCGGAATGGCCGCGACCGCAACGGCGACGGCGCTCATGATGTTGTCCAACAGGCTCGCCCTGCCCACGAGCAGTCCCCCGACAAAGAGCACGGCGGCGACGATGAGCACGGAGACGGTGATGATCTTCCCGAGGCGGGAGATCGTCTTGTCCAGCGGCGAGGGCTCCTCGTGGTTTTCTTTCAAGAGCGTGGCGATCCGCCCCATTTCCGTCTGCATGCCCACTGCCGTCACCGCACACCGGGCGCTCCCCTTTACACAGTAGGTGGAGGAAAAGACGGTATTCCGTCTCTCCGCGAGCGCCGCTTTCTCCACAGTGCAGTCATATTTGCGCACGGGGACCGACTCACCCGTCAGTGCCGATTCATCACAGCGAAAGTCCTCCGAGGAGAGAATGCGCGCATCCGCGGGGACGCGGTCGCCCTCGCTGAGCTCGATCAGGTCGCCGACGACCAACTCCTCCGCATCGATCACCGTGATCTTCCCGTCACGCACCGCCTTGGCCTCGTTTGCGGACAGCTTTTTGAGCTTTTCGAGGGCGGAATCGGCGCGGTATTCCTGCAAAAAGCCCACGACGGCATTGAGGACGATGATGAGGAGCAGGATGCCCGTATCCACAAGCTCGGCGGTGTCGCGCGTCAAGAAAGCCAGCACGCCCGACAGCACCGCCGCGACGATGAGAATGAGCGTCATGAGGTCCTTGAATTGCGCAAAAAACAGGCGGAGCTTGCTGCGCTTTTTCCCGACACGGATGACATTTCTCCCCTCTCGTTCCAGCCGCACGGCCGCCTCAACCGAGGTGAGCCCGACGCTCGTACTATGTATTTCTTTCAGCACTTCCTCCACGGACAGGCGGTATTGTTCCATACGGATTATGCTATGTCCGCGCGGCCTAAATTATGCAAAAAACAGGCGCGCCGCCTCTCTCTCCTCGCAAAGCAAAAACGGACAATGACGTCATCTGTGCCTACCATGTCCGAGGATGGGCCCTTCGATTCGCTATCGTAAAGATAAAATGCACAAAAAAAGACCGCACCAACGGTGCGGCCTTTGCATGAAAGAACTTATTTGAGCTCTGCGGTAGCGCCTGCTTCTTTGAGCTTTGCAAGAGCGGCTTCGGCATCTGCCTTCGGCACCTGCTCCTTGATGACGCCGAGCGCCTCGACTGCTTTCTTCGCATCCGCAAGGCCGAGACCCGTGAGTTCGCGGACCACCTTGATGACGCCGATCTTGTTGGCGCCGAAATCTTTGAGGACGATATCGAACTCCGTCTTTTCCTCTTCCTGGGGAGCAGCCTCCGCTGCCGCTGCACCGCCGCCGACAGCCACCGCTGCCGCTGCGGAAACACCGAATTCCTCTTCGAGAGCCTTCACAAAGTCATTGAGCTCAACAACGGTCATAGCCTTGACTTCTTCGATAAATTTCTGAACATCCATTTTGAATTACCTCCGAATAAATTAAGATTTTTGGTCTGCGATTGCCTTCAAAACAAACGCAAGATTTGCGATGGGCGACTGTAAGCAGCCGAGCATCTTTGCGATGAGCACCTCTCTCGAAGGGATCGCCGCGAGCTTCTTGACTCCATCTGCATCCACATAGGCGCCGCTGACATAGGCGCTCTTCGGGACGATCTTGTCCGCCAATACGGGCGTTTCTTTCACCGCCTTGGCGAGCAACGAGCATCCCGTCGTCTCGTCGGGGCAGAACACGAACGCCGTCGCACCGTTGAGGTCGTGGTCGAAATCGGTGATGCCCAACTCGTCGAATGCCTTGCGAACAAGCGTGTTCTTATACACTTTGTATTCGCAATTCGCATTTCGGAAGCTGTTGCGAAGATCGGTGACTTCCTTGACGGTGAGCCGCTCGTAATGCACGAGAACGACAGATTTTGCGCTGCCGATCTTTTCTTTGATCTCTTCAACGACAACCTTTTTTGCCTCTAAATTTGCCGACATACATACCTCCTTGTAGGCCTCTCGGCCCGATTTGAGAAAAAAGCTCCGTACGCAGACAGTACGGAGCGGTTCTTAACATACATTAAGAAGTCCGACCTCGACGGGATATTGAGCCGTGCGGCACCCGTTGTCTGCGGTCTTGATTCTACAACAAAGATTTTACCACGCCGCGCCGTCGCTGTCAAGCGATTTTGCGCGGTTTCGGGAAATCAGCCTCTCGTATAGGCGACTTTCACGCCGGGGCCCATCGTCGAGGTCAGCGTGACGCTCTTGATGTATTGGCCCTTGGCTGCCGCCGGCTTAGCCTTGACGATAGCTTCCATGAGCGCGTTGAAGTTTTCGAGCAGCTTTTCTTGCCCGAAGCTCTTCTTGCCGATGGGGCAGTGAATGATGGCCGTCTTATCGAGACGGTACTCGACTTTACCGGCTTTCACTTCTTTCACGGCTTTCGCGACATCCATGGTGACCGTGCCCGACTTGGGGTTGGGCATGAGGCCCTTAGGCCCGAGGATACGGCCGATACGGCCGACAACGCCCATCATGTCGGGGGTGGTGATCATCACGTCGAATCCAAACCAATTCTCTGTCTGGATCTTCTGGATCATCTCTTCGGCGCCGACGAAATCCGCACCGGCGGCCTGTGCCGCATCTGCTCTCTCGCCCTTGGCGACGACGAGCACGGTTTTCGTCTTACCTGTTCCGTTGGGAAGGACCAACACGCCGCGGACCTGCTGGTCTGCCTGACGAGGGTCGATGCCGAGACGGACGTGGAGCTCCACGGTCTCATCAAACTTTGCCTTGGCATTGTTGATGACGTAACCCATCGCCTCAGCCGCGTCATAGCTCTTAGACCTGTCGTAGGATTTGAGGCTGTCTAAATATTTTTTACCGTATTTCATCTGACTTCCTCCTTATTCCTCGACGGTGATGCCCATGCTCCGGGCAGTCCCCTTGATCATGCTCATCGCGCTTTCAAGCGTTGTGCAGTTGAGATCGGGCAGCTTGGTCTTGGCGATCTCTTCCACCTGGGCTTTCGTGAGCTTGCCCACTTTCACCTTGTTGGGGGTGGCAGAAGCGGTCTCCAACCCGAGCGCTTTCTTGATGAGGACGGGTGCGGGGGGCGTTTTGAGAACGAACGTGAAAGAACGGTCTGCATAGATCGTCATGACGACGGGAATGATCAGGCCTTCTTGCGAAGCTGTTCTTGCGTTGAACTCCTTGGTGAAGCCGGGGATGTTCACACCGTGCGGGCCGAGCGTCGAACCGACGGGGGGACCGGGGGTGGCTTTTCCGGCAGGGAGTTGCAGCTTGACAATTGCTGTTACTTTCTTTGCCATAAAAAACTCCTTTGTGGTGATGTTGGCGGCGCGTTGGGTTTTTGCCGCCTCCCACTATCGAAAACGCAAATGCGGTTTCTTCTTCTATTTGTAATTCTAAGGTTGACGCGAGCGCCCGCTGTCATGTCGAAGATGCAAAGCGGCGCACGAGCCAAAGGCGAAGTAGTGACGTCGAGACATCTCTACCTTATTTTTTATTCGTTCTGCCTTTCCTTGGTCGTAATAAGATTTCTCGCGGATGAGCGATTCGTTGAAAACCACACTTTATCGGCTACTTCGCCCATAGGGGCTCGTGTCGCCCTTAGTCTACAATAGAAGCCTCGGGCGGACGAAATGACAAAGGGGACAGCGAGGGCTCTCTCGGCTTCCCCTCAGGGGAAGCTCCCGCGAAGCGGGTGATGAGGCCACCTCATTCGTCACGGCTTCGCCGTGCCACCTTCCCCAAAGGGGAAGGCAAGCCACCCCACCCCCTTGGGGGGCAAGCGGACTTCGTTTGAGGGGATACACTCTCTCGGCTCCGCCTCGGTCGGTATGACAGTGGAAGCTCGAGGGGACAGCGAGCGCGATTGTCACTCGTCGTCGTCTTTGGGGATCTCCACTGCGTCGGCGGAGATCTTGGTCATCTGAATATATTCCACTTCGACGTCTTGCTCGCGGCCAAACATCGTGATGGTGACCTTGGCGCGCTGCGTCTCGTTGTTGCACTCCTTGATGGTGCCGATAAAGCCTTCGAGGGGGCCGTTGTCGATGGAGACGCGGTCGCCCGCCATAAAGTCGGCATCGACGACAAAATCTTCAAGGCGCATCTTGCGGATCTCGTCCTCTTTCATGGGGATAGGGCGGCCCTGCGGCCCGACGAAACCGGTGACGCCGCGGGTGTTCGTGACAAGATACCAAAGCTGGTTGGAATAGATCATCTTGATAAAGACATAGCAAGGCAGAAGTTTGCGCTCGACAACCTTCTTTTTGCCGTTTGCCTTTTCCTCGATGGTCTGCTCCATAGGGATCTTGACATCGAAAATTTGATCGCCCAGGTTGTTGTTTTCGATGAGCCGAAAGAGGCTCTCTCTGACAAGCAACTCATAGCCCGAGTAGGTGTGCAGAATATACCACTTGGGTTCGGTATCGTTGTTCGGCGTCATTGCTTAACCCCCCAACCCGGTGAGGAATTCGAGGAAATAGGTAAACCCGATATTGATGGCAGTGATGACGATGAGGAAAACGACCACGATGGCGATGACGACGCCTGTCGCTTTGAGCGCCTGAGGGATCGTGGGCCACGTGACGCGTTTGAGTTCGGAAAAGGTTTCCCGGAGGCGCCTGCCCATGCGGACAAAGATATTGGGTTTTTTATCCTTGTCTTTCTTCTTTACGTCTTTGCCCTTTTTTTCGAGCTCCTGATCTTTCTTTGCCATGATGATTCTCCGTAGTGTTACTTGGATTCCTTATGGACAGTGTGCTTTTTGCAGACGGGACAATACTTCTTGAGTTCGAGACGATCGGGATCGTTGCGCTTATTTTTGAAGCTGTCGTAATTTCTGTTTTTGCATTCGGTGCATTCGAAGGTGACCTTCATGCGGGTGGATTTAACGGCCATTGCGTAAAAACTCCATACGAAAAAAATTACACCCCAAGGTGCATATATAAAGTTTAGCACAGAGCGGCGGGGATGTCAATCGATTTTGCGGGGATATTTCATATTTTTTCGCCATTTGTGGAGACAAGTGTGGGGAGGGGGGGAAGCCCTACCCCTTTGGGGGGAGGGTGGCGACGCTGGCGCTCTTTATGTCATTTCGAGCGGAGCGTTAGCGAAGTCGAGAAATCTCTACCTTATGATTCGTTCTGCCTATGCTTGGTCGTAGTAAGATTTCTCGCGGATGTGCAGTTCGTTGAAAGCCATGCCCCGTCGGCTCGAAATGACAGACAGCGGACAGGTTTAACAAGCAAAGCGCTCCAATTGTCATTTCGAGCGGAGCGTCAGCGAAGTCGAGAAATCTCTACCTTATGATTCGCTCTGCCTATGCTTGGTCGTAATAAGATTTCTCGCGGATGAGCCATTCGTTGAAAGTCAAACATGTTCGGCTCGAAATGACAGTTGGCTACTTCGCCCATAGGGGCTCGTGTCGCCCTTAGTCTACAATAGAAGCCTCGGGCGGACAAATGACAGGAGGTCGGTATGACAGCGGAGGGGCAAGCCCTACCCCTTTGGGGGGGAGGGTGGCACGGCGAAGCCGTGGCGGATGGGGGGGGGAACACTGCATCCCTCATCCCCCCCACCACCGCCCTCTGGGCAGAGCCTCCCCCCGTTGGGGGTAGGCCTTTTAAGACCATGCCCGTTCGCCACCCCACCCCCCTACCCCCCTCCCATGGAGGGGGCTCCTACCCCATGGAGGGGACAAGGGGAGAGGGCAAAAAAAGAACTCCCGAGGGAGTTCTTTTTTTTCGAACTGTTTTGCCCGATTGCGGGCTTTCGGTGACGACAAAGCGTCACGCAAATGTTAGCCGTGGATTAGATACGGGTGACAGTCATGCCGGAGACATAGACGTGCTCACCGCCAAAACCAACATAGTAGGCACCGCATGCGAGGCCGGCTTCATTGGTAAGGCTGAAAGTAATCGTACGGGAAGCATCACCGGCGGTGAATTCAACCGACACAACGAGGTTGCTCGCCTGCGTGTAGTCAATTGTAACTTTCACTTTGCCGTTCTTGATGAGGTTCAAGTAAGCGGTATCCTGTTGAGCATCTTCGTTACCCTCTGCGGGATAGTTGCCGATTGCAGTATCGCAACCACCGGTCACGGTGATGGCATCCCCAAGATAGCTGGTCGCCGTATCCGCGAAACCATCGCAACGGAAGAGCGTCCAATCGCCGCTGTTCTCCCCATAGAGGTTGACGATCAACGTCTCCCACTGGAAAGTTGCCGTGGAGGAGATGTTGCCCTCAATCGTGAGCGAATGACCGGCCTCGACCTTGTCAAAGACAACCACGGGGCCTTTCGCGGTGAAACCAAGTGCATGATCGGCTGTACCGACGGTAGCGGTCACATTGCTCTCATCCGTCACATTCACAACCGGATTGGTGGGAAGAGTGGGATTTGCGGGAGCGGGAGCAGGGAATCCGAAGATACCAGCTGCAAACGCACCGGCAGACACATCGCTCTCACCGACACCGGCGAAGTACACCAAACTCTTGGCCACAACGCCGTCTTCCTTATTGCCCATGAACAAGAAGCCGAACTCTTCGACATAGCTCAGAACCTGCTTCACGAAGTCGCCAACGGTGGCACCCTCCATGTCCATACCTGCCGGATAGTGCACTGCAAGCTGGCCGTTGAGGTAGTAGCGAACGCCGTTCGTTTCATCGATCATAATCATGACCTTTGCAGCGCTTTCGGCGGCAACATCGAACATGTTCTTATACTGATATACAGAGGTTGTCTTAGCGCCGGCCTTGGTCGGGAATGCGTTCACGGCCGTAAGCCCAACGGTGTTCGCAAACGGATCGAGGTTTTCGCCCGTTACAAGCAAACCGGTGAGTTCCTTATCCGCATTCTTATAGGGATTGATGATGTGCGCGGACCAGTCGCCACAAGCCAAATACCCTTCTTCCTTTTCTTTGAGACCATGTGCCTTATTGTAGGCTTCATAGGCAATCGTGAGTCCTTTCTCTTTCGCGCCTGCAACAGGTGCGACATCGATCTTAGCGAGCGGCTCTGTACCCATAACCATCTTCTTGGCGCCACAGTTGTTGGTGCAGGAAGCCCAACCATCAGCACCGGGCGTGCCCCAAGTGTGGGTATTGAGGACGAGCGCTGCGTCTTTCCAATAAATTTCCTTGCCGCCCAACGTCACGGGTTTCACGGAAGTCGTGGTCTCCGAGCAGGTAGGCGTTCCAAGGTTCTTCGCTTCTCCTACCGTGTAATCACCGGAAACAAGGGAAACCTTGCCGTTCTCTACCTTGAAGAGCTTGTCGGAGTAGTTGATCTCAAAGTAGTAGGTGGATGTTGCGGTGTAGCCGAGTTTGGCAACATTGAATGCAACAACGGTGACAGCACCGCGGTCGGTGTTATCGGGGTTGTTGAGAGTGCCGAACGTGCTGCCCGACACAGTTGCAAGATCCTCGAAAGGAATGGTGCCCGTGAAAGAAACTGCGCCGGCTGCGGTGTAGGCATAGGAAAGATCGAATGCCTGCAAGTAATCATACTTCTGTCTGATTGCAGGTGTATCCGTACCCGCATTGACTTTGAGGCTAAGAGGCATCGAAAGGGTGTTCGTCCAAAGGTTCGTGCTCTTGTTCGCCATCGAGATGTAGAGCGTGGTGCCCTGCACGGAAGCATAGAGGTTTTCAGCGATGGCATAGCCCGTCTCGCCTTCTGCGGGCGTCGTATCGAATTCGGGTACATAGTACAGGTAATCGACAGCGAGGATCTCGTTCGACTTCTTCATATCCTCCAAGGCGAACTTGTAGGAGATGGGAGCTTCGGGATTGAATGCGGGCACTTCATAGACGATGGTGATGGTCTTGGCCGATTCGCTAAACGTAAGGGACTTGACCTTCATGTTCTGAATGCCGGGCATATTGCCAACGTTGGCAGGGTTGCGGTCGCCGTTGTTGGCGCCGTTGCCCTCTGCATTGAAGTAGGTCGCGGAGTTATCGTTGACCGTGAACTTGAACTCGCTCGAAAGGCTCTGCGCGGTGAGGCCGTTTGCACGATCCCCGAGGTTGTAGACGATGGTGACCGTCTCCTGCTTTCTGTTGAGCTTCTGCTCATAGCTTGCCGTCATCACGGAGGTGATGGGTCTGCCGAGGACGAGAACGGATTCATATGCCGTGCCCTGTCCATCGACTGCCTGCTCGGTGAAGTTCACAACGATGTCTGCGGCCTGCACACCCTTGATGGTGACGGACTTGGTGTTCTTGGTGATGGCGAGAACGACGTCCACAGACTTGCCGTTTGCAGCGACAATCGCCTTCCCGACAACAGCGGCTTCCGTGCCCTTGTCATCGGTACCTTCGATAGTGATGTTGCCATTCTCGAACTTGGTTTCGCCAAATTGATAGATGGAGAAAGCAACGGAGTGGGTTGCCGCGGTGGTGCCGAGCACCTGCTTCTGATCCGCGGAAAGGCTGAGCGCATTGCCGCGGACAATGAGCGTGGGCTTGCTGTCTGCGGACGTGAAGTCAATCGCATCGATGCCGGTGATGAAAGTCGCCGTTGTGTTGGTGGCGCCGGTGAGCGTCACTTCGTTGGGCGATGCGTGATCGACAGCGTTGGCAATGATCTCGAAAGAGTTTGCAGGAAGGATGCCCTCACAGGTCGTGGAGCCCATGCTCACGGCTACCTTGAAGGACTTGAACTTCTTGCTGAGCTTGGTGGTGCTGAGGTTGTTCCAAACAACGGTTTCGCCGTTCATGTTGTCGTTGGTGAGGCCCTCAGTCGTGGAACCATAGACGGTCATGACAGCTACATCGGGAACGGACTCGAAGCCGCCCGCATAGTGCGCCTTGAAGCTCAAAGCGGTCTTGTCGAAATAGGTGTTTTCAAGCATCTTGGTGCCCGTCTTGACAGCAGGGGTATCGATGCTTTCGAGTTTGAGGGACTGCGTGATGGCAATCGACTTGATCGTCATCTTGACAGCTTCGCCGTGAAGAACGGACTCATAGCTCTGCTTATCGGGCATGAGGCACTTTGCCGTCCATCTTCTGCCGTTGCCGGGGGTGTACCACTCGACGGTTGCAACGCAATCGCTCGAATAGTTCCACGTGAACTCCACTTCGGCTTCCGTCTCATAGGCGTCGGTCTGCGAACTGGTGCCGCTGACAACGGGTTTGAGGAGATCGGTGGCCTCGGTGCCATCTGTTGCATTTGCCTGGGTAGCGCCGAGCGTTTTGAACCCGCTAAGGGTGCCGTCGTTGACGCCGTTGAAGATTGCATAGTAGTCGTTTCTCTGCAACCAGCCTGCGCCGTCTGCGGTGAGGTCACGGTCGGCAAAGCCGAGGATGGGGAAGCAGGCGTTGGCATCACCGGAGCCGGATTCCGTATCATGGATCGCGGTACCCGTAACCTTGATGGTCATGCCCTTGTCAAGACGGCCGACGGTGAAGGTGTTTACACTCGCACCGCTCCCGACTGTGCCGAATGCCTTGACATACGCATTGAGGTTCTTGGAAGTGGTGGCATTGCCCCACTTCGGCAAACCGAGCTCAACAGGGGTGTCGAAAGTGACGTTGGTCTGCGTCGCACCGTCTTTCTTGCAGATGAGGCTATCGCCCTCCTGCTGGAAATTGTGCTCGACGTTGACAACCACGTTGCCCGTCGCCTTGTAGAAGTTATCCGCCTTGGGCGTGATCACCACGGTGTAAGCGCCGACAGCAATGCCTTTCTCATCGAATTTGAGCGCGGACGAGTCGATCTCAAAGTTCTCCGTCGTTGCTCTCAATGTCTTTGCGGCAACGGGTTTGCCCTGGGCGTCGTTGTCATAGGTGACCGTTACGTCGAGAGCGTTCAAAGCATCCGTTAAATCTTTTGCTTGATCCTGATCGTCGAGCTGTATCGCGCCGGCTTTGACTGTGTCGACCTGGCCTGCCGGAGCTTCATCGTCCGGGTTGATCGGCTGATCGGGATTGTCGTTCTGACAAGCGAACAGCGCCAGCGACATCAGCATAGCAAAGAGCACGATAAGTGCTACTCTCAGCTTCTTCATGTCTTGTTTGTCCTCCCCTTTTTAAAAATGAAATATTTTGCCATGGTTACATGGCAGTAATATTCTACATCAAAAGTTTGGCCGTGTCAATACATTTTTGGAAAAAAACCTCTTCTTCTTTTTGTGAAAAATGTTTTTTCGGTTCGCTTTTTGTCAATTGTAATAATTTTAAGGGAATTTCCGCGGAAATTTGCAGAATGGCTCTTTGCTACCGCGCAATGGCCGGGAGAATGGCTTTTTGTCGCCGCGCAATGGGCGGGAGAATGGGCTATAATATATAAAGTATGTCGCGCGCGAGATGCGGGGGGCTACCTCGGCTTCCCCTATGGGGAAGCTCCCGCGAAGCGGGTGATGAGGTCACCTCATCCGTCTCACTCCGTTCGACACCTTCCCCAAAGGGGAAGGCAAGAAAACCCCTCTGTCACTCGCGAGGCTCGTGACATCTCCCCTTACAGGGGCGACAAGAAGAATGAACTTCGTTTGAGGGGATCGAGATCTATACCAATGCGAGCAGGTCGTCGGTGGCGCGGAGGTCGCATTCCGTTTGGTGCGCAATGTACGTGCGCAAGAGCCTGATCGCCCGGATGATCCCGTCGAACGAGGGGGCTTCTTCGGACATGAGTGCCCCGTCTTTCGTCTCGTCCCGCCTCGCAAGAAAATAGCGCACGGCACGGTAGGTCACCTCGCTCGCGAGGACTCCCTCCGCACAGTCCGAGCACCCGAATGCGCCGTTATCCATGTCAAAATGGCATCTTCCCACGATTTTTTTTCCGCAATGCGGACAATTTCCCGCCGAAACGGGATACCCGGCAAAGGCGAGCGCCCTCAAAAAGAACGCCAACACCGCGGACATGGGTTCCCCGTTTTCCGTCTCAATGCTCTCCAACGCCTCCACAGCCGCAACGAGGAGCGGCCCGCACGGCATCTCTTCGAGCGCAAAGGCGTCGCACACCTCCGTCACGCTTGCGGCCGCATACAGCCGCATGAGATCGGTGCGAAGCCCGTAAAACCCGTCGTGCAGGGAGGCCTCGATGACGGTGCGCCGGTTGCCGCGCGTGACGAGCACGTATTCCGCAAAACAAAAAGGCTGAGACGCGAAATTGAGCTTCGCGCCCGCCTTTCTTACTCCCTTCATCGCCGCGCCGACCTTTCCGTCCGCCGTGAGAAGGGTGACGATCTTGTCGCTCTCCCCCCAATTCACCGACCTGAGGAGGAGCGCGTCGGCCTTGTACTCCATGGCTTTCAACCTATTTTAATCGCTTGTAGAGCATGTAGTAGCTGAAATTCCCCGTCTCTTCGAACAGGTCCCACGCGATCTGCTTTGCGCTCTTGGGCTTTTTTCCGATTTCATCTTCTTTCATGCTTGCAGTATGCGGAGTCTCGGGGAGGACTATTCCTCCGAATCGTATCCGAACTCCTTTAAAAGCCGCGCACTGTCGCGCCACTCCTCACGCACTTTCACGAACACGGTGAGATACACCTTGGCGCCGAGCAATTTTTCCATGTCCTGCCGCGCAAAGGACGCGACCTCTTTGAGCGCCGCCCCCTGCTTGCCGATGAGGATGGCCTTGTGGTTCTTCTTCTCGCACACGATGTCGAGCGAGATCTCATAGGTGCCGTTCTCGTGACGCTCGAATGTGTTCACGATGATCGCCACTCCGTGCGGGATCTCTTTTTCGTATTTTAAGAGGATCTTTTCGCGCATGAGCTCGGCCGCCATGAATTTTTCACTGCGGTCGGAGATCACATTTTCGGGGAAGATGGCATCTTCCTCGGGGAGCATGTCCGCGATTGCCTGTTCGATTTGCTTTACGCGCATCCCTTTCCTTGCGGACACGGGATACACGTCGGCCGTCACGCCCGCATCGAAGAGCTTCTTCGCGTCGGCCGGCAGCTGCTCTTTGGGCATGATGTCAATCTTGGTGTAGGCGATGAGCATGGGGAGCCCGCACGCCATGTATTTTTTCATGAGGGCGATATCGTCGTCCTTGATCCCGGCATGGCCGTCGTGGACATAGACGATGGCGTCTACGCCCTCTGCCGTCAGCTCGGTGGTTTTCATCATGAGCGCCGTGAGCGCATTCCGCTGGCGGTAGATGCCCGGCGTGTCCACAAAGACGATCTGGTAGTTCTCACGCGTCAAGACGCCCATGATGCGGTCGCGCGTGGTCTGCGGCTTGGGGGAGACGATGGCCACTTTCTCGCCCACGAGCACGTTGACGAGCGTGGACTTCCCCGCATTTGCCTTGCCGATGACGGCGACATATCCGCTTCTCATTCCTGCCTCCCGAGATGCAATTTTTCCATAATCTCCTCTTCCTTTGCCCGCATGACGCGGCGCTCCTCTTCCTCCATGTGGTCATAGCCGAGGCAGTGCAAAAATCCGTGCACGATGAGGTAGCACACCTCTCTCTCATAGGAATGGCCGTATTCCTCCGCCTGCTCGCGCGCCCGCTTCTCACAGATGACGACGCTGCCGAGATACATGCGGGCGGGAAAGACTTCCCCCTCGTCCTCATAGGCCGGTTCGATGCAATCGCCATGTTCTCCGGAGACGATGGGCTCCCCCGCCACGAGATCGGCGGCGGGAAAACTCAACACATCGGTGACGCTGTCCACGTTGCGCTCCCGCGCATTGAGCGCGCGGATCTCCTCTTCAGAGACGAACAAGAGCTCCAACGTGAGGGGCATGTCCGCGTCTACGGCTTCCAAAAGCACTTCTTCGAGGATCTGCCTCTGTGCCGTTCCGAGCTCCTCGCAATCGAGAAGCAAACTTTTCTCAGACATCTTTCCCCTCCGTGTTGACGGCCTGGCGGTCGCGGTTGAATTGGATGGCGGGATATTTCACGCGGTGGTGATGCACGCCCGAGAGCGCCTCGACCAGCGTCTGTTTGATGACGGTGAGCTCGCGCATGGTGATGTCGCACTCCTCGAACTGCCCGAGATCCATGCGCTCCTCGATGATGGAGCGGCACACCTTTTCCACTTTCTCGGGGGAACGGTCGGGCATGGCGCGCGTGGCGGCCTCGGTGGCGTCGGAGATCATCACGATTGCGGCGATCTTTCCCTGCGGGATGGGCCCGAGGTAGGAGAAATCTTTGAGATCGGCATCCCCCGAATAGCGGATGGCTTTGTCATAGAAATATTTGATGGGCATTGTGCCGTGGTGTTCGAGGGCAACGTCGGCAATGACCTTGGGCAGGTGCTTTTCCATGAGGAGATCATAGCCGTCCTTGGTGTGCGAACGGATGATATCGGCCGACAGCTCGGGCGTGATCTCGTCGTGGACGTTGTAATCGCTCTGATTCTCGGTGAAGCACTCGGGCTGTTTCAGCTTGCCGACGTCGTGGTAATAGGCCGCCGTGCGCGCGAGCTCGGCGTTCTCTCCGATGGCGACGGCGCAACTCTCCGCGAGCTGGGCTACGATCAAGGAGTGATTAAAGGTCCCTGGCGCCTTGGCTTTGAGGCTGACGAGAAGCTCAGCATCCGTGCTCGTGAGTTCTCTGAGCCGAAAGACGGTCAGGCGGTTGAACGCCCACTCGAAAAAGGGAAGAAGCGCGAGGGCGAGAATGGCCGAGACGATACAGCTGAGAATGCGGAATCCGACCGAGGAGATGTAGTCGATCCAATCCCCGATGGAGGGCAAATTGAAGAGGAGCACGAGAAGCGCAATGGGCATGGCCGTAAACACACCCGTGAGGAGCAGGCCGCCGCGCGTCTTTACCTTTTCCCCGAGAAAGATGGCCACGGTGCCTCCGATGAAGCTCAGCAGGAACGTGGAGTAGATCTCGCTGTTGATATCCGTCGCCGGCACGATCTCGGTGAAGAGGTCGATGACGAACATCAGAAACGAAAAGACGAAATTCAAAAAGAGCGCATGGCGCCGGTTGATGAGGAAGAGCGCGAGCAGCGCAAACACGGCCACGGGACGGGAATAGATGTGGATGAATTCCCCGAACACATAGGAGATGATGAGGCTGATGATGAGGAGGGTGTAGACGAGCACGATGTTCCGGGGCTTGATGAGGGCGGCCGAGTCCTCAAAGAGGTAGTAGATATAGACAATGCCCGTCAAAAAGAACAGACTTACGACGAGGGAGATGAGCTCGTTCGTGTGCTGTGTGAAATAGGTCTGCCAATTCCCGAAGTCACTGATGAGGATCATCAAGAAAACGATGAACAGCAGCACAAAGTAGCACCCCACAAAGACAAAGGCGCTGCGGACGAGGTTCCCGCGGTTGCTCCTCTTCTCTACCTTTTCGGCGGTGATTTTTTCTTTCATGGCCTCTCCTTTTTTCGTTTGTTATCATCTTTGCGTTTGTTTTCGTCCCGTTCATAGGCGCGCACGATGCGGGAAACCAACGGGTGCCGCACGACGTCCTTTTCGGTAAGGCGGCAAACCGCAATGTCCTCCACATCTTCGAGGACGCGCACGGCATGCTTTAAACCGCTCGTTTTGCCGTCGGGGAGATCGGTCTGAGTCAGATCGCCCGTGACGACCATTTTGCTCCCCTCTCCGAGGCGCGTCAAAAACATCTTCATCTGCTCCCGCGTCGCGTTCTGCGCCTCATCTAAGATGACAAAGGCGTCGGAGAGCGTTCTGCCGCGCATGTAGGCGAGGGGCGCCACCTCGATGACCCCTTTCTCCATGAGCTTTTGGTAGGTCTCGAAGCCGAAGAGCTCCTGCAAAGCGTCGTACAGCGGCCGAAGATAGGGATCCACCTTGGTTTGCAGATCCCCGGGGAGGAAGCCAAGCTTTTCGCCCGCCTCCACGGCCGGACGCGTGAGGATGATCTTCTCCACCTCTTTGCCCTTGTACGCGGCCACGGCAAGGCAGACGGCGAGATAGGTCTTGCCCGTGCCGGCAGGCCCCACCCCGAAAGTGACGGTGTTGGCGCGGACGGCGTCGACATACGTCTTTTGGCCGACCGTCTTGCACTTCACCGGCTTCCCGCGGGAAGTGACGGCAACCACCCCGTGCATGATGCCCGCGATGTCGCCCGCACGGCCCTCCCGTGCAAGTTCGATGCAGTAAAGCAAGCGCGTCTTGTCGATATTTTCCCCCGCCGCAACGATTGCGAGCAAACTCTTTATGACCTCTTCGCCGATGTGCGCGGCCTCCGTCTCACCGTCGAGCACGACAGAGGTCCCCTCCACATGCGTCATGAGCCCCAGCTCGCGCGCAATTGTCGTCAAATTTTCGTCGAACACGCCGATGACGGCGCTGAGCTTGTCCGACGAGCCCGTTTCCACAATGACAGTCAAATTTCCTCCTAAGCGAGGTTGACGGAGGCGGTCTTAGTCATGAGCCCCGCGATCCTCCAACCGTGCTTTGTTTTTTCGGTATGTAAATTTTCGAGCGGCCCGAAATCGAGCAGGGCCTGTGCCAGCGCGTTCTCCCGCGAGAGCGCGTATTCCGCGGAGACCTCCCGCTGCAACGCCACGGATGCGATGACGAGCGAGGGAATCCGCTCCTCCCCCGCAAGGAGATAGGCATCCACGAGCGTCTGCCCCTGCACCACTTCGTCCCCCGGTTGAACGAGGGGCGTTCCGCGGATGACGGTGAGCCGCACAACCGTGCCGGAGACGGGCGCAACGAGGGGCATGCCCGCGATGGGCTGCACATCTTCGCTCACGCGCACCTCAACGGAGAGCACGCCGCCTTGGCGCTTGAAAGCGCAAAATTCCACGCGCGGGAGGGAGAGAACGCGCGCCGTAACAAGGGCGGTGTCCTTGGGCATGGCGGAAAATTCCCGGATCCCCTCCTCGCGGAGGATGGCGCGAACCTCGCGTTCGTAATAGGCGCCATTCCCCGTCACCTCCACTTCGAGCACGCGGCTCTGAAAGAAGAGCACGGCCGAAAAGAACATAAGTGCGCCGAGGAGTAGACCCGCGGCGCGGGGCAACAGCTGTCGCGCGCGCGCAAGTCCATAGTATTTCACGCCACTTATATCATAACACGAACCGCGCAAAATTGCAAATGCTTTTTTCATGTCTTTGGCGCGGATGTGCACTTCGAGGACATTTTTTTGCACCTCACGACAAAAACGCACGGGAATATTTTCTCGCGCAAGTTTGTCGGGGACCCTCCCCGCAGAGAGACTGTGCACCGTAAAACCTATCGTACCGAGCATGGCCCTTCCCTCAATCGGTCACGGAGATATTTTGCACGGCGCCCTGCACGACAACATCGCCCGCCGCATACTTTACGATGGTCAACCCCGCGCCTTGGAGCTTGATGCCGCCGCGCTTTCCCGCGAGCGCAACGCACGCGGACGAAAACTCCGTGATGCGCTTGACGTTTCGAAGATACGCCCCGCTCCCTGAGACGGTATACGCGATGCGCGCGGGATCCTCCCCGCCGAGTATTTTGGAAATCTCCTCGCCGAACCTCATTTCTCCACTATTTTATGCGAAAAGTTGTGACATCATGCAAACGGGCAGCCGTCTCCCGGCAGCTCGATGCTTCGCCCGTGAAAAGTGTTCGGGCGCCTTATGAGGGCGCCTTGTTCGGTGAACTTGTCGGGCGCGCCCTGTTTGGACGACTTTTCGTGCGCGGCCCGGAGGAGCGCTTAAACAAAAACCGCAAAAAATCCCCTCCCCGGGCATTTGAACGCGCAAGGGAGGGGAAAGCTCAGAACGTTTCGGTGATGACGCCGCCGCCGAGGCAGGCCGTCTCGTCATAGAGGACCGCATATTGCCCGGGCGTCACGGCGCGCTGGGGCTCCGCGAATTCCAGCCTCAACCCGGAGGCAAGGGGGATGACCCGCGTGCGCTGCTCGCTCTGGCGGTAACGGAGCTTCACACCGCATTCGAAAGGCTCGTTCGCAGACATGGGTGGGATGAAATTCATCTCCTGCACCAAACAGCCCCTGCTCATGAGCGGCGTCTCGTCGCCGTGGGAGACATAGAGAATGTTGCCGGCGAGGTCCTTTTTTACCACAAACCAACGTCCCTCCTCCCCCTTTTTGCCGCCGAGATCGAGCCCCCGCCGCTGCCCGAGGGTGTAATACATGAGGCCCATGTGCTCGCCCACGTCCTCGCCGCCGAGCGTCACGATGCGCCCCGGTTTTGCGGGGAGATAGGTTTTGAGAAAATTGCGGAAATTGCGCTCGCCGATGAAGCAAATGCCCGTGGAGTCTTTCTTCGCCGCCGTTGCAAGGTCGTATTTTTGGGCAATTTCGCGCACTTCCCCCTTGGTGAGGTCCGCGAGCGGGAAGAGCACCCCGTCGAGCTGCTCTTGGGAGAGCTGGCAGAGGAAATACGTCTGGTCCTTGTTTTGGTCTTTCGCTTTCAAGAGGCGGTGCACCCCTTTCTCGTGCGCGATGCCGCAATAGTGCCCGGTGGCTACCATGTCCGCACCGAGCGCCTTGGCGTACTCCTTAAAGGGGCCGAATTTGATCTCACGGTTGCAAAGAACGTCGGGATTGGGCGTGCGCCCCGCCGCATACTCGCGGAGGAAGTAGGAAAAGACGCGATCCATATACTCCTTGGCAAAGTTGACGGTATAGTAAGGGATGTCGAGCAGCGTGGCGACGCGCTTGACGTCCTCAAAGTCCTCATCGGCCGTGCACGCGCCATTCTCGTCGGTCTCCTCCCAATTGCGCATGAAGAGCCCGATGACGCGGTAGCCCTGCTGTTTGAGAATTAAGGCAGCCACGGAGCTATCCACCCCGCCCGAGAGCCCGACGACGACAGTTTTTTGCTTCTTGACCTCTTTGTGGCATACCATGTCCGCGGTTAAGCCCTCTTTTTCGCCGCCCGAAGGGATTTTATCTATGAGGTTGCCCGCCCGAAGAGCTTCGGTTTGTGCGCCCGTTTTTTCAGCCATAGCCCGCTCCGTAAAAATTTTTTCTTCATTTTACCATATTCGGCCGAAAATATAAAGCATTTTTCCGAAGAATGTGCTATAATGGAAAAACAAAAGACGGGATCCGTACGTACTCGTAGTGTAATTGGATAACATTACGGCCTCCGATAGCCACGCTTCAATTGTGTAACCTTATGTGGCTCACGAGCCGCCTTGCGGCGAAGTACGCCGTCTTTGATTCACGATAACAATCCTAAAACACGTACTCGTAGTGTAATTGGATAACATTACGGCCTCCGACGCCGTCGACTCCGGGTTCGAGCCCCGGCGGGTACACCAGCGTTGGCACGGAAAAAGTGTTTTTCCGTGCCAACATAAAATTTCCATTAACTGTTTTATCTGTCCTGTGTGAAATAATTTCTCTTTCAATTTTGTACAATCCTTCTAAAAAAGAAACGAAGCTTCCAGTTGAAATTTCTGTTTCACTAATTTTAAAAATTATTTTAGGAGGTATTGTTATGATACTTGAAAATTCGGTAGGCTACTGCGGAAGTCATGAGGTTTGTGCGGCTGAATGAGAACAAATAGTGCAGGAATAAACAGATACAACGTAAATGGATTTTCCGCATTGGGTGCGACTCCCAAGAGCCTCACAAAAGAACAGTCCCTGTTAATTCGGGGGCTGTTCTTCGTTTATTATGCGTATTGCTTTGTTCAAGATTTGCAAAATGTTTCATATTAAACAAGATATTTTGAGAGCTGGTTGTTCCCCCGACACCATCGACTCCACATTCGAGCCTCGGTGGGTACTCCAAAAGGCAGGACAGCATTTTCGCTGCCCTGCCTTTTTTGCTTTCGTGGAGGATGAGCCCCCTACCCTATTACGCGAAGCGCGGTACGAGCGGGCTTCGCCCGTGAAATGATGCCGACAGTCATTTTTTCAAAATTTAATTAGCAATCTGCTTGCAATTATTTGTAGCCTGTGGTAAAATGAAAGAGCCTCACAACTTAATATTGAACTTCTCTATAGAATAAGGATACTGCTGTGGCATAGTTGTATCCTAATATTTCCGTCCTTATTTATGGGGAAGAAATTAAGTTGTGAGGCAAACGACGAGGATACATTCGTGCGGGCATCCTTGTCGGGTGCCCTTATTTTTTGCCCGCAAATACTTTTTTGGAGGAAATCTTATGCACAAATGCACAAAATGCGGAACAGAATTTGAGGGCAATTTTTGCCCCGAATGTGGCGAAAAGTGGTACAGGGAGAATGATTACCCCGCATGCGGCACATCCGTCGAAAGCGAAGAAAAGCCGGGCGGTGACGCATCGGAAACAATCGTTACTCCCGAAGAAAACTTCGAAGAGACAGCTCCAAAGCGCAAAACTCTTTCAGAAAAAACTGTAAAGTTGCTCGACAAGATTTTACTCGCTCTTTACATAACAGGTACTGTTGGCATTGTTCTTTTCCTCGGAATCGTGATAATTGGAGCAGCCGCTTATGGAAAAGTGTATTTGTTTGACGGATATACTTTCACGGTTGTACTTTCGATCATAAGTATTATTTTTATGATGATCGGATTGCTGTCTGTCATCGCCAAAGTGATTTTATGTTTTTCTTTGAAAATCGGTACATTCCCAACAACATGGGTGAAGCGTATTCTTTTGCTCCTATTGGCAATATGCTGTTTGTCGTTTTCAATATGGGGCTTTGTGGATTGTGGCATTGTCAATAGTGAAAAAGATGATTACGGCTCAGGAAGCGGGTCATCTTACAATGATTACACGGTCAGCCCCTCCCTTGGACTGTCTTTAAAAGTCACAAGCATAAAACAAAGCGGCAATTATTCTTATGTTTATTGCAGTATTACGAATATCAGCTCCCTGTATGGAACAGCGACAATGTACAGATACGTCAAGGTAAAAGCTGTTTTCTACGACAGATACAATACAATGCTTGATACGGATTGGACATATGCGATAGACAGCGCATGGCTTTCTTCCGGAGAAGTAAAAACATTTTATTTTATGGTAAGAAATACTTCGGTCTATTCCGCCAAACTTTCCATTATCAGTTAAACCGGAATATGGCGGCAAGGGTTATCGTTTATAAATCCCGAATGACAAAAACGATGCGGCGGACAAAGATACTTTGTCCGCCGATTTTTATTTCTTGAATTCGACAGGGGGCAGGGAGCACCCCCTTGAGGGGGAGCTGGCGAGCGTAGCGAGACGGAGCGGGGGGCATTCTAATTAAGCAACACCCCTTCCGTCACCTTCGGTGACACCCACCCCTCAAGGGGTGGGCAAGGGCTCCATCAAGCCTTGGTCGCCACCCCACCTCCTACCCATTTCGCGGGGCATTGCGGTCATTTTTTCAACAAAGCTGCCCCGCTCTTCCATGCCGTGCCCACTTTTTCGCCGATGGCAAAATAGTCGTGGCGCATCTGGTCGAACACAAACGTCTGCAACTTGGCCGCGTCGATCCTCCCTTTCTCGTCCAACACGCTCTCATCGGCGAGAACATTTTCGATTCTGCCAAGCACGCGCAAGCCATAGGGCTGCTCCTGCATCTCCACGACGGTACATTCGAGCGTGAGGGGATACTCCTCGATGACGGGCGCGTCTACGCGCTCACTCTTTGCCGCATGCAGTCCCGTGCAGGAGAACTTGTCCTCCGTTTGGTTGGAGGAGGCGATCCCGAAGAAGTCAGACTCTTTGAGCGTCGATATGCCGGGCACCGCCAAAGTGAAAGCGCCGCGCGCACGCAAGTTGGCGACCGTCTTGTGGCTCTCTTCGAGGTTGAGGGCAACCATGTCCTCGGCACAGATCCCGCCCCACGCCATCATCATGACGTCGACAGAGCCGTCCTCGTTGTACGTCCCGATCATGTATGCGGGCATGGGGAACAAATAGGGTTTTACTCCGAAACTCTTCATTTTATCACTCCTTTCGCGGACATGGGTGCCGCGTTTTTTGTCTATATCTCAAATCAATACTTATAGATACCTATATATAATAGTCGAGATCGGGCAGAATGCCCGAGAGATAGCAGAAAGCAATGATGTCGCCATCCAATCCCAAAATGGGTGTGGGCTCATCGCTCTTGTGGTCGAGATCGGCCACGATCTCCACATAGGCAGACGTCGCGCCCGCCGCGGCAAGCGCCTCTTTCAACTCCGCCTCCCGTCCGAAAAAGGGCGCAAGCGTCTTGCGAAGCATTTCATTGACGTCCACATCATAGTCCTTGTTGACACAGACGGAATAGGAGATGGCGCCGTTCACGCATTGGATGTGCGAAAAGTCGTCGGTGAATTTGGAAATAGCCCGCGCGCACGCCTCGGCCTGCTCCCCGGGACAGACAATGTGCAGATACGTCTTTAAATGATGCATAAATTCCCCCTTTGTATGCGCTCTGCGCACGCATTTTGATGATCAGGCGCGCCCCACCGTGACGATGGGGATGTACTCGCCCTGCGCCGACACAATTTTCTCCAACTCGCTCCGGACGGTTTCATCTTTCCATTTACACGAAAACGGAACGGTGGCCTCGAAAATCACCTTCGTCATGACGCCGCGCACGATGCGAAAATCGTGCAGCGTGATCCCCTCCGCCACCTTTTGCGCTTCCTCCAAGATCCTTTGTTTCAGTTCATCCGCCGCCTGATCCGTGAGGTCCACGGGATCGAGGTGCGTCGTGAGCAAGACGCCCGTCTCTTCCGCCGCCGCATGTTCGATTGCATCGAGAATGCCGTGCGCCTCCATCGACGGAATTTTCGCGTCCATTTCCACATGTACAGTCGCATAGGCCATACCATGTCCGTAACTGAATATGCGCAAATCGTGAAATCCCAGCACATTCTCAGAGGAGAGGATGCGCGCTTCGAGCGCACGCGTGAGTTCCCCATCGGCCGCGCGCCCCATGAGCTCCGAGCTCGCATCGCGGACAACTTTCACTCCCTCCCATACGATGAACAGCGCCACGACCAGCCCTGTCCACCCGTCCGCGGGAATGCCGGAGGCGGAGAGCACCGTCCCCGCGATGACGGCGGCGGTTGCGACACAGTCGCTCAGGCTGTCGGCCGAGACCGCTTTGAGCACTTCCGACCGCAAGCGCTTTGCCCGGAGACGGAAGTACACAAACATGCCAAACTTGACAACCACCGAGAGCGCCAGAACGGCATAGACGGGCCATTCCGCCATGACGAGGCCCCCGCCGGCAATCGTCTCGGCCGAAACGCGGATGAGCTCTGCCGCGGCGAGCAGGATCAAAAACCCCGTGAGCATGGCGGCAATGTATTCCACGCGCCTGTGCCCGTAAGGGTGCTGCCGGTCGGCGGGCTTGCCCGCGATCCAAAAGGAGACGAGCGAGACGACCCCGCTTGCGCAGTCGCTCAGGTTGTTGATGCCGTCGCCGATGACGGAGACCAGCCCGAACAGGAGCCCCACCGCGATCTTCGCCGCGGAGAGGATGAGATTGCACGCGATGCCGACGAGACTTGTTGCCATGCCGGCGAATGTTCGCTTCATAGTTCTATTATACGGGAAGAGAGGCATGTTGTCAACGGTCCATACAAAATTTTACGGCGCCCGAAAGCGGTGGGAAAAAGCGGAGAGCAAGAAGCGGCGCGCGGGCTTCCCCGAAGCCCGCGCGCCGCATGAAGTTTGCCTTTACATCATCAAGAAGATGCTCCCGAATTGCAGCACGGTGCCGAGGAGTACAAAGAGGTGCCACACCGCGTGGAAATAGCGCACCCTCTTGCCTAACGCGAAAAAGACGATGCCCACCGTGTAGGCGATCCCTCCCGCGAGCAAGAGCTGAAAGCATGCGGGCGAGACGATGGGCAGAAGCGGCGGGAGAAAGACGATTGCCATCCACCCCATGACGACATACAGCACCATGGAGATGGTTTTGACGACCTTGTTGTTCATGGCAATGGCATTCATCGTGATCCCCCCGATGGCGCACCCCCATTGCAGTGCGAGCACCGTCCAGCCCACCGCCGTGCCATAGAGCGGGATGAGGCAATAGGGAGTATACGTCCCCGCAATGAGAAGATAGATGGTGCAGTGGTCGAAGATGCGGAACACTCCCTTTGCACGGCCGCTCGGAAGAAAGTGATAGAGCGCGCTCATGGTGTAGAGCACCACGATCCCGAATCCGAATGCCGAGACGGCGATCTGCTGCGCGATGCCCCTCGCATAGAAGAGAAGCGTCACCCACGCGGCGAGCCCGAACGCCCCGCCCACGATGTGCGAAACGGCGTTAAATATCTCCTCCCCCTTGGTATAGAATGATTGAAACCCTCTGCGAACGGCAATTTCCATGGCGTGCCTCCTTTTCTCCCATGATAGCTCACGGCGGCACAAAATACAACCTACTTCTGCTTTTTCGAATCCTACTCTTTTTTGCCGCGATTCCACCTCCTGTATTGGCAATTCTTTTGGAAAAATATGCAACTCTACGCAAGAAAAACCCCACTCTACCCAGAGTAGAGTGGGGTTTTGAGGGCAATTTAGGCCCAAACGGGCGTTTTGAGCTCCGGATTTGAGTTCCGTTTAAGATCTCCAAAGCGTGAAATAGAGCACCAAGATGACGAGCGCAACCGCGATCCCTACGGTGTAGGTGACGATGCGGATCTTTTTGATCTTGCTGTCGGAGAGGGGCTGGTAGCGCTTGGTATCCACTTTCCCCTTGCAGTGCGGGCATTCCGTCATGTGGTCTAAGATCTCTTTTCCGCAATGCGGGCAGGTGACCGTGTGCTTTTTGCGGTATTCCTGCTCCCTGCGGTATTCGTCCTCGTAAACTGTCGTCCTCTTGTTTTTCATATCTTTATTATAACCCTCCGGCGAAGAAAAGTCAAGGCTTTGCGCGCGCTCCCCGCCTGCGGGCGCATGGGAATTTCTTTCAGACCGATTTCACTTTACAAATGCCCGCGCATGTGATACAATGGATACAAAAGAACTCCAAGGAGCAATCGTATGAAGAAGAAATCTACGGCGCTCGCACCGGTGGAGCCCCGCGATCCCGCGCCTTTACGGGAAGAGCCCGCCCAGAGCACCGAAAAAAAGATGAGCATCTATGATTACGAGCAGAAGTATGTCAAGCGCCAAAACGCACGCGGAGCAAAACTGTTCATCGGCGGCGCCGCGGCCGTCATCGGCGTATTCCTCTTCGTCCTGCTCGCTCTCTTGGCACTGCGCGTGTACGACATCAACATGTATGCGGGCTTTGCCATGATGGCGGTCTGCTTGGTCATCTACATCCTCGTGTTCATCGTTCCCCTCATCAAGATCTTGCGTACGGGATACTTCGTCACCAATGTCAACGCGTTCACGGCGCGCAAGGCGCAACGCCACAACAAAAAGATGCGCCACAGCATTGCGGATAAGATGATCGACTTCTCCGCGCGCGTGGACGGTGCGGGATGGTATGATTCCCAACTCGTGGGACAGCTCGCCATCGCCATGAAAACAGGGGATGAAGCCGGCGTCAAGAAGAATTTGACCGAACTCTACAAGGGCTCGGTGAAGAAGTCGGCAAAGTCGCTCATCTTTAAGAGCTCCATGAAGTCCGCCGCCTACTCCGCGCTCTCCCAGACGGCCACCATCGATGCCGCGCTCATCGTGGTCGTCAACATGCAGCTCATCAAGGACCTCGTGTTCCTCTACGGGTTCCGCCCCTCCGATGCAAAGCTCGCAAAGATCTTCGTGCAGGTCATTGCCAACTCCCTCGTTGCTTACGGGCTGGGCAATGTCAACATCGGCGGAAGCGTGGTGAGAACGATGGGCGAGGCCGTAAGGGGCATCCCCATTTTGGGAAGCGCCATCGCGGCCATCATCGATTCCTCGGTGCAGGGGTTGGTCAGCGGCGCCCTCACGGCCGTCATCGGCTACCAGACCATCCGCTACCTCAACCGCGAATACCACTTGCAGGACATCCTCGACGGCATCCCCCTCGACGACACGGAAGTGGAGATCGAGGAGGCGTGCGCGGAGATCGAGAGCGAGCTCAAAAAAAAGAAAAAGCGCCCCATGGCAGAGGCGGGCTGAGCCGTTGCCCGGCCATTGCGGGCTAAGCTATTGCGGGCCGATCTGCTTCTGAGCGCCCTCTCGGGGACGAGACCCCATCAAACTTCTTTCGGAGGCGAGGCATGGAACTGTGGGATGCCTATGACGAAAACTTCAACCTCATCGAGGGGATCGTCCTCGAACGCGGAAAGCCCGTCCCGGAGGGGTTATATCACATCGTCGCGGACATCCTCGTGCAGCATACCGACGGCAGCTATCTCATCATGAAGCGCGATCCGCGCAAGCTGTTCGGCGGGACATGGCAGGCCTCTGCGGGCGGCAGCGCCCTACGGGGGGAGACGCCGCTTGCCTGTGCAGAGCGGGAGCTCCTCGAAGAAACGGGAATTCGGGGTACCATGTCCGAGGTGGGGCGTGACAGAGTGCCCGGGAAGCTGTATGTGGAGTTCCTCTGCATCACCGATCAAGACAAGCAAAGCGTCACCTTGCAGGAGGGAGAGACGGTGGATTTCCGCTGGCTGAGCAAGGACGAGCTATTCTCCATGCCCACCCACGGGCCGAACTCGCTCTCCACCGAACGGATCTTCCGCTTCCTCCCCGCTTTGCAGAGAAGATAGCCCCCCCCTTGGCCCGATCCGAAACAAAGTGACCCGTCGGCTCGGCCGGCGGGTGCTCATTTTCGGACATGGTACCCACCTATCAAGTCCGTGGGTGGGAAATCCGCGCGGACAGATCGCGGGATCGCAAAAAAAAATTTATTGTGAGGTGCTCCCCCCATGCTCGACATAGAACAGCTCATCGAACAATTCGGAAAAGATATCACGGTGAGACACGAAAACGGCGCTGTCTTTGTCACCCCGTCCTTTTACCATGTGGACAGCGACGAAAGCATTGCTTTGAGATTTTCCCAAACAACGGACGGCAGGCCCGTCATAACAGACTGCGGAACGACAACCGATTATCTCCGATTGAGGGACATCAACCTTGAAAACTATCGGGAAAAATTAAACGCGATCAAGGAAAGATTTTGGATCGGAGAAGAAAGCGGCGCATTCCTCATGGAGCTGCCCACCGACAGTCTCCCCTTTGTCACAATCCATCTCGGCTACTTCATCCAAGCAATTTGCGTCATCGCAAATATCGACTTGTAAGAGCGGGGTCTCACCGTCGGGCCCGCGGCTTTCTGATCGGTCCAAACGCGTAATAGATCCCTTTCAAGTCGTCGGAGAGATAGGAAAGCGCCTGCTCTTCCAAATGGGCCGGCACCCCGTAATAGGCCTCCGCGATCCCGCCCGCCATCGCCCCTATCGTATCCGAATCCCCGCCGATCGACACGGCATTTCGAACGGCATCTTCAAAGCCGTCGCTCTCCAAAAATGCCAAAATCGCATGGGGGACGCTCCCTTGGCACGTTACCCAATTCCCGAGATCGTCATATCCGTATGAGGTTTGCAGGTTTACAACGGTGAAAGACGGATCGTTTAAGATGGGATAGTATGCGGCAGCGCGTTCTCGAATGGTCGCTTTCTCTGCGCCGATGCGCGCAAGATAGACACAGAGCGCAACCGCCTCGCCCCCTTTCAACCCCTCGGGATGATTGTGGGTCACTCCGGTAACGGTGTTCGCCAGCAATTTCAATTGCGCTTCGGAATCCGCGACCCATCCCACAGGGCTGATCCGCATCCCCGCTCCGTTCCCATAACTGTTGATCGGCAAAGCCGAATTGCCGTCGAACAGCCAATGATAAAACTTTTCACCCCACCCCGTGTTGGGATGAGCCCTTGCGACGGCGCGCATGCAGTTGACGGTCTTGCCGGCAAGTGTGGAGTAGTCGCCCCTGCAAAGGAACAGCGCCTGCGCAACGGCTACCGTCATGAAAGTATCGTCTGTGGCGCGGCATGCCCCCGTGAAAAATTCGAAGTTCTTGCCGCGGTTATCGTTTTCGACGAATTCGAATCTGCTGCCGACAATGTCTCCTATGATCGCCCCTATCATCTTTTCCTCTCCATCATAAAAGTAAGTTAAGCTCTGCGGGGATCCCCCTCTCATCTTTCCGAGGCCCATTATACCATACTTCAAGGCAAAAATCCACCTTTGCACCGCCCCTCAGCCCATCTTTTCTCTCTAAAAAAACCGCCCGAGCGGGCGGTTTTTCGTTGCTTTTTTGAAAGTCATTCGATGTCGATGAAGTTCTTCTCGGCCGTATCACGGGGCTGTGCCTTGGGCACGGTCAGCGACAGGATGCCGTTTGCATACTTGGCCTTGATCTGCTCGCGCATCACCTCGGTGCCGACATAGTAGCTCCTCGAAGTGCTCTCGCGGATCTCTCTGCGCAAATATTTCTTGCCGTCCTCTTCCCTCTTTTGCTTTTCGGCCGTCACGGTGAGATATCCCTTTTCGAGGGAAATTTTGATCTCATCTTTCGCATAGCCGGGCAATTCGAGGTCGAGTTCATAGCGATCCTCCGATTCCTTGATGTCCGTTCTGGGTTCCTTGGTCTCCTCAAAGAACATGGGCTTGAAAAAATCATCCAGCGCATCGAAAAAGTCGTAATTCTTGTTCTTGGTTTGCAGTTCGTATTTCATCTTTCTATCTCCTTTCTTGAAATTTGCGCGGGAGGCTGCGGCAATGGGCGGGCCGAGGCAGGGGCGCGGAGGGGGCCGCGCGGCGCCGGGGCTTTTCGTTGCCCGCCGCTTCCTTTGTTCATATATATTATACCTCGCGCGGAGCTTTTTCAAACAGTCCCCCGCCCCACATCAAAAAATTTTTTTAAGATCAAGGGCAGGCCGCCCAAACAGTCCTCTGCGTTGAAGCATTCTTTCCGCGCGGGCCCCTTTCATCTTGTTTGCAAATTCATATTGTGTGCAAAGCGCCGCTCGGATGCTTTCAGCGCTTGTCTTTTTTGCGCGGATGTGATAGAATGGATGCAAACCACGGCGACGGCAGGTGACGCATGCAACCATTCATCAAACCCGATTTTTCCAACAGCATTCTCAATGTCAGCGCGACCCTCGCGGAATTTTTGGGCTGTCCCAACGAAAAGCCCGTCCTTTCCGATCTCCTCAAAGAGCTGCAAGAGGGCTATCAAAGCGTCGTCTTTCTCATCCTCGACGGGCTCGGGATGCACCCCATCGAGAAAAATTTGCCCGAGGACGCCTTTCTGCGGCAAAACATCCGTCGGGTGCTGACGTCGGTGTTCCCCTCCACCACGACCAACGCGACGACGACACTGCTCACGAACAAGTCCCCCATGGAACACGGCTGGTTTGGATGGAGCTTGTATTTTGAGGATCTCGGCCATCCCGTCGACCTCTTCCTCGACGTCAATTCGCTCACGGGAGAGCCCATCGAGAGGGGGCATGTCCGAAAGAGGCTCCCCATTGAGCCCTTTTACATGCGCGCAACGGCGGGGTATACGACGAGCGTCGTCGTCCCCTCGTATTGGCAGCACGACGGTGCAAACAGGTATGTCTGGACGACTTTCGAGGAACTGTGCGGCTACATCAAGCGCATTGCCCAAACCCCGGGCAAGCAATTTATTTACGCCTACTGCTCGGAGCCAGATTCCGTCATGCACCGCTTCGGCGTCTCCTCCGAGGAGGCGCATTTGACCATCGGCACGCTCAATCGCGGGCTCCAAGCCCTCTGCGAAGAACTCCCCGAGACGCTGTTCGTCATCACCGCCGACCACGGGCAGGTGGACATCGACGGCAACATCGAGCTCTACCGCGACGAAGCGCTGCTCTCCACGCTCGCTTGGCCGCCCTATCTGGAATCGCGGGCGCCCGCTTTCAAGGTAAAGGAGGGGCGCGAAAGGCAATTTCGCGAGCTGTTCGAGAGCCGCTACGGGGAGGACTTCGCCCTCTTCGAGAGCAGACAGCTCATCGAGGAGAACTACTTCGGCGCGCCGGCGGGCGTGCATGCACGGTCGCTCGGCGACTACATTGCCGTCGGAAAGACGCATAAAGTCGTAAAACTGAACGCACGCTCCCACGATTTCAAGGGCCACCATACCTCTCTCACGGCGGGGGAAATGAATGTGCCGCTCATCGTCGTCGGGAGCCGAAAATAGAGCCGCAAGCGCGGCCCCTCGGAGGACATCATGAAACGCGTAAAAATCACCGTCATGCGGACGGCCTGCTACAAGGATTTGATGGAACGCTACGAAAATCCTCTTTCGAACCCCTGCGACATGCGCGAGGGACAGGTGTTTTTCTCCGACGGCATAAAGAAGCCGGAGGGCCTCTGCAATAGCGCATGGGAGAGCATGGCCCCTTTCGTCATGACGCTCGCCTGCGGCGGACAGGATATCTATGACGGCTGGATGAAAGACAAGCGCTCTGCCATGATCTCCTGCAACGACGGATTTCGGCCAGTAAGTTTCCTGCTCGAAGCAGTCGATTGAAAGGGAGGGAATGAGGAGAAAGACATGCGGGAAATCGGCGCGGAACGAGTGCCTCGAACGAAGCACAGAAAATGGGCACGGAAAACGAGCACCGAGAATGAAACACGGAATATGGGCGCCAAACGCAAAACAAGCGAGGACCAATCTGTCCTCGCTTTGATTTTTGTCAAACGCCCCATCCGCGCCCGCGAGCCCTATCCTCCCGCTTTCATAATGCCCGCGAATCCTGTGCTCCCGCTGTCATTTCGTCCGCCCGAGGCAATGGGCCTCCGCTGTCATACCGAGGCCCCAACGGGGCCGAGTGTATC